>JAYWHV010000327.1:0-30364 GCA_043777615.1 Burkholderiales bacterium | reverse complement strand
CACATTCTGGGACTACATCTCGCTGACACCGGAATCGATGCACATGGTCATGTGGGCGATGTCGGACCGTACGCTGCCACGATCACTTCGCATGATGGAGGGCTTCGGCATTCACAGCTTCCGCCTGATCAGCGCCGACGGAAAGTCGACTTTCGTCAAATATCACTGGCGTCCCAAGCTCGGCCTGCAGGCCACGGTCTGGGACGAGACCGTGAAGATCGCGGGTGCGGACCCGGACTTTCATCGGCGCGACATGTTCGAGTCCATCGAGGCGGGCGCATTTCCGGAATGGGAACTAGCCGTCCAGCTTTTCACCGAAGCGGAGGCCGAATCCTTCCCATTCGATCACCTTGACTCTACGAAATTGATTCCTGAAGAGTTGGTGCCGTTAAGAGTCATCGGTCGCATGGTGCTTGATCGCTGGCCAAACAACTTCTTTGCTGAAACCGAGCAGGTTGCATTCTGTCCATCTCATATTCTTCCGGGAATGGACTTCTCGAATGATCCGCTGTTGCAGGGCCGCCTCTTCTCCTACCTCGACACCCAGTTGTCACGACTGGGTTCCGCGAACTTCCACCAGATTCCGATTAACGCGCCGCAGTGTCCGTTCGCGAACCACCAGCGCGATGGGCACATGCAGATGCAGCAGCCGAAAGGTCGTGTCGCCTACGACCCGAGCAGTCTCGCAGCCGATTCGGCGCGGGAAAGCGCGGGCGGATTTCGCAGCTTTCCTTCGGTGGAAGCGGGCGCACGTGGCCGTGTCCGCGCCGAAAGCTTTGCTGACCATTACTCGCAGGCGAGGATGTTCTATCGCAGCCAGAGCGCCACTGAGCAGGCACACATCGCGTTCGCGCTGGTGTTCGAATTGTCCAAGGTGGAAACGCTGCACGTTCGCGAGGCCATCGTCGGTCACCTGATTCACATTAATCCGGACCTCGCGAAACGTGTGGCCAACGGCCTCGCATTGCCCGCGATGCCGCCGGCTCCGCTATCCAGCGCGCCGATCAAGGACATGGCGCCGTCCGCAGCATTGCAACTCATCGGCAGGATGAAAGACACCCTCGCGGGTCGCTGTGTTGCAATCCTTGTCAATGACGGCTCAGACGGCAAGATCATTGCAGCAATCAAAAAGGCCACTGTTGCTGGTGGCGCGCGCGTCAAGATCGTCGCGCCAAAGGTCGGCGGCGTTACGCTGGCTGATGGATCAAAACTCCCGGCTGATGGGCAACTCGCGGGAACGCCTTCGGTACTGTTCGACGCGGTTGCGGTCGTGCTGTCCGGGAAAGGGGCCGAGGCGCTCAGCTCCGAGGCCGCAGCCATCGATTTCCTTCGCGATGCGTTCGGCCATCTAAAGGCGATTGCGCTCGATAGCGGCGGACAGGCGCTCTTTAAAAAGGCGGGCCTTATTGAGGATGACGGTGTAGTCGAGGCCGCAAACCCCACTGCGTTCATTGCAGCGGCAAAAACCAGACAGTGGAATCGCGAAGCGTCCGTTCGTACGCTCCCGTAAATCAAAGCTGCGGGACGACGAACGGAGTTCGATGCGCCGGAGACTCGCGCGTTGTCGCCACAACCGAACCGCGCGCGCATGCCTCACTTCGGCCCCCGACAAAAAAGTAGCGGTGTCAAGATTAAGTGCGATATCGCACAGAAATCCCGCGCCATTCAGCGCAACCTCTCATCAAGCATCGGCCAGATTGATCTCTCGGTTTTTTCGCGCTTGTAAGGCCTCGAATGAAGCCGGACGACTAGTCGCTGCGATTATCAAGATTACCAATTTTCAAGGAGACTTCGACCATGAATGAAACTTCCAATAACTCAAGCACTACACGCGACGACGACCTCAACCGCGACCCATTAACCGGCACACCGGGCGCACATCCGGTCGGCACTGGAATCGGCGCGGTGGTCGGTGGAGTAGCGGCCGCCGTCGGTACGGGCGCGGCAGTAGGCGCTGCTACCGGAACGGTAGTCGGCCCCGTGGGCACGATCATCGGTGCAGCCGTAGGCGCCATTGTCGGCGGATTGGCTGGCAAGGGTGTCGCAGAAGCGATTGATCCGACTGCCGAGGACGCATACTGGCGTGACAATTTTGGTGCCCGACCTTATGTCGACGGCACACGCAACTTCGAAGACTACGGGCCTGCCTACGGCTACGGCGTCAACGCATATGGCAGATATCCGGGCCGGAGTTTCGACGCCGTAGAGTCGGACTTGTCCCGCGACTGGAACAACTCACGCGGAACGTCAAATCTCGATTGGGCCAGCGCGAAACATGCGAGCCGCGACGCATGGAATCGTCTCAGTGACACCGTTGAACGAGCCACGCCCGGCGACTCAGATCGCGATGGCAAATAGCTCGTTTGACGACGGCACGCCGCCCTGACCAATCAAACCAGTTCAATCAATCCGAGTGCCACTGTGACTACCACCAAGACCACTAAAGTGCCCGCTCGCACAGGTGCGTCCGTTGGCGCGATCAAGCTCCTGACTGACGACCACAAAGAAGTTCATGCTCTCGACCAGAAGTACATGACGCTTGCGACAACGGACGCAAAAGGCGCAAACAGCACAAAGGACGATGGGCCTGGAAGAGATCGGCAATCAGTTGAGCGACTGCAAGGATGCTCCCCTCGCGACTGGCGCCTAGCGCACGTCGCCCATCAAATGCGCGACGCGGTGGGTTCGAGCCTTTGAGCTCGCCGCGTTTTGCGCATTCCGAAAGCTTGCACTGGCAGTGTGACAACCTCGTCGCTGCATGAACCAATGCGCCTGCGTCTCTGTGGGCGATCTTACAAAGCACTGGAATGAACATGAACACATCACAAAGCGTCACCGCGAATATGGTCGAAACTGGCCTTATCGCTGACGAATTACGTCGCGAACGTCCCCCTGGTGCGGCAAGCGCCGTGTCGTGGGGAGCTATCTTCGCCGGGGCGGCAGCGGCAGCAGCTTTGTCGCTCATTCTCCTGATACTGGGCACGGGCCTGGGAATGTCGTCTGTATCGCCCTGGGCGCAGTCAGGCATCAGCGCCACCGCCTTTGGCGTTTCAACAATCGTGTGGCTTGCGCTGACTCAAGTTGCAGCCTCCGGCCTCGGCGGATACCTCGCGGGTCGGCTGCGTACGAAATGGACATCGGTTCACAGCGATGAGGTGTATTTTCGCGACACGGCACATGGCTTCCTCTCGTGGGCCATAGCCACGCTTGCCACCGCAGCTCTACTCGCATCAGTGATCGGATCGATTGTCAGCGGCGGGGTGCAGGCCGGCGCTTCGGTTGCGGGCGGAATGGCGTCTGCCGCGACATCCGCCGCAGCGAGCGGTGCTGCCAAAGTAGGTGCTGGCGACGGCAACTCGCTCTCCTATTTTGTTGATTCGCTGTTCCGCCGAGACGTACTGTCGGCAAGTTCAACGCCGGTGACCCCGACCAACCCACCAGGGGCGACCGGCAGCGTCTCGCCATCTCGATCCGAGGTTGCTTCCACATCTGAAGTAGTCGGTATCTTCGTGACGTCGCTGCGCACCGGGGCGCTAAACGCTGACGATTTGCGGTACGCGTCTCAGCTCGTAGCCGAGCGGACGGGGCTCTCACAAGCAGAGTCCGCAAAGCGCGTCGGCGCAACCTTTGAGCGAGCCAGGGCCGCGATTCTTGAGGCTGAGGCTGTGGCGAAAGACGCTGCCGACAAAGCGCGCAAAGTATCCGCCTACACAGCACTTTGGTTGTTCATTTCGTTGTTGATCGGTGCTTTCACGGCCAGCCTCGCTACGACCTACGGTGGTCGTCGGCGCGATCTTTAACCGCTCAATCCAGTCTCCAGTTCAAAGGAACCACCATGCGCTCACTACTACTTTTCTTCTTGGGAATTCCGATTCCAATCATCATTTTGATTGCGCTCTTCACCAGATAACGCGTTAAGCGCATCACCCAATCAATATTCCGCATGCCGTTGACTTTTAGGGGCATAGTGCACTGTCTGCACCCGATAAGTCTCGGCTGGATTGATCAGGTCGAGCTGGCCGCGGTCAGCCCTGGAAAACTCTCTGCTCCGCGCCAGCGTAGATTTATCGCGGGCGCCTTCGGCTTTCGCTGAATTTGAGCTATCTGCAACCGTCCGAGGCGAAAGTGCTTCGCGCAGCGTTTGGCGGCTTCGCTGAACTGGCGTCCGCCTGAGAAGGCTTAAGAATATTGAGTCCTTGTTGGCTTCCGCGCCACAACGCGCCGCTATGCGCTGGCCGTCCAACCACACCCGCCACCCGACGCCTGAATCGCCAATTCGTCGCATCACCAGTGACAACTGGTCTGCGCTCTAGCCTAATGCGACCATTACCTCATGTAGGGCCGCATACGACCATGTTCTTCCTGAAATCGCGGGACATTTACTCGCCCGTTGTCGCTAAAGGATGGTTGCCGTGGGGCGCATTGGCGCCGGTGTTGGGGCTGTTCGTGGTGGTCGTCACCGCGGTCGCGGGAGACGCGCTATTGGAGCTGTTTGTTGCGCTCGACGCCAAAGGAAATCCGGTTGACGCCACGGGATTGATCGGATTCACGTTGGTGCCCTTCGGCATGCTGCTTTCGCTGCTGCTCTTTTGGGTTTGCTTGGTTGAACGCCGCCCACTGGCATCGATCGGCCTTACAGGTGACCACAAGGTTCTTGTGTTCCTGCGCGGTCATGCGATTGGTTGGGTCAGCATGCTGGGGATCGTCCTGATCATCCTGTTCGCAGGTGGGTATTCGGCGTCCGGTTTCGGGCGGGCGTGGGCGTCGCCCTCCGCGGTTACCTCCATCGCGTTGCTGCTGTTTTCTCTGGCGTTGCAGTCGAGCGCGGAGGAGATTTTGTTTCGCGGCTGGTTGCTGTCCATCATGTCGAAGAAGTTTAACGTTGTGATCGGCGTCCTGGTGAGCTCCGCGCTTTTCGCCCTGCTTCATTTCAGTCGAGGTCAGCACTGGCTGGTCACCCTAAGTAACCTTCTGTTTGGCGTGTTCTGTTGCTGCTGGGCACTGCGTTCACAGAGCATTCTCGGCGTGATGGGTTGGCATTCCGGCTGGAACTGGTTGCTCGCGGTCGGTTTCGGTCTGCCACTGAGTGGCATTGACGTGAAAATTCCGTCGTTGTTGATCGATCTGAAGCCGATCGGCGCGAACTGGCTGACCGGCGGTCCGCAAGGTCCCGAGGCGAGCATCGTTTGCATCACCTATTTTGCGGCTGCATCGCTTTGGCTGGTTGCTTCTGCGCGCCGCCGATCGAGGATCGATTCTGACGAAAGCACACGGTAGCGAGTGGGTGGAGCGGGTGAAGGGAATCGAACCCTCGTCAGTTGCTTGGGAAGCAACAGCTCTGCCATTGAGCTACACCCGCCACACAGCAATTATGTCAACTTTGCGCGTCCGCAGACGGCTGCGGTAATCTCCGCGTCCAGCAAAACCCACTTTACCTGCCATGAAATCCATTTCAGCCTCTCTCGTCGCCACATTTCTAAGTCTCTGCGTCTTTGCCTCGGACGGGCCCGCTTACGACGAATCGGCCGACGCGCAGGCTCAGGTCTCGCAGGCAAGGGCCCAAGCAAAAACAGAAAACAAGCAGTTGATGATCGTGTTCGGAGCCAACTGGTGCGGAGACTGCAAAATGCTGGACGGTGAGTTCAAGAAGCCGGCGCTGAAGGCCCTGCTCAATGACAATTACGTCGTCGTTAAGGTCGATGTAAACCGCTTCAACAAGAATCTTGACGTTGTCAAACCGTACGGCGAAGTGATCAAGAAAGGCATCCCATCCATCGTAATTGCCACACCAGCAAACGAGCTGGTTTACGTTACCAATGGCGGCGAACTTGCCGATGCGAGGAAAATGGGAGAGGCTGGCGTCGCTGAGTTCTTTCGGGATCTGGTGGCTCGAAAGCGGCGCAGCTAGCGATACGTCCCACCAACTGAGCCGCGCCGAGTGCGCTCGTTTGCTGCCTGGCGGTGCGCCAGTTGCCACCCGAAAGGCTCCCGGCGCCAACGACGCGCATAAAATTACCCGCTAGATAGAAAGACCCTTTTGACCTCAAGCAACGCTTCTGGCGGCGATCCCATCCGCATTTCAAAAATCCTTGCGCAGCGTGGCATCGCGTCGCGCAGCGAAGCCGACCGTATGATCGAAAAAGGCTGGGTAGCGGTGAATGGTTTTGTGGCGATTCCGGGTGATCGCGCTACCCCGGATGCTGAGATCACACTGTCGGCTGAAGCGCATGCGCAACTCGACGATACGCTCACCGTGATCATGAATAAACCGCGCGGATTTACTTCCGCAGCAGATGAAATCGGCGGCGCACCTGCGATGACCCTGCTCACAGCGCAAAACTACTTCGCCACCGCATCAAGCGACCCCGGAACAGCGCAGGCACCGCAGCTTCCCGGCAGCGGGTTGCGCGTCGCTGGGCGCTTGTCAACGCGTGAGATGGGGCTTGTTGTGTTCACCACTGACACGGCCCTCGCGCGTCGCCTGGCCGCCGCCGACGTTGAAGAGACCTGGCGTATCGATTTCCGCGCGCCGCCGCCTGCCGATGCGGCCGAGGTGATTTCGAGCGCGCTGCACAACGCCGTGCAAGTCGCGAACGATGTTGACAACGCAAACGCGCTTCTGCTCAACACACCATCACTCGCCAAAGGCATCCTCTCGTCCATCTGCGACGGGCAGAACTGGCGCACGGATTTAACCCGCATCCGGCGCGGCGAAATCGTGGTCGGGGACGTGCCAACTGGACGCTGGCGCGTGCTTTAGCGAGCGTTCGTTGGACACGACAACACTATCCGGCGGACGCATTCTGCTTGCCCCAATGGAGGGCTTGCTTGACTTCGTGTTGCGCGACATTCTGACGCGTGTCGGCGGCGTTGATCGCTGCGTTTCGGAATTCATCCGCATCACCGAACGACTGATGCCTGCGCGCACCTTCATCCGGATCATGCCCGAGCTTTTGAATGGGGGTTGCACGTTCGCCGGAGTGCCAGTGCGCGGGCAATTGCTCGGTTCGGATCCCGCCTGTCTGGCTGAAAACGCTGCGCGTTTGGCCGAACTCGGCTCACCCGGTATCGACCTCAACTTCGGCTGTCCGGCGAAAGTCGTCAATCGTCATGGCGGTGGCGCGATGCTGCTGGAAACGCCCGAGTTGGTGAGCCAGATCGTATCTGCGGTACGTCGTGCAGTGCCCGCACACGTCCCGGTTTCCGCCAAGATGCGCCTGGGTTTCAACGATGACACACGGGCCGAAGAATGTGCGCAGGCGATTGCCGATGCCGGCGCCTCCGAGCTCGTCGTACACGCCCGCACGAAGGCCCATGGCTACCGTCCACCAGCATACTGGGAACGCATCGCGGATATCCGCGCTGCGGTAAATATTCCACTCATTGCAAACGGCGAAATCTGGACAGTAGCCGATGCGCTGCGATGCCGCGAAGTGAGCGGCTGTCAGGACATCATGCTTGGTCGCGGAATGGTGGTTGATCCCGGATTGGCGTGGGCGGTGCGCGGAGCCACGAGCGGGCAGGTTTCGTGGCAAACACTGCGGCCACTCATCAACGATTTCTGGGCGCTGGTCGCCACCCGCGTTGAACGCAAACATCGCGCAGGACGGCTCAAGCAGTGGCTTAACTTTTTGCGTCGTCGTTACCCCGAAGCACAGGCCGCGTACGCCGCGCTGCGCACCATCAACGACCCCGCGCAGATTGAGGCGTGGCTGCAAATGGATAGGCGGAGGGCCCCCGCAAACGTTGGCGAACCGGAAACTGTGCTCGCCTGATGCCAGCGACCATTTTTGTCAGCGCATTGATGCGGCGTGTCCCGGAACTCAAGCCCACCGAGGCTCGGTCGCTCGCAGCGCTTGCGCGTTGCAATTCGCTCAAGCGCGATGAAGCTTTGTTGCGGGCGAACGAGTTTTGGTGCGACGCATTTTGGGTGGAACGTGGCGCGCTGCGTCTGTTCTACATCGACGCTGACGGCGCGGAATCGAACAAGAATTTCCATCTCGAAGACACGTTGATCTGGCCTGTTGCGCCGTTTTTGCGCGATGAACCCGTTAGCTTTTTCATCACCGCGCTGGAGCCAACGGCTGTGCATTGCTTGCCCTACGATGCGCTTGAACAAAACCTCCGCTCGATACCATCGTGGACTGGTTTGCAATTGAAGGCGCTCAGCACGTTGGTCGAAGACAAGATGCGACGAGAGCAAACTTTTCTGCAGCACACCGCGCGACAACGCTACGAGTCGCTGCTGCAAACGCGACCCGATTGGGCGCTGCGCATTCCCCTGCGGCACATCGCGTCATACCTCGGTATGACCGATGTGTCACTTTCGCGACTGCGCGCCGAGATGGGACTTATCTCACGTTAAGGCGCAGCCGTGCGCAGCCTGCAACACTGGCATCTCCATAGATCGGGAGTATCGCCATGCCTAACGTCCAACTGAAAGCACAGCTCAGCCTGCATGTGCTCGCCATCACCGTACTCGGCATCATGGCGGGTTTCTTTGGCACCTACAGCGCTAACGTGAATCTCGCGATGCTGCAAATGGACGGCGCAACCTACGCCACCGTGCAATCCGCGCTCAACCGCAATGTGCGCCACACGTTGTTCTTCTTCTTTTTCTTCAGCCCGCCGCTACTCTGCTTCCTGACGTTATTTGCTGCGTGGTCAGCACGAAAGCAGGGCTGGTTCTGGTGCATGGTTATCGCCGCGATTGTCTACGCACTGGGCATTATTATCTTCACGCAGCAAGTCAACTTGCCACTCAATGCGTACACCGAATCATGGAATCCAAACGCGCTACCGACCGATTGGACGAGCGTGCGCGAGCGGTGGAACGCGGCGAACTTGTTGCGTAGCGTAGTCAGCATGGGTGCATTCATGCTCGCCGTCGTCGCCTTGGCGTGGCGAGTGATTGCGGCGCATCGCAACTGATCACGTAGCCAAAATTATTTCGTTACAACTCCATCGCCTCAGCGCACGCAGCGAATGCTCAAATAGCACGCATGAATCATCGCACGTTCACCGCATTACAGCGCTTTGCGCAAACCACGTGGCTGCTCATAGCATGGCTCGCAACGCAAACTGCGCACGCCATAGAGACCGTCACCGCCATCGAGTATTACAACCAGAGTCTGGACGCCTACTTCATCACCGCGCGGCCCACCGAGCAGGCGTTACTCGACGGCGCAGCCGGTTTCAGTCGCACCGGCACACGTTTTGTTGCCAACGCGGCGGCAGACGCGACATCAAACCAAACTCGTATTTGCCGTTTCTATATTTCGGGCACATCACCCTTCGTCAGCTCGCATTTTTACGGCGCAGAAAAGACGGATTGCGCGTCGCTACAAGCCAGCTTGCCCGCTGGCTTCAGTTTTGAAGGCTACGACTTCGCAGTGACCGCAGCCGACACAACGGGCGCCTGCCCCGTCGCCAACAAGGTGCCGATTTATCGAGCCTTTCGCTCGGCCGCACACGGCAAAACACCGAACCATCGCTACACCGCGAGCCTCTCTGAATTCAACACCATGATCGCGCTTGGCTGGGCGGGTGAGGGTGTGGTTTACTGCACCACCGCCGCGCACTTTCCAATAGCGGAGTCGGCACGCGTCAACGCCGTCAAGCAGGTCGCCGCAACCGACGCGACCTGCGCCAGCGTCGCACCGTTTTATTACGAAATTGGCGATGCAACAGGCGCGCGCGTCAGTGGCAGCATCGGCTCGGTTTACAGCGCCATCATACAAATACCCATCGCGTCCGCTTCGAAATGGATCTACGGCGCCTACGTCACGCAAGCACGCGGCGGCGCACTCACAGTCGACGACATCCGCTTTCTCAACTTCACCAGCGGCTACGTCACATTCAGCACCTGCGAGCAAACCGACACCGTCGGCTCGTGCGCCGTGTCCGGCGCCAATGGCAGCTACACCCCTGCCGCCGCAGGCAAATTTTTATACGCCGGTAGTCATATGCAGACGCATGCCGCAAACTTTATGGGCCTCGGCACACAGGCCAACGCAGGCCTCGCCAACACCATCATCAACGGGCTCGGTCTATCCGCTTACGCAGCAGATTTTCGTTACACGCAACCGCAACTCGCCGGCGGCATCAATACCTCCGCAAAAACGTACGCTGCGTTTTTACGCAAACTACTCGACCACAGCCTGGTCGCTGGCACCCAGCTCAACGCCAACGCGGTTTGTACCAACAGCCAATTTTGCGCAACTGCGCTGTACTCGCCATTCCCCGCCACCGAAGTCCCCGACTACAGCATCGGCCACTGGGTAGAAGACACCCTAACTGGCGACGGCGCGTACTCCAGCGCAGGCGCATTCGGCTTCTATCCATGGATAGATCCGACGAAAGCGAACTATGGCGTACTGGCCCGATTCGACGCTGGCACCAACTCGGGCTCGGAATCCGTGCCGTGCGGGCGGAAGCTGCGATTGGCTTGGGCGACAGGATCGGTGCAGTAGCAAGCGTTTGGGAGGCAGGCGACACTACTGCTCTGCGAGGAGGATGCTGCTAAACCGCAAAAAAGCGCGGTGTGTCCTACTTGCGCTGCAGCCGCTTCTGGGTCTCCGCCAACTGTGCTGCGTCAGCTTTTACGCGCCACTCTGCACTCAGCGTGACGTCCTTGCGAAAGCCACAGTCGCCGTTCTGATACCAGCGTGACAGGGTGTTCATGGCAGCCCAGCTGCCGCGGTCTATCGCCTGCTTCAGGATGCGCTCACCCGCGGCAAGATCCTTTTTCACACCAATGCCGCAAAGCGCGATTTCGGCGTAGCGAATGGTCGCCTGCTCATGTCCAGTGTCGGCTGCCTTCTTGATCCATACAGCGGCTTGCGCGAGGTCGTACTTCACGCCACCCATTCCGCCGTGCAGCCATGATCCGTAGATGAACCATGCGTCCGGAATCGTACCGCGAGTGGCGGCTTCGCGCATCATCGCCATCGCGCGGCGTTCGTCTTTGACCTCGGGCTTGTGGCCGTTCAGCAGATCAATCGCCAAATCGTACTGCGCCTGTGGATCGCCGCGCGCCGCGCCGATATTATTTTCAGAACGCTTGAGGTGACGCTGCGCGTCCGCGTTGTCACCGGGCTCCATTTTGACCGCCAGCGCCTTGCGGAACCAATCGGCGGCAACATCAAAACTCTGCGCCACACCGCGCCCGTATTCATACGCGAGGCCCAGGTTGTACATGCCGTACGCGTTGCCGCCGTCAGCGGCCCTACGATACCAATGCGCCGCCTGAGCGTGCGATTGCGCGCGACCTTTGCCAGATTCGAAACACAGGCCCAGATTGACGGCGGCAGTCGAGTCATTGCTGCCCGTTGCCCGTTCCCACCAGTTGCAGGCCTCCTGGTCATTCGGCGTCACGCCCTTGTTGCGCGTATAGATGCGAGCCACGCGATACTGCGCTTCGAGCTTGCCGCTCTGCGCCAGGGGCGTGTAGAGCGCGAGCGCTTTAGCGTCATCGCCGGCACTGTAGGCGCGGTCGGCCTCCGCCATCGCCGCACGTACGGGGTCGCGCGGCGGCTGCGCAGCGATCTCGCGCTGCGGCGTCGTTTCGCACCCCATGAGCAATGCGAACGAGATCAAGGCAAGGCAGACAACGGGTTTTGGCATGGCGGCCTCCACATGACTGGCGATGTCGAATACGGACGCAGCGTACCGTCCCCAATGCCGATTGACAAGTAGGGCTTGTCTCAGCCCTTGGGCAACGAAAAATAGAAACTCGCGCCGGCACCAGGCTTAGCCTCGGCCCATGTACGCCCACCTTGCCGCTCGATGGCACGGCGCACGATGCTCAGGCCGACGCCGTGGCCAGTAAAGTCTTTGCCGTGCAACCGCACGAACGGGTCAAACAGTGAACGGGCGGCTTCCGGGCAGAAACCGACGCCGTTGTCCTTGATGCGAATGATCGTTTCGCGGCCATTGTCCTCAGCCATGACTTCCACGCGGGGTGTCGGACAAGTCATGCAAAACTTGATCGCGTTGGCGAGCAGGTTCGTCAGCGCCGCGCGCAGGAGATCAACGTCAGCGCTGACTATCGGCAAGGCAAATACACCAAACTCGGGTGACTTCTCCGGCGCCTGGATCAGCTTGAGGTGCTCGACTACGTCCCTGGTGAGCGCGTTTAAGTCGACCGATGTTTTCCTGACGTCCACTTCACTGACGCGTGCCAGCGAGAGTAGCGCGCGCACAAGCTGGCTTGAGTCCTCCGCCTGCGTAGCAATCATGGGCAGGACGCGCCGCGCAACCGCCATATCGGCTTTTTGCAGCGCATCGTCAGCAACCCGGGCGAGTCCCGCGATTCCCCCCAGAGAGCCGCGCAGATCATGCGAGACTGTGCGATTGAAGCTCTCCAGTCCTGCCACAATGTTTTGCAGGTCTGCGGTGCGGTCGGCGACCGTTTGCTCAAGCGTTGCGTTGAGCGCTGTAAGCGCACGTTCGGCTTCAACTCGACGGGCATTTTCCTGTTCGAGCGCGCGACGGCGGCGCAGCAGGCTAACGGTCAGCAGCAGCAGTCCGACAAGTATGGCGGGCATCAGAAAGTAGTAGCGGACGTAAAACGGATCAATGCCGAGCACGCTGACCACCGCCAGATAAACCGGCATCGCCAGCATTCCAAGGGCCAGCCAGCCATGATTGGCGCGGGGTTCCCGTCGCATCGCTTGCAGCGTCGCGTAGACGACGACAAGAAAACCCAGTACAAATGGCAAAAAGCCCCAAGGTCGGTACAGCGGAACCCCCAGCAATGCCAACAACGGGAGGGTCATGGGAATCAAAACGCTCAGCGCAAGCTGCGATCGCGGAGGCATGGCCGGCGCGGCGAGGTAGTACGAAAGCCCGCCGCAGAACGCAGAAGCGGCAACCGCCAGAATCGAGGCCGAAACGGGATTGATTTGCAGCCCCACTGGCAGCAACGCAAAATCAAACGTGTAGTGCACACACATCAGCGCATATGCCAGCGCGAGCCATTGTGTCCCGCTTTCACGATCGCGCCGCCAGAGCACAAAGAAAAGTGCCGCCAGCACACCGAACACAAACGCAGCGATATCCGTGCCAAGCAGCGGCTGTCGCGCAAAATCAATTGACAACTGTTCAGCCTCCCGTGACTGCGAACGGGTTAACTCCCCCGCAGCTATTTTGACGTATAAGCAATTTTTCGCGGCAAAGTGGTTCATTGTCTGACGACGGACGCGACGCCGAACCACCCCGAACTTCCCGAACCGCTCGCAAACCGTTGTCATATCGCCGTAACATCCCTGTCATAAAACATCAGTCTTATGCCAGCGACCATCCTAATAGTTGAAGACGAGCCCGCAATCGCGGAGCTGGTTGCCCTCCACTGCAAACATGCGGGCTACGCAGTGAAAACAGCCCACGCGGTGCTTGATGCACGGGACATCGTGGACGAAGCGCTGCCGGACTTGATTGTGCTCGACTGGATGTTGCCGGACAAATCGGGCATCGATTTCGCGCGTGAGCTGCGCAAGGACGACCGCACGCGCGACTTGCCGATTTTGATGCTCACGGCGCGCGCGGCGGAAGACGACAAGGTGCGCGGCCTGGAAGTCGGTGCCGACGATTACGTCACCAAGCCGTTTTCTCCCAAAGAATTGATGGCGCGCATCAAGGCGTTGCTGCGTCGTGCTGCACCGGAGTCGAGCGAAGAGCCGATTGAAGTGGCGGGGCTGCGGCTAGAGCCGGCCGCGCATCGCGTTTCCGGCAACGGAGTGGAGCTTAAAGTCGGGCCGACCGAATTCCGTCTGCTCCGATTTTTGATGTCGCGCCCGGATCGGGTGATGACCCGGCAAGCGCTGCTGGACGGCGTTTGGGGCGATCATGTGTTTATAGAGGAGCGGACAGTGGATGTACACGTCCGCCGCCTGCGCATTGCGCTGGAACCGACCGGACATGACGCATTGGTCGAAACTGTGCGCGGTGGTGGGTACCGTTTGCGCAAGCGGTGAGCACGCTCGATTCGCAGCCGCGCTATGGCCTGGGCGGACTGGGCGACCTGAGCGAGCACATCAACGACGACATTGGCGGCGGTAACGGTAGCGACATCAGCCCGGCCGCCGCGCCCACTACACTCGCGGCCATGACTCGACTGCCCCATTTTGTCGGCGCTGTGACCGTAGGTTCCGTCGTGCTCTCCTTTATCTGGACGCCGTGGATCGCCGCCGTGGCGCTGGGCGCGCTTTGCGTGTGGCTCGCGCTTCGGGTGCAGACGCAGGATCGCGCCGCCAATGAGCTCATGCGCGACGCGAACGCGGTTGAGCGGCCGTTTGCCGACGTCATGGCGAGCGTGCGCTCGCGCCTGAAAGACGGCGAACAGCTCGTCCGCGATCGCGACGCAGAAATCGTTCAGCGCAAGCAGGTGACCAATGCCGTGCCCGATGGGCTTTTCCTGCTCGACGCCGCCAATCGCATCGTCTGGTGCAATCGCGCCGCGCTCGTGATGCATCAGCTCGATGCCTTTCGCGACGTTGGAAAGCCCATCGCTCAGCTCATCCGTTCGCCGGAGTTTGCAGCGTATCTTGAGGACGATTCGCGCGAGGAGCCGGTGATTACCCTCTCCGGCCGCGCCATTTCGTTCCACCTTGAGCGCAGCGATGACGGCACGGCCGGCGCACGCCTGCTGCTCACGCGCGACGTCACCGAGCGCGAAAAGCTCGATCGCATGCGGCGTGACTTCGTCGCCAACGTCTCGCACGAACTGCGCACGCCGCTGACCGTCGTCGGCGGATTTGTCGAAACGATCACCGATTTGCCGCTCGATGAAGCGGAGCGCGCGCGGTACCTGAACCTGATCGCCAATCAAACCGGCAACATGCAGCGGCTGGTGGAGGATTTGCTCACCCTTGCGCGCATGGAAAACGACCAGATGCCGCCCGAATCGGTGCCGACCGATCTTGCGCACATCGCCCGAGACGTGCTGGCCGATGCCGAAGCGCTCTCGGCCGGAACGCACACGTTTGTGGCCAACATCGCGCCCTCCACCGTGCTCGGCAGCGCAAACGAACTGCGCTCGGCGCTCGGCAACCTGCTGTCAAACGCCGTGCGCTACACGCCAGCGGGTGGACAGATTGCGCTTACCGTGACCGCCGCAGAAGATGTGAAAGTGGAAGTGAAGGACACCGGCGCTGGCATCGCGGCTGAACACTTGCCCCGGCTCACCGAACGCTTCTACCGTGTGGACCGATCACGCTCCAGAGAGACCGGCGGCACCGGTCTCGGCCTCGCCATCGTCAAGCATGTGGCGCAACGCCATCGCGCCAAGCTGGAGATCGAAAGCGAAGTCGGCGGTGCGAATCATGGCAGTACGTTTCGGTTGCGGTTTCCGGTCATTTCATCGCCTTAGCTCTTCAACATCTATCCCGCCCAAAAGCCTTATTGCATTGGGGCTACAGCTGCGTTTCGGTACAAGTCGACTTAAAGCTTTTCTCGATGGCAGACCCAACGCACAGGCGCGTTCCAGACAAAGCTGAACTCTCAGAAAAGCATTGCTCTGCCAGCACCGTTCTGTTGAAATCGATGAAGCATTACGAATTAGGCGAAACATGAATTACAAAAAAGGGGTCGCGCTGCTCGCAGCGTGGATGGGGTTGTCGTTGAGTCTGACGACACCGGTGCAGGCGCAGGTGGAGTGGACGACGTCGCTAAACAGCGCGGCGGTGCCGATATTTTGGGCTACCTGAACAACACCTGTTCGTTCGCCCTGAACTAGGCTGTTGCAGTTCTCCGGGTCGCTACATGATGGACAAACCACCGTCCACCATAAGCGTCGCGCCCGTGATGAAAGCCGCTTCGTCCGACGCGAGCCATAAAATCGGCCAGGCGATTTCGTCGGGCGTGGCCCAGCGGCCGATGAGCGATGTGTCGTGGCGCTCGGCTTTGAGTGTTTCGACACTTTTGCCTGCGGCGGTCGCGCGGCCGACGTGAAAGTCGGTGAGCGTGGAGCCGGGGCAGATGGCGTTGGCGCGTACGCCGTGCGTGCCTTCCTCATGCGCTAGCGTTCGCGTGAGCGCGAGGAGGCCCGCTTTTGTCGCGTCGTAGAGGCCCATGCTTTTACGGCCTGTGACGGCGTAACAGGATGAGACGTTGACGATGCTGCCGTGACCGGAGGCGCGCAATGACGGCAGCGAGGCGCGGCAATAGTTCGCGGCGCCGATCAGATTGACATTCAGCATCGCTTGCCACTCGGCCAAGCTCGCCTCGGCAATTGGCGAGTAGTTGCGCATTGCGGCGTTGTTGATGAGCACGTCCAGCCGACCGAAGCGCTGATTGCACAGTTGCACGGCTTGTAGCGCTAGCGCGTCGTCGGCGATGTTCGCGGTGAACGTTGCGACGCGGGCGTCGGGATGTGCCTCAATGATCGCGGCTGAGGTACGTGCCAGCCCGTCCGGGTCGGCATCAACCAGCAAAACGGCTGCGCCTTCGCTACAAAAAACGCGGGCTGTGGCGGCACCAATCCCCGCGCCGCCACCGGTGATCAGCGCAACCTTATTGGCGAGCCGATTCACTGCAAGGTCAATCCGCTTTGGCACCCGTTGCCTTGATCACTTTGCCCCAGCGCGGAATTTCAGAGCGAATCCAAGCGGTGAATTGCTCTGGCGACGTCGCGACGACTTCGAATTCCATGTCTTGGAGACGCTGGTTGATTTCCGGCGATTTGAGAATTTTCACCATCTCGCGGTTGTAGCGATCAATGATGTTCTTCGGCGTGCCGCCTGGCGCGAGAAAGCCGATCCATGATTGCGCTTCGAAATCCGGGTAGCCCGATTCGATCATCGTGGGTACGTTGGGTGTGCCGGGAAAGCGCTTGAGTCCGGTCGAAGCGAGCAGTGTCAATCGGCCTTCTTTGGCGAATTGCTGGACGTTGCCAGGCACAAAAAATCCAATTGGGACATTGCCGCCGACCAGATCGGTCACGGCAGGGGCGGTGCCTTTGTACGGGATGTGCGTAACCTTGATGTCGGCGGCGAGCTTCAACATTTCCATCGTCAGGTGCGATGCGCTGCCGACGGCGATTGAGGCGTAGGAGAGCTTGTCCGGACCGGCTTTGGCCTGCGCCACAAAATCCTTGAGGCTCGTGATGCCGCTCTTCGGATGCGTGACGAGATACTGCGGTGATTTCACGGCGAGCGTGATGGGGGCCAAATCTTTCAGCGGGTCGTACGGCATCTTGTCGAACAGGGTGACGTTCACTGCGAGCGGGCCGTTGTATCCGACCAGCAGGGTGTGACCGTCGGGCGGAGATTTGGCCACAAAATCCGCGCCGATGTTGCCGCCTGCGCCCGGCTTGTTCTCGACGATGAACGGCTGGCCGAGCGCTTCCTGCAGCTTGGGCGCGAGCATGCGCGCCAGCACGTCGTTGGTGCTGCCGATGATGGGGACGATGATGCGTACGGGTTTCGTGGGTGCCCAGTCTTGTGCCGACGCAGCGGTCATGAAGGCAAGCGTTGCGGAAGCAACAACGGCGAAGCGCCTGGCGGGATGATTCATCAATAAATCCTGAAGCAAAAAAGTTAAATCGAATAAACCGGATGGTTGTTGCAGTCGGTGAGTCGTTCTTGGCCCCACGCCACTGGGTCGGCATCGCGCGCCAGGAGCACGCCCGCCGCCCGCACCCGCTGGGCGCTGGCGTCGAGCGCCGGCGGCTCAATGCCTTTGGCCAGGCCCTCTGCGGCCTCAACCAGCATGCGCCGCGCCATTACGATGGCTTTGTCGGTCGGCAGCAGTAGCTCGGCCTCGTGGTTTTGAATCGGGCCCATGCTTTCCTGCAACGAATAATCCTGCGCGGAGAAACCGAACACACCGCTGTACGCGCGCTTTTCCTGCTGCGCCTTGCGATCCATGCCGTAGTCGTTATCGCGATTGGCCTTCGGTCGAAAGCTGCCGGGCGCTTCGTACTCCACATGAATGCCCTTGCCTTCGATCATGTGCCCGCGCTCCTCCATCGAGAGCGCTTTGCCCGGATGAAAATTGATGCTCCACGCCCAGCAGTGATGATCGTCAATTGGCACCCAGACGTGCCCCGCGAGCGAATGATCGCCGAACGGCGGAATCAGCGTGAACCACGGAAACAGCCACTGCGTTACGCGCCAGTAGTACGTATCGGCGTCGCCCATGCGGCGACCGAACAGCGTGAGCCCCGCGGCATTTTTCTCGATGGTGAACACAACATTGCCGTCGGCCTTGATGTAGTCGAGCGCTTTGCAGCCCATGTGCATCGGGTCGGTGTCCACCTCGTAGCGGTGCACGTACGACACATGCGCGGTGTCGATGCCACCCTCCATCGCCTGCAGGTAATTGCACTCCTGGATGCGCTTGGTGACGAACACGTTTTCCGCAGGCAAACCGCACCATTCGACCTCGGGCGGCGCTGGCTGTTTGTCCGCGGGCCCCATATACGCCCACACGACGCCACCGCGTTCGACGCACGGGTAGGCCGTGATTCCCATGCGGTCGCACACTTGCGGCGCAGACGGAACGTCGACGCATTTGCCATCGCGATTGAATTTGAGCCCGTGATATGCGCAGCGGATGCCGTTCTCTTCGTTGCGACCAAAGTAGAGCGACACGCCGCGATGCGAGCAGAATTCGCTGATCAAGCCGACGTGGCCTTCGGTGTCGCGAAACGCCAGCAATTTTTCGCCAAGGATTTGCACGCGCACCTGCGGCCCGTCCTTTGCTGCGATTTCAGACGACGACATCACCGGCACCCAGTAGCGGCGCATGAGGTTGCCCATCAGCGTGCCGGGGCCTGTGCGAGTAAGCGTTTCGGAGGTTTGTTTGTCCATGGGTGACGCAGAGCGTGTACAGACTTGAATGACCGCGGATTATGCGGGCGACACCTGCTGCGCGAGCTTCAGGAATCTGAAATCTCACAGACAGCGCGGCGCGGCGCGCGATGGCGACGACGACTATTGGCTTTTGTCTGGGCGCTCCGCTACATAAGGGATAGTCACAATAAACCCGCGATGTCGACTATCGCTGTAATGCGGCATTAGCCCACATTCAAGCAGTGCTTTCTGCGAAAAGCTATGAGAGCCAAAAAGTGCCCGCGGCGCGGATCAACAGCCCGACAACGTAGAGCGTCGTCGCCAATGCGATTCCGCGAAACGGTATGCTGAAAAAGTAAATTTTCGCGAGGATGAGATACGCCACGAGCACGACCAATCCGAGCGTCAGCAGAAACGTGGATTGCCAGAACACAACGGGCAGCGCGAGTGCGAGGTAGGCGTAGATCGCCCCAAACAGCATCAGGCCCATGCTATGCGTCGCGTTGAAGCCCACGGTCGCTCGCCATACGGTGGTTTCCTTTGTGATCACGGGGCAGGTGTGCTCCATCGCCAGCATCACGTTCTTGTCGCGCGGATGCAGCTTCGGACCATTAAACGTGTAGAGCAGATGAATGCTGCCCAAGAGTCCGGTGATGGCGGCGCTGACAGCGATGAGGGTGGACGCGAGCATGGTTTGGTGCCTCTGTGAATAATCTTTACAGGAGAAAGATTTGGCGAATTGTTCCATCACAATCCTTCTCGTGTCAAGATTACGGGGATGAAGCCTGTTAAAGCCGCGCCGGCCGCCCGTAAACCGGCGGTCAAAACTTCGAAACCCGCCGCGCCAGCGCAGCCCGGCGAGCCTTCGCCCGAGCCCGAAGCCAAGCCTTATCACCACGGCAATCTGCGCGAGTCTCTGCTCGAAGCTGCGGACGCCGTGCTCGCGCGCGAGGGTGCATTGGGCATCACATTGCGTGAGGTGGCGAAGGAGGCAGGGGTGTCGCACGCCGCGCCATATCACCATTTTGCGAGCCTCGACGACATGCTCGCCGCCGTGGCCGAACGTGGTTTCGTGCGACTGAGAGAGACGATGGCACAGTCGGCGCAAGCCGCCGATACCGGCGAGCGGTTGCTACAAATCGCCGATATTTACGTGAGCTGCGCGCGGTCCAATCCCGCGCAGTTTCGTCTTATGTTCGGGCCGCTCCTGGCGCGCAAACGCGAATTTCGTCCGCTGCAGGTGGCCGCTGAAAGTGCGTTTGGCTTGGTGCATGCAGCCGCACGCGCCCATGACGTCAAGGGTGGCTCCGAGCTGGCGCTGCTCTGCTGGAGCTTTGCGCACGGACTGAGTAATTTGTTGATTGACGGCGCGTTTGACGGCCTGCCGATGGAGTTGCCTGCGGCCTCGGTGCTGACCCGGCAGTTGGCACAGCGGGTGTTAATGGGTGTGCCTGTCGCTTGAGTCAACGGGCAAGACGCATCAAGCCGCCCGCACTTCAGCCAGCGCACTGAACGGCAGCTCCGCTTTCACCAGAATCACGGTGCTTGGCGCTTCCATCGCGACTTTCATCGGCACAGTGTGGACGATGCGTTGCAGCGCGAGGCCGTGCGTGGCCGCACCAATGACGATGACGTTGACGTGGTTGCCGCGTGCATAGTCAAGCAGCGCCTGCGCGACATCGCCCGATTCGAGTACGTGCAGCGAGAGCTGGTGCTTTTCGGTGTTGATGCCTTGCGCCCAGGTGCGCAGCAATTCAAGGTAGCGCGTGTGGACATTCGCTTCGCTTTTCGCCGCTTCGGTGCCGCTGGTTTCCGAGGGCGAAATAACGGTGACACAGGCGAGCCGCGCGCCGGGACGTGAGCCCAGCGAGCGCTGCGCTGCCGTTCGCAGCGAAAAATGTGTGGCATCGGTCGTGTCCTTGAACGGCACGGCGACCATGACGATCGGCACTTCGTCGATTTGCGTGGTGGGCAGAGGACTGGGTTTGTAGGACAGGCCAACCGACTTGATCCAGCGCTTGAAATGGACGCGCGCCGATGTGCCTTTGGTGCTGTTACCGCGCTCGGTCACGCGAATCTGTTCCGGGTTGGCGAGCTCAGCAGCCAGGTGCGCAGCCGACGGATACCGCGCTGCCGCCTCGGGTGCAAGGCAGCGCAAAATCACCTCCTGCAACCAGGGTGGCAGGTCCGGTCGATGCCGACGTGGCGGCGGCGGGTCCATCCACAAACGCTGGCGCAACCCACCATCGGTTTGCGGGTCGCCAAACGGCAGCTCGCCCGTCGCGAGCTCATAAAGCATCACGCCGATCGCAAAAATATCGCTGCGCGGATCGCCGCGTACGCCGACCACCTGCTCCGGTGCCATCCATGTTGGCGATCCAATCGCCTTGCGCAATTCTTCCGCCAGCAAGTCGGGATAGTGGCCGTGGTAGCTCAAGCCGAAATCGAGCAACACGGCAGACCCGTCGTCGCGAATCAATACGTTCGCGGGTTTCAAATCATGGTGAACAACGTTTTGTTGATGCAGGCTGTGCACGCCCCGGGCAACGGCCTCTCCCAAACGGGCAATCGTCGCCGGATCGAGCGGTTGCCTTGTTTCGCGGCGCTGATCCAGCCAATGCTGCAAAGGCTTCGCCCGCACATATTCCATGACGAGATACGGAACCCGCGTGAGATCGCCCGCCGCCACGAAACGCGGCACATGCGAGCCTTTAAGCGAGCGCAGAATCTGTTGCTCGACCTCAAAGCCGACGATGTTTTCCGCACCGTCGCCATTGGCCATGCGCGGGACTTTCATCGCCATCGGAAAGCCGGGGTCGCGTTGTCCGCTCGTTGCGGCTGCGGCGTAATGAACGCTGTAGATGTGCGCCATGCCACCCGAGTGAATGCAGGCGTCGACGACGAACCCGTCGAGCGATGCGCCCGATTCCAGTAGCTTCATTCGCCTCGCGCCAGTCGATCAGCAAAAAATGCGGGCAGCCCGGCCGCGCGAATTGCCGCAGCGGCCACGCTGTGGTCATATGGGACGCGGACGAACGTCAACTGCGATGCTTCGCGGTCAAAGAACGTGTACATGGCCTCGGCGCGACCGTCGCGCGGCTGACCCACGGAGCCAATCGTCGCGACCCATCGGCGGTGCGATGGCAACGGAATGGGCACGCCCGGCGTAGGCATGAAACGCAGTAAGTCACTACCTCGCCCCTGGTAGTAAAGCGTTTGCTCGTGCACATGACCGCCAAATACATAGCGAATGTCCGGATTCAGACTGACCGCCGCCGTCAGGCTGGCGACGGCTCCGCGCGCGTCATACACGTAGCGCCAGCGCTCCGGCGAATCGGCACTGGCGTGCACCAGAAGCAGCGCGCCGTCCTGATGCGTGAGTGGCAAGGCATCCAGAAACGCCAATTCACCTTCGCTTAATTGCGCATGCGTCCAGGCAGCGGTCATTTCGCCTCTTGTGGGCGCGGCTGCTTCGGGTGGCACATGACAGGCCATGTCGTCATGGTTCCCCTTGATCGCCCAGGCGCCGCGCTCAACCATCGCCATGACGCGCTGCACGACCGCGCGCGGATCAGCGCCGTAGCCCACGAAGTCACCCAGCAGCGCAAACTGAGTGGCCCCACGCGCATTTGCGTCAGCGACGCAGGCGTCAAAAGCCTGCACGTTGGCATGAATGTCGGAGAGGAGCGCGAGTTTCACAGGGCCGATGCGTTGGGTTTGAAAAGATCATACGTCAGCCGCTGACCGTTGATGCCAGAGTTGCGTGTGAGTTTGACGCAGGTCAAGCAGCCGCCTCGAGATCACGCTAGATTCCTCTTATGAGTGGAAGTAGCTATCTCGGCAACGCTTTACGCAACGGACTCGCCTATTCGCTGGCGCTGTCAGTGATCATTCTGTTCGTGGGCGGCGCGGGCTTTTGGCTGGTTGAGCCGAAAGTCAGTACGCTAGGCGATGGACTGTGGCTTGCCTTCACGACCGCGGCTACGGTTGGCTACGGCGACCTGGTGCCGAGCACGCACGCCTCACGCGCCTTTGCCGTAGTTGTGGTGCTGCTCGGACTCGCCGTGCTGTCGCTTGTCACGGCGTCGGTCTCGGCGCTATTTGTTGGCAAAAGGGTGCACAAGGAGGAGCGCGCGATAGAGCGGGAGCTCATGCACGAGATCCGTGCGGTTCGCAAGGAAGTTGACGCGCTGCGCCGCGAAATTATCGACACCCGTTCGAGGCAGGAGTCTCGCGCCTCTGACGCTTCGCGTTAACGCAGCCCGCGCTTGTACGACTTTCCGCCCGGTACGGCAACGCCGGTCGTACCCGTCGTCGTGCCGCCCAACGGCGTACTGAACTGGCCTTTTTGAATGGGTTGGGCTTCCGGCTGGCTGCTGCTGGCAGGAGTTGCTTCGCTAGCCGTGCCGCGCAAACTCGGACCGCCACCCACGGGCTCTTCAAAGCGGCGCAGAATTTCGGCCTTGAGCGAGTTATCCATTACACGCTTGCCGTTGATGAGGCCGAGTTGCGACATCAACAGCATGGCCGACTGAACGGGCACTTCATCGGTCAGTTCGCTCGCGCGGAAGAGGACATCCTCCAGATAGGATCGGTCGCGCGTCATGCGCACCAGATCGACCATCACGCCCGCACGCTGCAAGCCCACGCGTACACGCGACAGCAGCAATATTTGTTCGTTAGTCATGGCAGTCACCTTTCCGGATTAAACCGACTCCGCATGTTGCGAAGCGTCCAGACCTTCCAGTTCTTCGTCGATGGCAACACGCCAGGTGCCGAATGCGCGCAATGCACTGACCAGCGCGAACGTCACCACGAAGGCATACACAGCGACAATGCCATTCGCGAATGTCTGTACGCCAACGTTGGCCTTCACGTTCGACGTCGCCAGCACACCCACCGCGATTGAACCGGCAAGGCCTGCCACCCCGTGCAGCCCAAACACGTCAAGCGAGTCGTCGACATTCAACAGGCGTTTGAGCACAACCGCGCCGAAGTAACCAGCGCTCGCGCCGAGCACACCAAAAACGATGGACATCAGCGGCGTGACGTAGCCCGCCGCCGGGGTGATCGCGATGAGTCCGCCGAGCACGCCTGAGGCCATTCCCAGGCCCGATGCATAGCCGCGTAGCGAGCCTTCGATGATGATCCATGCGACAGCGCCTGCGGCACCGGCCACCAGCGTATTGACGATGGCAATTGCAGCCGTGGAATCCGCGTGAAGCGCGCTGCCGCCGTTGAAGCCCATCCAGCCCACAAGCAGACAGCCGGCACCTGCGAGCGTCAGACCCATGTGGTTCGGCACCATGGCTTCTTCACCGAAGCCGATGCGGCGCCCGGTCACGATCGCTGCTGCCAGTCCGGAAAATCCCGCCGCAACGTGCACCACTGTGCCGCCGGCCCAGTCAAGGTGACCCAACTTCGCAAGCCAGCCGTCGGCGTGCCAAACCCAACGAGCAACCGGCGCATAAACCAGTATCGGCCAGAGCAAACCGAACAGCAGCAGGCCACCGGGGCGAACGCGCTCGGCAAACGCGCCAATCACCAGCGCCGCCGTGATGATTGCGAACGAGAGATGGAACACCACCATCGGCCACTCGAGTGCTTCGCCGCCGGGGAACAGCCCGTCAGCCACAATGCCCGTGAGGCCCGCGCGCGACAAGTCGCCGATGTAGGCGCCACCAGTGGGAGAAAACGCCAGCGAGTAAGCAATCACCACCCATGCAAGCGTTGCCGCAGAGGCGACCACCACGCATTGGGCATAGATCGAGATGATGTTTTTGCGCCGTACCAGGCCGCCGTAAAACAGGGCGAGCCCCGGAAACACCATGAACACTACGAATATTGCACTGGTGAGAATCCAGGCGGTATCGCCACGAAGTTTGGTGGCGTCGATTTTCCCAAGGGCTGCGGCGGGCAAAGCTGCGGTCAAACTGGCCGACGATGATGGCGAAGCCGACAAAACGGGCGCAGCGACGGGGACGGACGCTCCCGCTGGAGCAGACTGAGCGTTCGATGACGCCGACAAAATACATATGGACAGCCCCAAAGCCGCCGCTAAAACGGAAACAAAACGCACGCACTTACCCCAAAAAATTAGCGCTTCCGACACACCCAAATCGGGCTGGAAGCTATCTGTACTGCGGGTTTTGCTGCCCGCTTTGACACATATCAATTTTCGGAGTTGACGTGGTTCCCGGCAACAGTTGTACAGCCAGACAAATCTTAAATATTCAGCGCCCTAGCACCTGTTCGGTGCAAAAATTACACAGATGTCTTATTTCGAAATTCGCGGCGCACAAACGCAATCCAAAATATGCTAATCGCATGTTGCGTTGATTCATGTTGCGTTGATTCATGACGCAACGCATATTGACGCGGGATGCGCACAAAGAGGCGCAGTCAAGCCGATAGCGGGTCGCTACGCGTCTGGTCGCGCCACGACAACGCCGTTACGCCCGTTTTGTTTGGCCCGGGTCAATGCGCGATCAGCGCGATCAAGCGCCGTAGCAAATGAATTGCTCGATGGCACGGGCGTTGCGCCGATTGAAAGGTGGAGCGGAAGATCGAGACCATCGAGCGCGTCAAGCGACGACTCGGCTACTCGTAAACGCAACTGCTCGGCGATCGCGGACGCTACCGTGCCCGGCAGTGCGGGAAGCCATGCCAGAAATTCATCGCCGCGCCATCGTGTGAGCAAATCGCTCGGACGCAACGTCTGCTGCATGAGCTGCGCGACATGACGCAACGCGATGTCTCCGACGCGACGTCCGCACGTCGCGTTGATGCGTTTGAACTGGTCGATATTTGCGATCAGAAGTACGCCGCGAGTGTCGCTCAGCGGCTCAAGACGCCAAAGGTCGTCAATCATTCGCTGGGTATGGCTTCGCGACGGAAGTCCCGTCAGCAGGTCAAGCGTCGCGTCAGTCACCTTGTCTTCGCGACGGGTTTGGGCGCGTGTCACAACGGCATGAAAGAGCGGTCCGAGAGCCTCAAACAGCCCGGTACCCATTGCTTCGAAATATTTGGGACGCGACGAATACAGCGTCAGCAATCCGCGCTGGTCGTCGGCGGCGGAGATTGGAACCACCAGCACGCTGCGCGCGCCAAATTGCAGAGCCGCGCGCCGCCACGGCCCGTGCAGCGACAACGGCGAAATTTCGAAATGTCGCATCGGCTCGCTGTGCGCGAAGCGCGGCGCATCAGCGTTCTGCGTCACAAACTCGCGCGGCACCACCAGCTCACCGGCCACGGCGCGTGCGCTGCCAACGACTACCTGCGGCTTGATTGACGGCGCTTGCGGGTCGCCAAACCAGGCCCACGCAAGTGGCAGATGCGGCGATGCGTCGACCATTTCCTGGCAGATCTGCTCGACCACCGCCATCGGATCAACCCGGTCAAGCAGGCGAATCGTCGAGCGCAGCAGCGCCTCTGCCATCAGGGCGTGTTCGCCTTGTGTGATCGAGTCGGTTCGAACCGGGGCGGACAGGGTCGCAACTGCGCTAGCCGACACGCTGGGCGTGCTGGTTTGGGCGGGGCGGAACCACTTGGTTTGCATGCGCTTTCGAGGAGAAACGGAGAAATTGGGACGGGTCAGAGCGCTTGCGATTAAGGCAAAAACTGCGCTGGGCGCAATTCGTTACCAATAGAAACTATAGTAGCCGAAGCAGATGACAGCAGTCAGACAGTTCTGACTATGGCCAGCATAACCAACTGCGATAGTCTGCAAAAAATGAGTATTCTGGTCTCATAAATTGGCATTTTTGTCGTCTTTTGGGGATGACGCGACAAAGTACAGCGGCGCGTCGCCCCAGGCATGCCAGGCACCGGGGCGGGCGCGAATCGCAGTTTCCAGCACCGAAATCACCTCGGCCTGAAGTTCTGGCATGGTGGTGGCCAGCATGCTCACAACCTTGAGTTCTGGCTGCAATGTTCGGGCGTTCCATTGCCCGATGTACACATGAATCGGCAAATTTTTGCGCGCGGCGAGTTCGATCAAACTGGGTGGAAAGTGTGCGGTTCGGCCGAAAAACGGTACGGCTGCCGTACGGTCCACCAGCGGCGGCGGCACGTCCACCAGACCGAGAACACTTGCGCCCGTTTTCCATGTCTTCATCACTGCGCGCGCCGCCCCGCCCCAGTCGGTCACGATCAGCGGCGAGCCGCACACGCGCTCGATAGCCCGCATCCGAAACAGTCCAAACCAGAGCACCACGCGCTCAGACCACGTCGTCGCGTCGGGCCCGCGCCGCATCACGATCGACACCCGCTGCCCGCGAGCGCGCAGGTAGCGCGTCAGCCACCAGCCGCCGCCGTAGTGAAAGGTCACAAAGAGCGCCGGCGTGGCGAGCGTTTGCGGCGCATCGACCTGCAAGTGCTTCGCCATCCACACGTCCGAACGCGTCAGAGACACCCACAAATCGGCGTAATCGGTGAGCCTCGTGAAGCGAAGATCAGCGGCAGCCAGCTGCGCGTCGGCGTCGGGCAAAAGCGCGTGAATATTGCCGATGAGCGCCACGCTCTCCAGCCTGAAAATATTCGGGTTGCCGCGAACCCACGCGACCAGTCTGCGACGAATAAACATCGGCGACAGCGCAAACATCATGGGCAGCATCACATGATCACGAAGACGCGCCCAGGCGCTGTTCGGTCGATAGACGTCCGCGCGCTGTCCACCCATCGACACCAGCGCCGTGCCGATCAGCACGATCACCATGCCCGCCACCATGTTGAACGTGATCGGCTCCGACAATATCAGCCAGCCCCAGAACGCCGCGAACGCGGGGAACAAAAACGCGACCGACGAAGCGCGCTGCGGGCCAATGGTCTTGATCAGATGAAAGAAGAGCCCGTAGCCGGCGGCTGTGCAGAACACCGACAACGCGAGGATCGCGCCCCACGCTTTCGCCGACGGCATGACGCTTGGCGCGAAGAACAGGCCCGGCAGCAGCAGCCACATCGTTGCGCCCCAGACCATGCCTGTCGCGCCTGCGAAGCCGGAGTCACCGGTCAGATAACGCTTGATTAAAAATGAGGCGGTGGCGTACATGCTCGCCGCTGCGACCGCGACCACAATTCCCGCCAGGACCATCGGTGTCAGCGCTACCGGCTGCAAGCCAACAAGCACCAGCACGCCGGCGAACGCGAACACGATGCCGATCCATTTGGCAACGCCCAATTTTTCCTTGAACCACAGCCACGCGATGAGCGCGCCCCACACGGGTGTCGTCGAGTTGGCAATCGCGCTGTAGCCGGCCGGGATGTGCTGCGCGGCGAAACTGTAGGCAATGAACGGAATCGTCGTGTTCACCGCGCCGACGGCGAGATAAGTCTTCCAGCGCGCGCGAAAGTCCATCGGCAAGCGCCATACGAGCACGATGGCGAGCATGATGATGCAGGCGATGCCCACGCGCGCCGTCGCCATCGCGAACGCGCCAAACTCCGGCACGGCGACGCGCATGAACATGAACGCTGCGCCCCACAAAGCGCCCAGCAGCAACAGTTGCGCGAACGAATTGGACTTCATTTCGCCACAGCTGCTTTTGGCTGAAATGACCGCTGCTCAGGGGCTGAAGGCGCAATACTCAAGAAGTCGACTTGTGGCTAAAAATAAACAAAGCCCCAACGCAGTGGGGCTTTGACGCGAAAGCTGCTGTCTGCTTATTTCTTCGCGGCAGCCACTTCGGCGGCCAGCTCCGCACCGGATTTGTAGTGCGCAACGCGGGCAACCGTCGTGCGCAACGTGCGGTGCGTGAACGCATTGCTGCCGCTGACTTCTTCTTTCCAGTATTTATTGGCGAGTGCCAAATTTTTTGGCACGTCAAGCATGAAGGCGTCGCGCGAGCCTTTGCCGCCGAAAATGTAGAGCTTGCCGTTGATCATCTCGAACGTATCCGCGTCGCCGCCCCACGGAATCGAGTACACAACGCCGTTGGCGCAGTACCCGCCGTACTCAGGCAAATACTTGGTCGGGTCTTTGTCGAACAGCGCTTTGTTCTCGGCGGACGAGAAGTAGAACGTTACATTTTCATAGGTCGACTTGATCGACGGTTTGCCCTGCGTGTATGCGTTTTTGGTGAAAAACGTCACCACGTCCGCGCCCTTGAGCAGCACACGATCATTGCCGTCAATCGAATGCGCATTGACCGGAGAGAACTTGCCGCCCGGACTTTGGGTGACGAGCGGCGCGCAGGCAGTCAGCGCAAGCACGGCGGTAGCGAGTAAGCCGATCGAAAAGCGTTTCATCGCGATCTCCTGTTCAGTGTCATGGTGCAAAGTGTCATTGTAGGAGGGTGTGGCAACGGATTCTGTAGGAGCGACTCTGCCGCGACCACGTGGCGCCTCGTCAAGCGGTCGCGGCAGAGCCGCTCCTACAAGGCAGCCGCCACTCGCTGCATAAACCCCGCCGCTTGCGCCGAATCGAGCCAACGAACCACGATCACGGCATCATGTGCTGGCTCAACCCACGTGTAATGTCCGCCCGCGCCGACCATGAAGCTCGCGTCTTTTGACGCGCCGGGGAACTGCGTACCGTCCGTGTTCAACCACATCAGCCAGCCGTAAAACGGCGCGATAGCGCAGGGCTGGCGCATACGTTTTGCCCAGCTTGCGGGGATGATTTGCTTGCCGTTGATTGCGCCACCGTTCAGCAACAGTTGGCCAATCTTCGCCTGGTCGCGCGCGTTGATCGAAACGCCGCCGCCCCAGTGCGTGCCACCGGGAACGCTTTGCATTTTTCGCTTCACACCCGCGCTGTCGACGATCTCAGTCCACGCATCGTCATAGCCGTGCCACGCAAAATTTTCACCGGCATTCAGTGGCGCGAGGATCGTCTCGCGAAACAGCTCGGGCAGCGATTGTTTAAATAAATGCAGCAATGCAAGCGAGAGCTGATTGATGCGCACATCGTTGTATTCCCAATACGTGCCCGGCGCATGCAACGGTCGCGCATCGCCCTTCTTGCCAGACACAGGACGCGGGTCATGCGACACCACGCGATAGCGATCCACCGTGTCGGGCAAGCCGAACACCGAGCCTTCCCATTCGCTCGTTTGCTCAAGCAGATGCGCCCAGGTGATCGTGCGGTTGTGCTCCGAATCAAAACCAATACCCGGCACGCGCGCGACCACTGGCTCATGCGCATCAGGCAGCAACCCGCGCCCATGCGCCACGCCCGCGAGCAGCGCGAGATAAGTCTTCGCCACACTAAACGTCAAATCCGCCCGCTCCGGCTCGCCCCATGCGGCAATCTCCACGCCGCGTTGCAGCACCACGCCAGACACGCCTCCGCGCGCATGCACCTGGCCGCGCAACACGTTCCACGGCGCAGGGTCAGTGTGGTGAACGCCGAACGGGACTTGCCCGGCAGCAGGCGAAGCCAGCGGATCACGCGGCCACGGCACTTCGTGGGACTGGGAGAAATTGATAGCGTCGGTGAAATTGTTCATCCGGGCATTGTGCCGTGGCGAAATCGCCCAGCGACCTCGGTGTGTCATTCGTAGCCTCGATGCAGCTTGCGGAATCGAGGCATTTTTCTTTTCGCCACGATCCTCGATTCCGCTGTAGCTGCA
>JAYWHV010000326.1:0-8065 GCA_043777615.1 Burkholderiales bacterium | reverse complement strand
TCATGACGCCTAGTGCAGTGCTGACGATGGTGTTCGGTGCATGGCTCTGGATTGGCTATGGGATCACCGGGAAGTGGCTGATGTGGAAGTTGTTTCTTGTGCTTGCGCTCGTGGTGTTTCACGCGCTGTGCTGGCGGCACATGATGGCGTTTCGAACAGGCAACAATTTGCACACCGAGCGCTACTTTCGCGTGATGAATGAGCTGCCAGTGCTCGCGCTCTTTGCCATTGTTTTTCTTGTTGTGATCAAACCGTTTTGATGCAGTCCACACAACAGGGGCGTGCGCTCGTTCTATTTTCCGGCGGACAGGATTCGACGACCTGTCTGGCCTGGGCGCTTGAGCGCTTTGTCCACGTAGAGACGGTTGGTTTCGATTATGGACAAAGGCACGGCATTGAGATGACCGTGCGCCTTGAGACGCTGCGCGAGGTTCGCGCTGCTTTTCCGCAATGGCGTGAACGACTGGGTGACGATCATGTCGTTGACCTCGCCGTGCTGGGTCAACTCAGCGACACCGCACTGACGCGCGACGTCGCAATTGCCTACGAAAAGAGCGGTTTGCCGAATACGTTTGTGCCGGGCCGCAACCTGCTATTTTTGACTTTTGCTGCGACCATTGCCTATCGTCGCGGACTTGATGTACTCGTTGGCGGGATGTGCGAAACTGACTTTTCGGGCTACCCGGATTGCCGTGACGCGACTATGAAAGCAATGCAATCGGCGTTGTCGCTGGGTCTTGATCGGACTCTGAAAATAGAGACGCCGCTCATGTGGATCGACAAGTCCGAGACGTGGGAGCTGGCTCATATGTTGGGCGGTGAAGTGTTGACGCAACTCATCGTCGAGCATACCCACACCTGCTACAACGGGGTTCGCGATACGATGTACGTGTGGGGCTACGGCTGCGTTGAATGTCCTGCCTGTTCGTTGCGCAAATCGGGATTCGAGCATTGGGTTGCGCGATGATCGCGAATCGCGCTACCGCATAACGTACTCACGGCTTTCACAATGACCTACGCCCGGCTTTTACAATGACCTACGCAGTCAAGGAAATTTTCTACACGCTGCAAGGCGAAGGCGCGAATGCCGGCCGCTCGGCCGTGTTTTGCCGTTTTGCCGGATGTAATCTGTGGAGTGGGTTGGAGCGTGATCGTGACAGCGCAATTTGCAAATTCTGCGACACCGATTTTGTCGGCACTGACGGAACGCGTGGAGGGAAATATCCCGATGCGACCAGGCTCGCTGCGACCATTGCAAGCGAATGGCCTGCGACGAGCAAAGGCAAACGCTTGGTTGTATGCACTGGCGGCGAGCCGCTGTTGCAGCTGGATAATTTTTTGATCGATGCGCTGCATTCTGAAGGCTTTGAGATTGCTGTTGAAACCAACGGCACGATTGCTGCGCCAAGTGGCATCGACTGGATCTGTGTCAGTCCGAAAGCGGGTGCTCCGCTGTTGCAATTGACGGGACAAGAACTGAAAGTCGTTATCCCACAGGCGCTTGATTTTGATCACCTGGCCACACTCGACTTTGAGCACCGTTTTGTGCAGCCGATGGACGGCCCTTCGCGCGCCGAAAACACGCAGTTTGCGATTGACTGGTGCATGCAGCATCCGGAATGGCGGCTCTCGGTGCAAACTCACAAAGTCATCGGCATCCGATAATGGCACTATGAACTACGAAATAACGCAGCGCTTTTTCTTTGACGCTGCTCACACGTTGAAGCGTTTGATCGACACTGAAGGCTCGCGACGCATTCACGGTCACACGTATCACTGCGAAGTTTCGCTTTCCGGGACGCCTGACAAGCAAACGGGCATGGTGAGCGACCTGGGCCTTCTGCGAGCGCAGTTGGAGCTCGTTCGTGACCAGCTGGATCATCACTATCTTGATGAAATTGCGGGTTTGGGTGTGCCCACGCTGGAAAATCTCTGCGCCTTTGTCTGGCGAGCTGTCGCACCAAACTTTTCCAGTATCGCCAGCGTTCATATCTGGCGTGAGGGAATGGGTGACGGTTGTCGCCTACGAAAGTAATGATGGCAACTTATCAAACACGCGCCACCTTATCCGTCAAAACATCGCCGGTTCAGCAAAAAACTCAGCGCTTCTTCGCGCCCTGTCCGCGCGGCCTCGAGGGCGTGCTTTTCGATGAGCTGACGGAACTAGGCGCTATTCACGTCGGACCTACGGACGGCGGCGTCGCCTTTCAGGGGCCGTTCACGCTGGGCTACCGGGTGTGTTTGTGGAGCCGTATCGCCAGCCGCGTGCTGTGGCAACTGGCGGAAGACGAATACCACCACGAAGAAGATATTTACGAGATTGCGCGCAGTATCGGCTGGCCGCAGCTTTTTACCGCTCAGGAGTTGATTCGCGTGCAGGTCGACGCGATCCGCTCGCCAGTGACGAGTCTTGAGTTCGTCACGTTGCGTGTGAAGGATGCCATTGTCGACAGCTTTCGCGCCGTGCAGGACGAACGCCCATCGGTTGACACCAGCATGCCGGACATGCGCATTCATGTGTTCCTGACCGCATACACCGCGACGGTTTATCTCGATCTCGCGGGCGAAGCGCTATTCAAGCGCGGTTATAGACGCGAAGGCCTGCAAGCGCCGCTCCGTGAGAATCTGGCGGCAGGCATGCTTGCGCTCAAAGGCTGGCGTGGGCAGATGCCGCTTTTCGATCCGATGTGCGGCAGCGGAACGATTTTGACCGAGGCGGCAATGATCGCGATGAACCTTGCGCCGGGTGGGCAGCGGCCTTTTGCGTTTGAGAAGATGCGCAATTTCGATGCGGCTGCTTTCTACGAGATGCGCACCGAAGCGGCAGCGGGTGCGCAGCCGTTGCCACCCAATTTGCTGTTTGGCAATGACCGCGATATCGATGCGGTTGAGGTTACGCAACGCCATCTGCAGAACATCGGTGGCGAGGCAACCGCCTCGGCGGTGACGCTAACCAATGTGCCGATGGAATCGCTGGCGGCGCCCGCTGCAACGGGCTTGTTGCTGACCAACCCGCCGTACGGTGAGCGCCTGAACGAACTGGCCGAACTGAAAGCATGGTATCCCGCAGTGGGCACCTGGCTCAAGAAAACGATGGCCGGCTGGAAGGCGTGCTTCATCACGGCTGATCGCGCGATGCCCAGCGGTATTGGTTTCAAGCCTTCAAAGAAAACACCGCTATTCAACGGCGCGCTGGATTGCCGCTTGTTCGAGTTTGAGTTGTACGCAGGCAGTCGCCGCGAGCCGCCCAAAGATAAAAGCGCCTAAAATTCGGGGTATATCACGAGCCACCGGCTGTTAACTATGTACGAATCCGACTTCACAAAATTCATTCGCGAACTGAAGGCAGCGCGCCCGCATCTTGAGGAAGATCAGCGCAAAGGCCGCGCAATCTGGTGGGACAAAAAGCCGCTGGACATGACGGAAAAGGCCGAGTACGAAGAAGCTCGTGTGCCTCAGCAGCCATACCCCTACGCGACGAAATAGCCGCCAATCGGCTGAATTTCAGGGTAACCGATTGGCGATTTCTCCGCCCGGATGATCACTGGCGCGAGATTCAGTTGCAAGCAGCGCAAACGCGGAGAGATGTAGCAGCAGCCCAAAGCCAAAAAAAGCATTGCGCGCGACGAGGAAATCGGCGACTGGCTCTCCGTCAGCGCGACCGTAGCCCAGTGTTTGTAGCAAACCAATAAACGCGAACGTAGCGCCCGGCAAAAGCAAAACAGGCCAAACCAACTGCGCCGATTGCGAGAGCCTTTCCGTGTAGGCGGTTGCGAGCATCACGAACCCGGCAGGGATCGCGGCGAGCAGAACCCAACGGTTGCTGCTGATTGCGACAATCATCGCCGTGATCAGCCAGAGGGCAAGGGCCGCAAGAAATGCGGAGCGCAATTTCGGATGGTTCACAGTCATACTTCCATGTGCGCCAATGCGTGCGCCAAAAATCAACACGCCCGATGATACGCTGCTCCTGATGAACCAGTTTTGCGAAATTTCCTCTGCCGAAACCGCGGTGGAAACAGATCGTCGTTTCAGTGGTGTTGCACGGCTTTACGGCATGCAGGGCTTCGCGCGCATTCGTGCAGCCCACGCGGTGATCGTGGGTATCGGCGGTGTCGGTTCATGGACGGCTGAAGCGCTTGCGCGTTCGGGGGTTGGCCGCATTACGTTGATCGATCTGGATGTCGTTGCCGAGTCAAACCTGAACCGGCAATCACACGCGACCATCGCCAATCTCGGACGCAATAAAGTGGACGCCATGCGCGACCGGATCGCGAGCTTTGCGCCTGATTGTGTTGTGACTTGTATCGATGACTTTGTTGACACAAATAACGTCGCGACGATTCTTCCATCCGATGCAAGTTTCGTGATTGATGCGATTGACAAGGTTTATGCCAAAGCTGCGTTGATTGCGCATTGTGTGAAAACGAGCGTCCCCGTTTTCGTGTGTGGGGGCGTTGGCGGCAAGACCGATGCGTCGAAATTGACGCTTTCCGATTTGGCCATCACTGAGCAAGACGCGCTACTCGCAAAACTGCGTTTAATGCTGCGCCGCGAATACGGATTTCCGCGCGCCGGGCGCAAGTTCAAAGTGCCGGTGGTCTACAGCAAAGAGAGACAGGCCGGCAGTGCGGAGGACGCGGGAGCCGGGCTCGCATGTGCTGGTTACGGCTCTGCTATGCATATGACGGCGGGCCTTGGCATGCTGGTGGCCGGACAGGCGTTAGCCCTTATCGCGGCGAGTAACGAACCGAAGCCTAGCGCTTAAGTCCCGCGAGGGCTACGCGCGCCTTGGCTTTCCAGAAGTCCCACGGACGATCAACAACGGTCTCGTTGATCGTCATTGAGCCTTTTGCTTCGCCGGGCGTGAGGTAATTGACCGAGTTGTCGCCCGACATCTGCGCCAGGCGCATGGATTCGGTTTGCAGTTTTGCGTTCATCTCGGCCCAGATCGAACGTGCGACCACGAGTTTGATTGAATCGGCAACTGTCACTGAGCCGTGACCGCGCATCAGGGCGAAGTCATGTTTGCCGACCGATTGCGCCAAGGCCTTGCCAAGTTTTGCGCTCTTGACCAGCATGTCGTTGTCGTCGCCTGCGATGTCGCGTATCTCGAATACCGGAGTGGAGAAACCGAGGAAGCCGCTCATATGGCACACCGGCCGCAGCGTGGCGCGCGTTACGCTGAACGGAATGATGGCCGGTGAATGGCTATGCACGATGGCCATCACGTCCGGACGCAATTTGTAAATTTCGCTATGGATAAACCGCTCGATGTACGAGCGGCGCCCGGCAGCGTCCTGAACGTTTCCGTCGTAGTCGATTTCGACGATGTCGTCGGCGGTGACGGTCGCCGGTGCGACTCCGCACGCCAGCAAAAATCGGTCGTCTCGCTGGTCATGACGCACGCTGACGTGCCCGAACCCGTCAACCACGCCTTCGACATAAAGGATGTGGTTCGCGCAGACGAGATCGTCAATGAGCGCCGCTGAGGCCGTGCTCACCCGTCATTCCGCTTTGATATTGATGGTTTTTATGATTTTGGCGAAGCGCTCGGTTTCATCCTGCAACACTTTGCCGAGTTCTTCCGAGCTGCTGCCGATGGCATCCACGCCCGAGTTGAGCAAGGTTTCCACGACTGAGGGCGTGCGAATTGCAGCCGCAATATCGGTTGAGAGCTGACGCAGCACTGCGGGCGGGATGCCGGCAGGGGCCATCACAATGGTTGTCGGTGCGAAGTCAAATCCCGGGATCACTGTTTCGGCGAGCGTCGGAATGGTGGGTGCCTGCGAGAAGCGCTTGCTTGAATTTTGGGCCAGTAACTTGATGCGGTTGTCCTTGACGAATCCGCCAATCGCGGGCAGCGCTGAGAATAAAAATTGCACCTGGCCGCCGACCAGCGCGGGCGTGGCCTGACCCATGCCTTTGAACGGCACATGAACCATGTTGAGGCCCAGGGTGGCGGACATCGCTTCGGTCGTCAAATGATGGGTGCTGCCGATGCCGGAAGAGCCGTAGTTCACTTTACCCGGATTCGCTTTGACATAGGCGATGAATTCGGCAAGTGTGTTGGCCGGCACGCTGGGGTGAGCGGCGAGAAACAACGGCGCTTTTCCAAGCGCTGAGACGGGGACGAAATCCCGTTTTGGGTCGTACTCAAGTTTGGCGTACAGCACTGGGTTGATGGTGAACATCGAGCCGTCGGTGACGAGCAGGGTGTAGCCATCGCTTGGTGATGATTTCACAGTTTGTGCCGCCACCGCGCCGTTACCGCCGGGGCGGTTGTCAACGATGACCTGCTGCCCCCATTTTTCTGTCAGTGCCTTGCTCAAAAGCCGTGCTACGGTGTCGGGGAAGCCGCCAGCGGGGTAGGGCACGACGAGCTTCACCGGTTTGCTCGGGAAAGGCTGGGCGAAAGCCGAAAGACTGAACACCGCCGTCAACGCGGCGGCAGCTGTCAGGGCGGTGCGAAACGCACGCGAAATCATCGTTCGATACTGCATAAGTACTCTCCTCCTCGAAGCGTGAACCATAGCATCGGACGGCTCGCCAGGAGCCAAGAATTTCCCCAATTCGACACCGTCTCGCGTAATACAGCTTTTGTTTAGAAGTACGGCTGCATTGGGCGTGAGTGATCGTTTAGCCACTTATCGACTTGTGCATAAAACGGCATATAGCCCAATTAAAAACGTCGTTGTATGCAAAAGCTGTTGAGTCGGTACACGTCGAAGACTACACTTTCGCGAGGAGGTGAGGCTGTGCGTGTACTACTGGTGGAGGACGATGCTGAATTGGGGAGCGGCGTAACTGCGAGCCTGAAGCGTGAGCACTACGCGGTCGACTGGGTAACCGACGGCAGCTCCGCGGCCACTGCGCTGACCACGGGTACCTATGACCTCGTGATTCTCGATCTCGGTCTGCCGAAGTTGTCGGGCCTTCAGGTGTTGCGCCAGTTGCGCGCGGGCAACGAGGTGCAGAAAAGCGTGCCGGTGCTGATTACAACGGCGATGGATTCGGTGACGGATCGTGTGGACGGGCTCGATGCGGGCGCCGATGATTACCTCGTCAAGCCATTCGCATTGGACGAGTTGCATGCACGGGTTCGGGCACTGATCCGGCGTCGAAACGCCGCCAGCAGCAACATGCTCACGCACGGTCGTTTGAGCTTCGACATTGCCTCGAGGCAGGCCGCCTCCGATGGCGTGCCGCTCGATCTGTCGGTGCGAGAGGCGGGTATTCTCGAGATGCTCCTGCTTCGTGCCGGACGCGCGGTGACCAAGGAGCAACTGCTGGAAGGATTGTGCGCCTGGGACAGCGATATTTCGCTTAACGCGATTGAGGTTTACGTGCACCGCCTGCGCAAAAAGCTGGAGCCTGCGGATATTCGTGTGAGAACCTTTCGCGGCCTCGGTTATTGCATTGACAAGGCTCCGATCATCGCTGCGCCCACGCTGCAATGAGCCTCGCGGCGCGGCTGATCGAGTGGCTGCTTGCGCCCCTGCTGTCGATCTGGCTGGTGAGCCTCGGTATCTCGTTCATGAGTGCGCGCACGACGGTTGATACGGTGTTGGATGACGGTTTGAGCGCGGTCGCAACAATGTTGATTGCGGAATGGCAGCAACGCATCGAAGGCAAAACGTGGCAGCCGTTTCCGTCGGACACTACGCGGCGCTGGATGAATATCACGCCTAAAACGCCGGTCACTTTTTTGGTTGTCGACAGCAAGGGCCAGCCGCTCGCGGGTGACCCTGAACTGCAACCTTTCCTGCGGGAAACTGTGGACGGCGACCGGCCGTTGCTGGCACCCACTGCGCAGTCGGGCTTTCATGTCGTTGATGGATTCAACACTGTCATCGATGACGACGTCTGGCGCTTTGTGCGCCTTCGATTTGCTGTGGCGGACAGCACCTACACCGTGGGCGTTGCGCAATCACGGGAACGCCAGGATGCGCTCGCGCGGGTGGCTACTTTGCACGAGGCAGTGGCGCAGACCGCGACGCTGCTGGTCGCGTTCTACCTGCTCTGGTACGGCTTGACCTACGTCGCGCAACCGATGAAAGTATTG
>JAYWHV010000325.1:0-8085 GCA_043777615.1 Burkholderiales bacterium | reverse complement strand
TAAAATCCCGAGATTGCAGTAAATAGCGTTGTAAGCCACCCATGATTCCTGAACTCGGTCACTTTGCTCTCGTACTCGCGTTCTTTGTCTCGCTGGCTAGCGCGGGGGTGGCGGGTATAGCGAATTTGCGTCGTGGAGTAGCAATGGCGGAGTTCAGCAGAAGCTCAACGCTCGCGCTCTTCGGCCTCGTGATGTTCGCGTTCATCTGCCTGATGATCTCGTTCACGCAGGGTGATTTCAGCGTCGTCAACGTTGCCACCAATTCGAACTCACTGTTGCCGATGCAATATCGCATCTCCGCCACGTGGGGTTCGCACGAGGGCTCAATGCTGTTGTGGGTCTTGATGCTCACCGGATGGAGCGCAGCGGTCGCGATTTTTTCAAAGCAATTGCCGGATGTTTTGATCACCCGCGTGTTGATCGTTCTCGCCGCCATTACGGCGGTATTTCTTGCGTTCACGCTGCTGACATCAAACCCGTTCGAACGGCTCATTCCCGCTGCGCCAGAAGGCCGAGATCTGAATCCCTTGCTGCAAGACCCGGGCATGATTTTTCATCCGCCACTGTTGTACATGGGCTACGTTGGCATGGCGGTGGTGTTCGCGTTTGCCATCGCTGCGTTATGGGGCGGCCGACTCGATTCAACGTGGGCGCGCTGGAGCCGCCCGTGGACGATTGCGGCGTGGATTTTTCTCACCCTTGGAATCGCACTCGGCAGCTTCTGGGCCTACTACGAACTAGGCTGGGGTGGCTGGTGGTTCTGGGATCCGGTGGAAAACGCGTCGTTCATGCCCTGGCTCGTGGGCACGGCGCTCATTCATTCGCTGGCCGTGACCGAGAAGCGTGGCGCTTTCAAGGCATGGACGGTGCTGCTTGCAATCTCCGCGTTTTCGCTGTCGTTGCTCGGGACTTTTCTTGTCCGCTCGGGCGTGCTGACTAGCGTGCATGCGTTTGCGACCGATCCGAAGCGCGGCGTGTTTATCCTCGCGTTCCTGGTCGCCATCATTGGCGGTTCGCTGACGCTCTACGCGTTCCGCGCGCCGAAAGTCAATGATGGCGGGCGCTTTGGTTTGCTGTCGCGTGAATCGTTTCTGCTGGGTAACAATTTGTTGCTCGTGGTGGCTGCGGGTGCCGTATTGCTCGGCACGCTCTATCCCTTGTTCGCGGATGCGTTCGGCTTGGGTAAAGTGAGCGTCGGCCCGCCGTATTTCGAGATCGTGTTCGTGCCGCTCATGCTGCCGCTCGTGTTTCTGATGGGCGTTGGCCCGTTAGCACGATGGAAGGATGATGAAAACAAGCTGGTGCTTAACCGCATGCTCGTACCCGCCATCGCTGCACTGCTCGCGTTTGTGCTTTGCGCCACATTAGCGCCGCGCTTTTCTCCGCTGGCCTGCGTTGGGTTTGCGTTTGCAGCGTGGCTCGCTTGCGGTATCGTCAATGGCTACCGTGACCGCCTGCGGCATGCCTCGGGCATGGCCAATACGGCATCAAAGTGGAGGCAAATTCCCATTGCGTATCACGGCATGCAAATGGCGCACCTTGGTGTGGTCGCATTCATTCTGGGCGTGACGGCGGTCAAAGCGTTTGAGCAGGAATATGACGTGGCCCTCGCCGTTGGTGCTTCAAAGCCCATCGCGGGCGTTGAAGTCAAGTTTCTTGGCGTGACCGATGTGACGGGGCCTAACTACAGCGCGAAGCGCGGCAGCTTCGAACTGATCAAGGACGGTGTCGTGCTCAGGTCGATGAGCCCGGAGCGGCGCGCCTATGTGTCGCAGCGAGCGACGCCAATGACAGAAGCGGCCATTGATCGAAGCCTGACGCGCGATCTTTATGTGTCGCTCGGCGACGAAGTGGGCAACGGCCAGTGGACCGTGCGCGTGCATTACAAGCCGCTGGTGAACTGGATCTGGCTGGGCTGCGTGATTATGGCGTTCGGTGGCCTGTTGGGCGCGCTTGATCCAAGGTATCGCAAGGCGCGACGGACGTCCACACTTCGCGCGTCGTCATCGGTGCCGGCGGCTGAATGATTAGCTTACGGCCTGCGTTGTCGGCGCTCCTGATTGCCACCTCATTTGCTTTCGCGGAGACACCCGCAAATCCTGCGCTCGAGGCGCGTGTGAGAGCACTGTCATCGGAGCTGCGCTGCCTCGTCTGCCAGAACCAGACGGTCGCTGACAGCGATTCTCCGGTCGCGCGTGACATGCGAGATCAGGTGCGCACGCAGCTCGCAGCGGGCAAGAGTGAAGCCGAGGTAAAGACCTACATGAAAGATCGCTTCGGCGATTTTGTGTTGTACAACCCGCCGTTCAAGGCGACCACGGTGGTGCTGTGGGCCGGACCGTTTGCTGTGCTTTTGTTTGCCGGATTTTTGCTGATTCGACGCTTGCGAAAGTCTTCAACCGTCCATGCGGCTGCCCCGCTCACCGACGCAGATCGTGAGCGTGCACGGGCGATGTTGAATACCAAAGACGTATCAAATTAATGAACCCTTCACTTGTTTTTGTCGCGCTCCTCGCGCTGATCACCGCGCTCGTGCTTTGGCTTGTTTTGCGTCCGTTACTCAAACGCCGCGTTGACGTGAAAGCCGCAGCCGTTGACACCAACGTTCAGGCCCTGCGCATCGAGCTCACAGAGGCGCGGCGCGACCGCAAGCTCGGCCTGCTATCGGAAGCGGGTCTGGACGAGGCTGAGCGTGAACTTGAGGCGCGCGTGCTGGCGGAATCCGATGCGACCGCCGCTTCGGTGGCATCGGCAGCAGCGGCACCGCGCTACAAAAAAACCGCTATCGGTCTGGGCGTTTTGTTGCCCGCGCTCGCCATTGCCGGTTACGCTGCCGTCGGCATGCCCATCGCGATCGTGCCCGAAGTCGTGCGCCCGCCGCAAGCCGCTACGGCCCAGGATCAGCAGATGATTGAGCTGTTCAAACTCGCCGAAGAGCGATTGAGCAAGGAACCGAATGACGCCAAGGGATGGATGTTGTTGGCGCGGGCCAAAGCCTCGGTCGGTATGTTTGACGGCGCGATTCACGACTACGAAAAAGCTGTGGCACTGACGCCGAACGACAGCGAACTTTGGTCTGACTTCGCCGACGCCGCGGCCGGAAAATCGCAGGGCAAAATGGACGGCAAGCCGATTGAGTACATCAACAAGGCCCTCGCCCTCGATGGCAAAAACGCCAAAGCTTTGTTGCTGCGCGGAACGTACGAAATGCAAAAGAACGACTTCGCCGCTGCCGAAAAGTCATTCACACTGGCGAAGTCGCAGGTTGATGCCAAGTCCGGCTTTGCCCAGATTGCCGACAACGCGCTGGCCGACATCAATGCGCGACGGGGCGGCGCGCCAATCGCCGCTGCCGCAGCCGACGGCACACCCAAGACCAGCGCTGTCGCCGAACCACAGACGTCGTCCGATGCCGTCCTCGCCACCGTCAAATTGCAGCTCAGCGCTGAGGCGCGTAAGGCAGCCAGCGCCAATCCGGGCAGCGCCGCCGTCTTTTTGATTGCTCGCGCCGCTGGCAGTGATCGCGGCCCACCGCTTGCCGCAAAAAAGATTTCGCTCGTGGATATCGACCAGCCGGTCATGCTGACCTCCGCCGACGCGATGATCGGCGGCGCTGGACTTAAAGCAGGCGCGGACGTCGCGATTCAGGCGCGGTTGTCGTTGACTGGGCAGCCCATGGCTCAGCCTGGCGATTGGCAAAGCGCCAAGGCAACGCTCAAGTTGCCGTTTGGGGTGGTTTCGTTGGTTCTTGATCAGGCAAACTAAGACATGTAGCTTTGAGCTGAAAAAACCGCTGCTTTTGGGCTGAAGGCCCAAAATACATCAAGTCGACTTTTGCCATTTGTTCGCGCCATCCCCATTGCAGTGGTCGTTTTAGCCACAAGCTGCATGGTTATACGCACCGATTTGTAGCAACCGCGATCGCGCACAAAGTTGGTGCAACGAGCACGACCTCAACAAATAGCACCAAAATAATGCACAAAATCACTTGTGTAATTCGTTCGGCGCTCAAAAGCTGCGCTTATGCCCCACATCAGTCCGCCGACATCGTTTGCAAACCCTCGTCCACGCAGCTTTTCGAACGCCGGCAAACGCCAGTCAGCATGTGCGATTACCATTAGCGGCGCCGCGCCTGCTTGATGGCATGTTTTCTGCATCTTGCGGTGCATCCAGCGACTAAATCCATGATTTAGCCATTGTCGAATTCGCCGATACTTCCGACCTCAACCCACCTTTCAGCACCAGGAGACACTGCATGGCCACAGGCGCCGACGTACTCAAAAGAATTAAAGACGAAGAGATCAAATTCGTCGACCTCCGCTTCACCGATTTCCGCGGTAAAGAGCAGCACGTTCAAGTGCCGGAAGATCATTTCGATGCGGCCAAATTCACCGAAGGGCACGCCTTCGACGGATCAAGCATCGCGGGCTGGAAGGGCATTGAGGCCTCCGACATGCTGCTCATGCCGGATCCGAACACCGCTGTAATCGATCCGTTCATCGAAGAGACAACTCTCAACATCACCTGCGACGTGATCGAGCCGTCCACCGGCAAAGGCTACGACCGCGATCCACGCTCGCTGGCATGGCGCGCTGAGGCCTACCTCAAGGCGAGCGGCATCGGCGACGTGGCCTACTTCGGCCCCGAACCGGAATTCTTCATTTTTGACTCCGTCGAGTGGAAAACGGATATGTCCGGCAGCTACTCGAAGATCTATTCGGAAGAAGCTGCTTGGGAATCCGACGCCAAGCACGAAGGCGGCAACAAGGGCCATCGCCCGACCGTCAAGGGCGGCTACTTCCCGGTGCCACCCGTCGACCAGCTGCAGGACATCCGTAACGCGATGGTGCTCGCCGCCAAAGAAATGGGCGTTCCGGTGGAAGTGTTCCACCACGAAGTGGCCAACGCCGGCCAATGCGAAATCGGAACCCGTTTCAGCTCGCTGGTTCAACGCGCTGACTGGACGCAGCTTCTGAAATACGCCGTATGGAATACCGCCGCGCTCTACGGCAAAACGGCGACCTTCATGCCAAAGCCTATCGTTGGTGACAACGGTTCCGGCATGCACGTTCATCAGTCGATCTGGAAAGACGGCAAAAACCTGTTCGCCGGAAACGGCTACGCTGGCTTGTCCGAGACCGCCTTGTTCTACATCGGCGGCATCATCAAGCATGCGCGCGCCCTGAACGCGATCACCAATCCTGGTACGAACTCGTACAAGCGCCTGGTTCCCCACTTCGAAGCGCCGGTCAAACTGGCTTATTCGGCACGTAACCGTTCCGCCTCCATCCGTATTCCGTACGTGCAGTCCGACAAGGCTCGCCGCATCGAAGTGCGCTTCCCGGATCCGCTGGCGAACAGCTACCTGGCCTTCTCGGCCATGCTGATGGCCGGTCTTGATGGTATCCAGAACAAAATCCATCCGGGCGAGCCGTCTGACAAAAACCTCTACGATCTGTCGCCAGAGGAGGATGCCAAGATCCCGACCGTGTGCTCGTCACTCGATCAGGCGCTGGAATATCTGGACAAGGACCGCGAGTTCCTGACCCGTGGCGGCGTGTTCAGCAACGACATGATCGACGCCTACATCACGCTCAAAATGGAAGAGGTCACGCGTTTCCGCGCCACGACGCATCCAATCGAGTTCGACATGTACTACTCGCTCTAATCGGCGCAATTCATCCTGCGCTGAAACCTTTCGGCGCGAGATGACTCATAAAGAGGCAGCTTCGGCTGCCTTTTTTACTTTTGTATTGCCGTAACCCTCTGTTTTGAATACACTTTATTCATGAAGTCCTTCGTCTCAATCGCACTTGCGTCGCTCGCGCTCTCTGTTGCAGCCACTGCGCAGGCCGAAATCTACAAGTACGTCGACCCGGTAACCGGTGCGGTGGAATACACCAATCAGCCAAAGCGAGGCGCGGTGCGCATGAGCACGGGCGACACACTGTCGGAAATTGGGACAGGCAACAAGGCGGCGAAAGCCAGGAACGGATCTCCGCCCAGCGGACTGGCCACAGTCAATGAACGTACGGTCAACACTAGCGCTAACGCCAGCGCAGGTACCGCAATGGCCTCGGTGGACGCAGGAACTCAAAAGACCCGCGACGGAACGCGACGCCAGGTACTCATCGACGAGCTCGCATCCGAGGAAAAGCTGCTGAACGAAGCGCGCAGTAACTTCAACGATGGCAGACCACTGCCGATGGCCGACGAAGGCGTGGGTTCTCCCAAGTACATTGACCGTGTGAAGCAGCTCGAAAAAACATTGCGTGTCCATGGCCGCAACGTGGTGGCACTCAAGCAGGAACTGGCAAACCTGAAACTGTAGCAGTAGCACTGGCCGTCGCTGCAATCAACGCAGGCCGCGTTTTTACGTCAAGCGTGCCCGCCTTCTATTCACGCGAAGTGCAAATTTGTTTCGCGGCTATCGCCCGGGGAGTTGCGTAGCGGGGTTGCCCGCCATAGGCAGTGGCGAATGCACGTTGGCGTGCCAACTTTGCCCTGTTTTCAAACATGTCGCGAGCGGCCCGCTTCTTGCTAAAACTGGTGCATGGTAGAAACCGGCGGCCTCGAACTCATATCAACAGCGGTGCTGTTGCTTGGGCGCGACCATCGCATCAGTTACGCCAATCCCGCCGCTGAAAATCTCTTCGCGCAATCACGCCGCCAGCTCGTCGGCGCTCGCCTCGCCGAGCTGATCCGGGACAGTGAACGTCTGACCCTGGCGCTTGATCTGGCACTCACCTACAGCGCCAGCTACACCGAACAGGAGCTTGAACTTCACCTTGCCGGAAAGAACACTAGCAACTCAAAGCTGCTGGTCAATTGCACCGCAACTTTTCTTGAGACCGAGCAGGACGACGATGCCCGACTGGTAGTCGAGTTTCGCCATATCGATCAACAGTTGAAGATCGCACGCGAAGCAAAAATCGCCGAACAAAATCAGGCCAACCGCGAGCTGGTCAGAAACCTCGCGCACGAGATCAAAAACCCGCTCGGCGGTTTGCGTGGTGCCGCGCAACTGCTTGAGGGCGAACTCTCGTCACCGCAGTTGATCGAGTACACGCAGGTCATCATCTCCGAGGCCGACCGCCTGCAGAATCTGGTCAATCGCCTCTTGATGCCGCACAAGCTGCCGCGTTATGTACGCACTGACATTCACCGCCTGCTTGATCGCGTTTTGCAACTGCTGAGAAACGAATTCGGCGCTACACATACGCTCGATGCCGACTTTGACGTGAGCCTCCCGGAGGTTCAATGTGATGGCGAACAGATTACTCAGGTGTTGTTGAACATTGCGCGCAACGCGTGTCAATCCACCGACTCCGTCACCTCGCCGCATGTGACGCTCCGCTCGCGGGTTGCCCGTCAGGTGGTGCTGTCGCGCCGGCGTTATCGCATGGCGCTCGAGGTCGGGGTGATCGACAACGGCCCCGGTATTCCGGCCGACATTCGTGACCGTATTTTTTATCCCCTTTTCACCACACGCAATGATGGAACGGGCTCCGGCCTCGGTCTGTCAATCGCACAAACGTTCGTCGCGCAACACTACGGCGCGATTGAAGTCGATAGCGAGCCGGGACACACCGAGTTCCGGGTCATTCTGCCGTTCGATCACCCGACCGACGCAGACGCAACAGAGAGAAAATTAGCATGAAAAACGTCTGGATCGTCGACGACGACCGCTCCATCCGCTGGGTTCTCGAAAAAGCGCTCACCCGCGAGGGCATCCCGTATCGCAGCTTTGACAACGCGCGTGATGTGCAGGACGCTATCGAGAGCGAAACTCCGTCCGTGCTGGTCAGCGACGTGCGCATGCCCGGCGAATCCGGCTTGTCGCTACTGAAGAAAATCAAGGCGGCGCATCCGCAGGTTCCGGTCATCGTGATGACAGCGTTCTCCGATCTCGACACCGCTGTGCAGGCGTTTCAGGGCGGCGCATTTGAGTACTTGCCGAAACCCTTTGACGTAGAGCAGGCTCTCGCGCTGATTCGTCGCGCCGCCGCAGTCGCTGAACCGGTTAAAGCCTCGGAAGCCCCCGCAGCCGGTGAACGCGAGATGCTCGGTAAAGCCGCCGCCATG
>JAYWHV010000324.1:0-8102 GCA_043777615.1 Burkholderiales bacterium | reverse complement strand
TACCGTTGCCAACGCGGTTAACTTGATTGACCTCGTTTTGTTTGCTGTACTTGCTACTGTGGTGCAACTGATCGTTTTCGTGTTCGCGCGAATGTTGATGCCTGGATTGACGGATGCAATTGTCAAGGGGAGTTTGTCGCAGGCCATTTTTCTGGCGGCTATTTCGGTTGCCGTCGGTTTACTTAACGCAGCGGCCCTGGTTTACTGAATCTCGAACGTGAAATCGTTGCGCTCGCCTGGCGTTGAATCTTCGTTGTGGTTTATCTCTGTAATATCAGCCTGCACGTTGCCAAGGCGCATCACCGTTGACGCGCGTGTGCCGTACCCCTCGCGCCGGACAGCAATCGAACTTAACTTTCGTTCCCAGTCGAGCGGCACGCCAGTTTGCGGCAGGTCACGATCCGCGACCTGCGTCGTGTTGGCCAACAAGCGAAATAGTCGCTCTTTCTGCGCGGCCAGATCACGTTCTGCGAGCGTGTGACGGAAGCCCGCTTTGATCCGCATGATCTTGGGCCACGGCGTATCGATTGAAGCGTTCGATAGCGCGTAGATACCGGCATTGAGCAATCGTGGAATCGCATCCGAAGAGTTCAGAAACCAAAGTGCGTGTTCGTTAGCTCCGACGGATCCGCAGAGAAGGTTGAAACCTTCATAGCTTGCTGCAACCTTTGCAAGCTCGGCTACAAACTCGTCCGCCGATCGCTGCTCCTCCAGATAGCGACGCACGATCTCTCCGCGAGACGGCGCTCCCGTCTTCCGCAGCACAGGATTGCGGATATTGGTAATAAGTGCGAACCTCCCTTTGCGCGTAACGCCCAGCCACGCGCCATCTGCCTTGACGTCTCGCCCCGCCAAAACATTTGATTTGGGCCACCAATGCATTGCCCGCGTAGGACGTTCAAAGTGTTCGTCGCGGTTTGCCGCAAGCAAGAGTGGGGTTTCCGTGTCTGGAATCCATCGGAATACGGCAATACACATCGAGTTTGATCAGACTATTACGTGCAGCTAGTCGAGCAGTTTCAATCTTTGAACTTTACCCGATGCGCCTTTGGGCAATTCATCGACAAAGCGAAACGTTTTCGGTGTTTTGTAACGACCGAGAACGCGCAGACAATGTTCTCGCAGCGTGTCTTCGTCGCACACCATTCCGGGTTTGAGCACGATCGCAGCGAGAATGTCTTGCCCGTAGTTGGTATCAGGAATACCTACAGCTGCTGCTTCAAGCACGGATGGATGTGCGAGAAGAGCTTCGTCGATTTCGCGCGGCGCGATGTTCTCTCCGCCCTTGATGATGAGTTCTTTGATGCGTCCGGTGACAAAGTAAAAACCATCTGGATCGCGGTGTCCCAGATCGCCGGTGCGCAACCAGCTGTCGGTAGTGATTGCCTCAGCGGTTTTTTCGGGGTCGTTGTAATAACCCAGCATCACGTTGTCGCCGCGCAGTTGCAGTTCGCCAGTTTTCCCGTCGCCCAACGTTGCGCCGGTTTCTGGCGAAACAACTCGCGCGCTAACGCCGCAAGGCAATCCTGGCGTTCCGTATTTGCGCTCATTCGCGTGCTGTGGATTACAGAACACCACTGAAGCACATTCCGTCATGCCCATCGCCTCGATCACGCCGATCCCAAATAGTTTTTCGAAGGCGCGATGTTGCTCTGGCGGCAGCGGAGCAGAAGCAGAGCGCGCGAAGCGAATGTTTGGCCACTGTTTCGCATCACCCGGGGATGCAGTTGCATCGTTCAGCAAATACGCAATGATCGTCGGGACCATGTTGAGCCAGGTTGGCTGATACTGTTCCACCCAAGACCACCACGCGCGCGCCGAAAATTTGTGAGGCGCAATGATGCTGCCACCACTCACGAACGGTGCAAGTGTGGCGATGCACTGACCATTGATGTGATAAAGCGGCAGCGAAGAGAGCACGCTGTCACTCGTGGTCAACCCATGCCATGCGGACACGGATCGTCCCGCGTGGAGCAAATTCTTGTGCGTCAATAACGCGCCCTTCGGTTTGCCGGTAGTACCCGAGGTGTACATGAGTAATGCGGGGGATGCTTCGGAGAGGTTGGCGTCCAACGCAAGCTCGCCGACTCCGGGGTGCGCTGCGGGAGCGTCTGAATCAATGACGATAACTTGGATACTGTTTACGCGTTGTTTTGGAAGCAAATTCAGGGCGTCGCGCAGTTGCTGTTCGTAGTGCGCCGAGGTGAACACGACGCGGACATTACTGTGCTCAAGCACATAGGCAAGGGCTGCGCCACGCGACAGCAAATTGAGTGGCGTGACAACGTAACCAGCCGCCATCGCGCCAAGAAAAATCGTTGTCGTCTGGTAGCCGTTGTGCAATAGAAAGCCAACGTGATCGCCGGCGTTTATTCCCAGCGCCTTGAGGTGGGCATTGAGTTGTCTCGTTTCCTTCGCAAACTCACCGTAAGTCAATACTCGATCCGTCTCGGGTGATCGCAGTAATGTCGCTATCGGATGGACTGCTTCATGCGTCAGCACGACGTCGCGCAGGGTGGAAGCGACGGTCATTGAGCTACGTGAGCGAAGTAGTCCGCGAAAAGTTCGGCCTCGTTCGGCAAGCGCTCGATTGTTGGTCTGGCGATTCGAGTAAGGTTCAGGAAATTGCGGTAAGTCAGGTTATCGCTGAAGCTGTTGCCGCCCCACGTACCGCAGCCCATTGAAAGCGAGAAGGGAAGACCGTTGTCGAAACTACCACCGGTCGCGATGCAATGCGCCTGATTGACGATGACACGGGCAACCGGCAACGTGAGGCCGAGTTGGAGCGCCAGTTCATTCGCAACAGCAGGTGACGCGTGGATTCCGACAGAATGTCCCGCGCCTTGATATGCATAGATATCGCTCACGCGTTGACAGGCGGCATCGAAATCAGGCGCACGATACGCGGCTAGTACCGGGGAGAGTTTCTCGCCGGAAAAAGGAAACTCACCCCCAGTGCCAGTCTCGCTAACCATCAAAACCTGCGCCTTAACGGCGCGATAGATCCCGGCGAGACGGGCAATTTCGGACGCTGATTTGGCGGTGACGACTGGCGAGAGTTTGCCCTCGGGAAACATTACAGCCTGGAGCTGCGCTTTCTCCGCATCATCAAGCAATACGCAACCCCGTGCCTCCATCGCGGTGATCATTGCAGGATAGGCAGACTCCACGACCACCATGCTGTTCTCGCTCGAGCAGCTGGTCGCATTATCGAAAATTTTTGAGCGCACGATTCGCTCCGCTGCCGCCGAGACATTCGCGCTGGCATCAACAATCACCGCAACGTTGCCAGCGCCAACCCCGAACGCTGGCGTTCCACTTGAGTAGGCCGCGTGGATGTTGGCTTGCGAACCGGTCGCGACCACCAGATCGACCTGTCGCAGTAGTTCGTAAGTCGAAGCTTTGCTCACTGGCGACGGCAGTAGTTGCACGAGATCATACGGCGCTCCGATGCGATCAAACTCGGCATAGACGTATTCCAGCAACAGCGCCGCGGTCGAATAACCTTTAGGGGACGGAGCAAGGATGATGGCGTTACGGCCCTTCATCGCGTTGATAATCATGTTTGCCGGCGTTGCGCCAGGATTGGTCGATGGTGTAATCGCGCCGACCACACCGACAGCCCGGGCGATTTCGGTGATACCTGTTTCCGCATTCTCCGCAATCACGCCGACCGATCTAGCACCGTGCAGATCGCGAACGAGGCCCAGCGTCTTGCGATAGTTCTTCTGAATCTTGTCGGAGACGTTGCCGAGCCCCGTGTCACGTACCGCTAGTTCGGCCAGCGATCGATTGCGTGCCGGCTCCATGATGGCCCATGCGGCAGCAGCACATACCCGATCAACCTGCAGCTGATCGTAGGCATTCGCGACCATCTGGGCGGCGCGTGCCTTCGATATGAGTTGCGCGACTACTTCTACCTCATTCACGAGTCGACGCTCCTAGTTGTTGCGCTAGTCAGCCACTCAGTTATCAAGCTTGGCACCGGAAGCTTTGGCCACCTTGGCCCAGCGCTCCATTTCGGCACGCGCAAATTTCGCGAACTCGGCCGGGGACATGCCGCCGGCATCGGCTGCGGCGGCCGCCCAGTTCGCCTTGATATTTGGCTCCTCCAGCGCTTTGACCACTTCACGATACATCTTGTCGACGATGTCGGGTGGGGTTCCTTTGATGGCCCAGAGTGCATACCACTGCGACACTTCATTGTTCGGGAAGCCCTGCTCCGCGAAGGTGGGAATGTCCGGGTATTGTGGTGATCGAGCCGCCGCCATCAATCCGAGCGGTCGCGCTCTGCCTGCACGAATCTGCGCGGCCGATGCGCTCATCCCGTCAATCAGCACGTCAAGTGAACCACCCAGAAAATCCTGCATCGCAGGCCCCATGCCTTTGTAGGGAACGTGAACCATGTCGATACCATTCGCAAGCTTAAACAGTTCCCCGGTGAGGTGCTGTGATGTGCCGGATCCGGGCGATCCGAAATTTAACTTGCCCGGATTAGCTTTTGCGAAATCAATGAGATCTTTCAAAGTTCTCACTTGCGGCAACTTGTTAGGCTGCGTAGCCACGACAAACGGCATGATGGCCAGGAGCGTCACTGGAACGAAATCCTTCTCGATGTCATACGTAAGCTTCGGATAAATCGACGGTGCGATGGTGTGGTGAACGGCTCCGATCAGGAACGTATAGCCGTCGGGGGCTGCACGCGCAGCCTGCGCGGCACCCACAGTGCCACCGGCTCCGCCGATGTTTTCGACAATAAACTGCTGGCCGGTTTGCTTCGACAGTTGCGCTGAAAGCGGGCGTGCGAAGGTGTCGGTACCGCCCCCCGCCGGGAAGGGGTTGATCAATCGAACGGGCTTGGCAGGCCATGCCTGCGCATAGCCGGAAGACGAGGCGATGAGACTCGCGACAGCCATTCCAATCGCGACAATTCGTGAGAGCGGTTGCATGAAAACCTCCTTTTGCGTACCTGAGCCTCGCAGGTTAACGGCAACCCGCGGCCCTTTTGGATGCTAACGAATTTAGCGCTTAATTTCGGTGTGTTTGTACTTAGTGAGAAAGCGCGTTGGTAGCGCCAGTGCGTCGCGACGGAACGGGTCACCGAGTTCTTTCGTTACCATTACTTCGAGAATGGTCGTCTTGCCGCGCTTCTGGGCGGCGCATGCGTCTGCCAGCGCCGGGCCAACATCGGACAACTGGTCGATACGCAATCCTTCGGCACCCATCGCTTGCGCGACGTTAGCCCAATGCGGTTGATTGTCGAGCGCAACGCCCAAGTATCGGCGGTTGTAGAAATCAACGTGATTTTTCTTTTCCGCGCCCCACTGACCGTTGTTAAATACCACTGCCGTGACGGGAATGTTTTCACGAACGCAGGTCTGTATTTCGTTAAAGCTGATTCCCCATGCGCCATCGCCAACATAGGCGACGGCAGGACGATCGGGGGCGGCGAGCTTGGCGCCGATGATCGTCGGAAAGGCATAACCGCAATTGCCAAACGCCATCGCGGCAAACATGGAGCGTGGTGCGTCAAAGCGCAGATAACTGTTGGATACCGAACAAATGTTGCCGATGTCAGTGGACACCATCGCTCCTTTAGGTATTGCCTTTTCAAGCTCACGCAGCATTTGACGCGGATGCATGTAATTGGAGTTTTTGGCGATTTCTACAGAGTATGCGTCGGTTTCGTGTGTCCAGCCATCCAGCTCTTTTTCCCAGGCCTTTTTCTCCTTGGCGACGGCTGCAAGGCGGCTGTCGCGATTGCCATGACAGACGAGAGTCTTGCCCTTCAACCGCGCTGCCAACGCCGCTGCAGCCGCCTTGGCATCACCGCAAATGCCGACCGAGATTTTCTTCACAAGGCCCAACATTTTCGGATCGGCGTCGACTTGAATAATCTTCGCGTTTTTCGGCCAATAGTCGATGCCGTGTTGCGGTAACGTGCCGAACGGGCCGAGTCGCGTGCCCAGCGCCAGCACGACGTCAGCCTTGCTGATGAGCTTCATCGCCGCTTTCGAGCCCTGATAGCCAAGTGGGCCGCACCACAGTCGATGGCTCGCAGGGAAGCTGTCGTTATGCAAATAGCTGTTACACACGGGGGCATCGAGGAGTTCCGCAAGCTTGACCGCTTCGGCACCACCATTGGCCATGATGACGCCGCCACCCGCGAGGATGACTGGGAATTTTGCGCTTGCCAGCATTTCGGCCGCCGCGTCCAGCGCCGCCTCGCCGCCCGCACCTCGCTCAATCGTCATAGGCGCGGATATTTCATAGTCCGCTTCGCCGTAGAACAAATCTCGCGGGATATTAAGTTGTGTAGGCCCGAGCTCGATGTGGGCTCGATCAAAGGCGCGAGCGGTGAGTTCCGCCATGCGTGCCTTGTTGTTGACGTGGGCCTGATATTTGGTGATCTTCGAGAAGATGGGCAGTTGATCGGTTTCCTGAAAACCACCCAGGCCCAACGTCATGGTGCCTGTCTCGGGAGTGATCACAACCACAGGCGAGTGGGCCCAGAAGGCCGCGGCCGTGGGGGTGACGAAATTGGTGACACCAGGGCCGTTTTGGCCAATGCAAACGCCGTGGCGACCGGACACCCGTGAGTAGCCGTCGGCCATGTGGCCGGCACCCTGCTCATGTGCAACTGAGATGAATCGGATGCCCGCAGTCTCGAACAGGTCGAGCGCGTCCATATAGGCTGAACCAACGATGCCGAACACATCTGTTACGCCTTGTGCGACGAGCGTTTCAACAAACGCCTCGGACGGCGTCATTCGGGTAAGGCCGCGCGTTACCCGTCGGTCCACTTTAAATTTGCCGGGTTTGGCTGATTTTGCGGGAGCGGACTTTTTGTTTGGACGAGTCGTCATGGCACGCCTTTCAATTGTTCATGAGGTGGGATGGAGTGTGCAAGTGCGGCACCCTCGAGAAACGCGATCGACGCAAAAAATGAATCTTCACGTTTCATTTTTATCGAATCGTGACGATTGTGCATAATGCGCATGAAATTAACTTAGGAACATAAGATGTTGGCCGAACACGATGTGTCGCACCGCGATAGCCGCGAAGCCGGATCGGCGGCCTTGCGCTCGCTGGCGGTCATGGAATTTGTCGCGAATAGTGAGCGCTCGGTCAGTCTGACGGAAATCATGTTGGCGGTACATCTGCCAAAGCCGACCGTGTTTCGAATTCTTACGACGCTCGAAGAAGCGGGAATGTTGCTTCGCGAGCCTGACGCCAAGCGCTACGTACCTGGTGAGCGATTGGCAATTTTGGCGGGTAACGTTTTACTGCACTCGCCACACCGCTCGGCGCGCCGGGCGATTTTGGAAGAACTGGTTGAGCGCGTCGGCGAGACATGCAACTTGACGATTCCAAACGGGCATCTCGTGATGTATCTGGATCGCGTGGAGTCGGCGTGGCCACTGCGAATCAACCTCCACGCGGGCTCTAAGGTGCCACTTTACGCGAGTGCCAGCGGGAAGCTCTTTCTTGCGCACTCGCCCAAACGTATGCGGGACCGCTTATTGACCAACGCCCCACTGATAGCGCACACGAAAAGCACTTTGACCACCCTACGCCAGTTGGAGCTCGAATTCACCTCGATACGCCGCAGCGGATACGCCATCGACAATGAGGAGTATTTGACGGGAATTTGTTGCCTGGCCGTTCCTGTTACCAACGATCAGGATCGTGTCGTGGCTGCGGTTGCGGTTCACGGGCCTGTTTCGCGAATGAGCGTTTCGCAAGCTATAGAGTTTCTGCCTAACCTGCGCGAAGCGGCGGAACAGATTAGTCAGACGCTTGACTGGTAGTGTTATGCAGCTACAAGAAGTTGCGGTGAGTTCAGGCCATCCGCGGTTGACGGTACTGATCGAGTCCATACGTCATGTGCCCCCCGCAGTCACCGCCATCGTTTATCCGTTAGACGTAACTGTTTTCGAGGCTGCGCTTGCTGCCGCTAGGCTCGGAATCATCGAGCCTGTGTTTTATGGCCCCGCCAGGGTTCCGGACGTGTTGAGGGCGGCGGATCCGGGATTGCCAGAGCCTCGTTGGGTCGATACTGGTGACGTGCCGGGTGACGCCGCTCGCGTTGCAGCGTCAGA
>JAYWHV010000323.1:0-8104 GCA_043777615.1 Burkholderiales bacterium | reverse complement strand
GATCGAGCGAGGCGGTGGGCTCGTCGAGGAGCAATAATTCAGGCGAATTGAGCAATGACTTCGCCAGACTCACACGTGTGCGCTGCCCGGCAGATAGACTGGCGTATGGACGGTCTGCAACCTCGGTCAAATCAAGTTCGCCGAGCAACCCGGCAATGCGTTTGCGACCATCGGGCACGCCGTACAGCCCCGCGAAGACGCGCAGATTTTCGGTGACGGACAAGCGTTTGGGCAGATCGACATAAGGCGACGTGAAATTGATTCGCGGCAGGATGTCGTAGCGCTTCGTGGCGAGCGGCAAACCGAGCATTTCGATCCTGCCCGCCGACGGTGTCAAAACGCCGAGCAGCATTGAAATGGTTGTAGTTTTTCCCGCACCGTTGCCACCGAGCAGGCCAACGGTTTGGCCCGGCGCGACAGTGAACGATATGCCGCGAACTGCGTCTACCGCTCCGTAGGATTTTTTCAGGTTGCGTACGTCAATCGCTGCGTTCCCTGAAAAGCCAGGGCCTTGTGAACGACTTGGGGGGGGCGTGGACATCATAAAAACTGGGCTACACGGGAGATCGCTGGTCCCGTTGCTGAATGCTCTCTTCCGCTAATATGTTGTTTGCATAATTTGCATTGTCGAAGTACAGGAAATCTTTGTGTCCTTATCGCCTCACATCACCACCGCCAGCAAACTTCTTGGCGAGATTCATCAACAACTCGATACGATTGTACTGGGCAAATCCGGGGTCACCCGCCTTGCCGTTACGTGCCTCCTCGCACAGGGACATTTGCTGATCGAGGACGCACCCGGCCTGGGTAAATCCACGCTGGCCCTCGCACTGGCAAAGACGTTCGGTCTCGACTACAACAAAGTCCCATGTACCAACGACTTGCTGCCATCAGACCTGCTTGGCCTCTCGATCTGGGACAGCTCAACGCAAGCGATGCGCTTCACGCCCGGCCCGATTTTCGCGCAACTTTTGTTAGCCGATGAACTTAACCGTGCGCCGTCAAAAACGCAAAGCGCGCTGCTGGAAGCGATGGAAGAACGACAGGTCAGCGTGGACGGTATAAGCCGCAATCTGCCTTCGCCATTTTTTGTGATCGCAACCCAAAATCCTCTCGATCAGGTCGGAGTGTCACCCTTGCCAGAGTCTCAGATGGATCGCTTCATGATGCGGCTCTCGCTGGGTTTCCCAAGCGCAGCGGCGGAGATCGAGCTCCTGCGCGGTGGTGACCGCCGCGTGGGCGCTCTGGCGCTGTCACCCGTGCTGACCGGCGACGCGTTGCAGAAGTTGCAGAAGCTCATCGAGCAGATTCGTGTGTCGGAACCGGTATTGATTTATGTTCAACAATTGCTCGCCGCGAGTCGGACCGGCGCCACGCGTCCGCTCTCGCCGCGCGCCGGTCTTGCACTGTTGCGTGCGAGCCGCGCCGAGGCATTGCAGTCTGGTCGCGACCATGTGCTGCCGGACGATGTGCAGGCCGTGTGGAGCGCCGTCGTCAGCCACCGCGTCGGGGCGAGTCACGACAGTCTGAGCAAAGGCGTGCAATTGGCGCAAGCCGTGCTGATCGGTGTGCCAGCGCCGTGACCGCCGAAGCTGCATCGACCGCGCCTTCTGGCAACATCACGCGTCCATCGTCGGACTGGTGGGGTCATCGACGTGCGCACTGGAACTCCAGTTTTGGCCGGACACCAACGCGCGCGACTGAGGTGGAGCTGGAGCAAAGGCGCATCTATCTGCTGCCGACAGGTCGCGGCTTCTTTTTAATCATCACCGCAGTGGTGCTGCTCCTGGTTGGTGTGAACTACCAGCTCTCGCTCGCCTATGTAGTCGCGTTTCTGCTCGCAGGATTGATGCAGGCGGCGCTGTTGACGAGCTACCGCAATTTGCGTGGGCTGGTGGTAGTGGCAGGTCGCTCTCCACATTGTCGTGTCGGCGAGGAAGTCGCTTTTCCGATCACACTGGTATCTCCAGAACGCGCTCGCGAAGGCGTCACGTTGCGCGCCCAAAACAGCGAAAAACAATGGGCACACAGCGGACCGAGTCGGCTGAACGCCGATGAGCGGGTCGCAGCACCGTTGAACTTTGTAGCGGTCAAGCGCGGTCTGCTGCCTCTGACGCGCATCACCGTAGAAAGCCGCGCACCGTATGGCCTCATTCGCGCCTGGAGCTACGTGCACTTCGAATGGGTCGCGTTGGTCGAACCGATCCCGGAGACGCCACCGCCCGCGCTGCCAAAAGCTTCTGGCGCCGATGGTGCCAACACCGGCCGCACACAAGTGGCGCACGATCCAGACAGCCTGCGCGAATTTGTTCCGGGCGACTCGCTGCGCCGCGTCGCTTGGAAGCAGGTTGCGAAGTCGGGCGACTGGTACACGCGAACGGGCGACACCGGCAGCCGTCACGAAATCGACCTGTCGTGGCAAATGGTGCAACTGACGGAGACCGAAGCGCGACTGTCTCGCATGGCAGCGTGGCTGCTACGGGCGCACAACGAAAATTGCGCCTACTCGCTGTCGATGCCGAACGCACAACTGCCGTTGGCTGACGGCTCACAGCAGTTTGCCGATGCTTCGATTGTGCTCGCGGTTTATCCACAGCGGCCTGAGGACGTGCGGGGCTTGCGATGAGCAAGTCCACTGTCGCGGGCGGTGCGCTGCCCTGGGGATTTGGCAAGCGTCGCGACAACCGGGAAGTGTCAAAGCGCGTTGTACTCGCCGACCCGGATCTGCGTGCTCGCCGCTTCATGGCGTTCGCCATTGCGCTCGCGCAGGGCGCCAATGTGCTCGCGATGAAACCGCTCATCATCGTCGCTGGATTGGCGGCCCTGCTGCTCTGCGTGCTGACCCGCGAAGCACCCCGTCACTGGGTATGGCGCGCGGGTCTTATGCTGTTGACGCTGGCTACGGGCGGGTTAGTGTTCGTTGAATACGGCAAGCTGTTCGCCCGCGACGCGGGCGTCGCGCTGCTGTTCATTCTCGGCCCGCTAAAACTGATTGAGACGAAAACCACTCGTGATTTTATGGTGGTTTGGGGCATGGGTCTGGTGCTGTTCGTGGCCAGCTTTTTTGAAAATTTAGGGCTCCTTGCTGCGCTGTCTGTTGCGCCCATCATCATCGTGTACGTGGCTGCGCTGCGCATGTTTGACGCGTCAGCCTCAGCTCCGAACGCACCGCCGCTCTGGCATCACGTCAAAGGAGCCGCAGCTCATACGCTTTTGGGCATACCGCTGGCGGCGATGCTGTTCGTGTTGTTCCCGCGCGCGACCGCGCCGCTGTGGGGCATGAGCGACCCGACTTCCGGAAAAAGCGGATTGTCCGACGAAATGCGCCCCGGAAATATCTCGAAGCTCATTCTGTCCAAAGAAACGGCCTTCCGCGTTGAGTTCGAGGATCGCAAACCTCCGCAACAGGCACTGTACTGGCGCGGCCCGGTGCTGCGTGAATTTGATGGCCTGACGTGGAGTGCCGGCTTGTCGGAGGCCCCGTCGCGAATGCGCGGCGACTTCCTGAACTTCACGCCGGAAGAGCATTCACGAGAGGCAATTAACTACACCGTGACCGTAGAGCGGCAGGAGTCGCGCTGGTTGCCCATTCTTGAGCTTCCTGTGGCATATCCGTCCGGGCCGGCAGTCGAACGCGCCGTATTTCTGTCGGACGCCCAGCAAATTGGCGTGCGGCGCGCGGCCACGGGTGCAACGCAGTACCGTGCGCAGTCGTTCGCCCGCGGATCGTACGCGGCTGATGCGCCTGACATGCAGAGCGCGGAGCTGCGTACCGGTCCTCGCACATGGAACCCGCGCGCCCGCGCTTTCGCCGCCGAACTCGCGACGCTCTACCCGAATCCGACCGAGCGCGTGCGGGCGCTGCTCTCTCATTTCAATAAGGAAAAGTTTTTTTACACACTTAACCCACCGCTCTATGGCGGTCAGCGCGGCAACACCTCAATCGACGAATTTCTGTTCGATGGACGCAAGGGATTTTGTGAGCACTACTCGGGCGCGAGTGTTTTTTTGCTACGCGCGAGCGGCGTTCCGGCGCGGGTGGTCACAGGCTATCAGGGCGGTGAGTATCAGCCCGCCGGTCATATGATCGTGCGCCAAAGCGACGCGCATGCCTGGGTTGAGGCATGGATTGACGGGAGCTGGAGGCGGGTTGATCCAACCGGCGCGGTGGCACCCGACCGCATCGAGCAAGGCATACAACAGTCGTTGCCTGAAACCGAGCGCATGCTGGTGAGCACGCGAAACTGGATCTCATTCACCGGTCTTTCGAACCTGTGGGAGGACGCGACTTTTTCGTACACCAAATGGGTGATCGGTTTTGACCGGGATCGGCAAAAGGAATTGCTGAAAGACCTGGGTTTGGGTGGAATTAACCCGCTTGCAGCGCTCGGCTGGATGATGATCGCCATCACTGCCAGCGGCGCGCTGATGGGCCTCGCTTGGTGGCTGTGGCTCAAACGCAACGAGCGCCGGATCGACCCAATGCTCAGAGCGTGGCGCAGCCTTCGCAAGCGGTTGATCAGGGCGGGATTCGCGATTGCACCGCATGAAACGGTGACCTCGGCCATGGCGCGGGCCGCTGAGCGCTGGCCGATGCATGCGGCGACGTTTGCTGATTTTTCGAAGCGATACAACGCGGCCCGATTCGCCGATGCCGCTGCTGATGCACCCACGTCATCAGTCGCTTTGCCGTCGCATTTTCAGTTGCGACGGCAGTAAGTTTGTGCAGGTTTAATGGGGCAGCACCGGCTTACAGCTTTTTCCTGTAAGCACGATTAAATTGGGGATAGGGCGCACAAAACGCAATAGTCGACTTTTGCATTTTTATCGATCTATCCCATGTGCAGTGGTCGTCGTACGCAAAAGCCGTAACCTCAACTCAACCGGGTTTCGATCCCAATCCGAAAGTTGATTGCGGTTCCCGCGCCCAACGGCGCGTTCAGCGCAAATCGCGCCCCGGCCAAAACGCTATCAATCATTGGCACGTTGATCTTCGGCTGAATCGTCACCGCGAGCCCCGCTAGTGTTGCGCCACCCAAAATGATGGCGTCACATGGCCAGCGCTCAGAGGCGTCGCGACAGGCTTGCGTCAGCAGCTCCAGCGCCATTGCAGGTTTGGCAGCCAGCTGCGCGCCGGTAGGAGCGACGGTATGTACGCCAAGCAACGCATCCCCCAGATCCATCGTTCGCGCAAAGCGCTTCAGGATCGGGCCCCAGGCGTCCCCGCCCGTGACTACCGCAAATCGACCCACTGCCGCGGCCTCGAGAAACGCCGCTTCGGCCAACCCCGTCACTCGCGCTGAGCAGCATTCACGCAGCGCAAATAATCCCGGATCGCCAAAGCAGCCGATAAGCACCGCGTCTGGCGACTCGCGATGGCGCGAACAAGAGTCGGCCCAAGCGTCGAGCACCGCGTGCCCGGCGACGGCGTAACTCGTTTCGCTTGAGATATAGGGCGCACCAAAGCGTGCAGTGGCGGCGCACACGTCAACGTCTGGAAGCGCGGCCTGAATGCAGGCGTGCAGTCTCTCGGTGACGCTCTCGCTTGTGTTCGGGTTGATGACCAGAAGGCGCGACATAAGCAATCAGCGCTTAAGCTGACGTCGAGCCAGTCCTCGCGCCAGCGCGACGGCAACCGCCATCACCAGAAACGACACCACCGTCGTGACCGTTCCGAGCGCGTAAATCGACGGTGTCGTGACAGTCGACGTGAGCCCCTGAAGCTCGAGCGGGAGCGTATTCACGTCTCCAATCGCCTGCGACGTTCTTGCGATTTCATCCCAGCTTAGCGTGAAGCCGAACATGCCGATGCCGACAACAGACGGCCCAATCAGCGGCAACACGACATGACGAAATGTTTGCCACGGTGTTGCGCCGAGGTCGCGCGCGGCTTCTTCAAAAGCCGGATTGAAGCGATTGAACACAGCAAACATGATGAGCAGCCCAAAAGGTAGCGTCCACGTCAGGTGTGCTCCCAAGGCCGACGTCAGCAGACCGAGCGCAGTGCCGTAGCCCTCAAGCAGCGACGTCGCGTCCATTGAAGTGAGCACCGATTTGATGCCGGTATCGATCAGACGGAACTGCAAACCAATCCCGAGCGAGACAATGATCGACGGCATGATGAGACTCGCCACGGTCACAAAAAAAAGTGTGTTGCCGCCCGACAATTTCTTGCGAAACGCCAGTCCCGCCAGCACCGACAGCACCACCGTGAACAGCATCACTACTGCACCAAGCAGCAGCGAACGCCTGAACGCCGCGCCGATGTCGACCGTTCCCAGCCCCTCGGCCAGCTTATAAAACCAGTGCAACGAAACACCCCGCAGCGGGAAGGTCAGGCCGCCTTCCGGCCCCTGAAAGCTGAGAACAAAGATACAAATCATTGGACCGTATAGAAACAGGACAAACGCGGCGAACGCCACCGCCAAAGGCCAAAAACCGGGAGCGCGTTTTTCAGGCATGATCGCTACAGCTCCTTGCGAATATCAACAAGCCGCGTGAGCCCCCAGATGATCATGAGCACGACCGCCAGCAGGATCACCGCATTCGCCGCAGCCAGCGGGAACTGCAAATAGGACGTCTGCACCTGAATGATCTTGCCGATGGAGGCAATCTGTTGCCCGCCCATCACGCCGATGGTCACGAAGTCCCCCATGACAATGGTGATCACGAAGATTGAGCCAATCAAAATCCCCGTACGCGATAGCGGCACGATCAGGTACCAAAGCGTCTGCCAGCCCGAAGCACCAGCGTCGCTCGCCGCCTCGAGCAGACTACGATCAATACGCATCATGCTGTTGAAAATCGGCACGATCATGAACATGGTGTAGAGGTGAACAAACGCCAACACGACCGAGAAATCAGAGAACAGCAACCAGTCCACCGGCTGGTCAACGATGCCCGCTCCGGTGAGAGTTTGATTGATCAAACCATTGCGCCCCAACAGCGGGACCCACGAAATCATGCGGATCACGTTCGACGTCCAGAACGGCACCGTACAGACGAGGAAAAGCGCTGTTTGCATGCCTTGGGATCGCACATGAAACGCGAGGAAGTACGCGACAGAAAAACCAATCAACAACGTGAAGATCCACACCAGCGCGCAGAATTTAAGCGTGGAGAGGTAGGTTTTCAAAGTGACGCAAATGTCGCCGTTATCCGTCAGTTTGGTGCAGCCTTCAAAAATGCTGAAGTAGTTTTTAAAGGTGAAACCAGGCAACAGCTCGTACTCGTTGAAGTTCCAGAAGCTGACCATCACGATCAGCGCCAGTGGAATCAAAAAGAAGAGCACGAACACCAGCGTGAACGGCGCTGCCTGCCACCACGCGGGTAGCGCCGCGTTCACTGCTGGTCTGCTCATTCCCGGACTACGCCCCTCGACCTGTTGTTGTCGACCGAGTGCAATCGTTACGCCGCGACAAACTCATTCCACTTCTTGACCATGTATTCGTTCTCATCCATTAGTGCGTTCCAGCAAGCGATCCCGCCCATACGGGCTTCGTAGCTACCACCGTCACGGATCGCGCCAGCCTTGGCAAGCACGTCCCCGTTCGGGCTCTTGATGTCCTGACTGGCGGCTTTACCCTCCATCCAGTACGCCCACTCGTAGGCTTCCATCTTCGATTTCGCGGTGTCGAGAACGGCGCTGTAATAGCCCTGACGATTCAGATATGCGCCAGCCCATCCGTCGAGGAACCAGTTGATGAATTCATACGCACCGTCCAGTTTTTTGCCGGACAACGTAGCGGGCAAGCCGAAGCCCGCTGCCCAAGCGCGGTAGCCCTCTTTCAACGGCTGGAAGTTGCAGGCGATCCCCTTGGTACGCACCGCTGTAACAGCAGGTGACCACATCGACTGGATCACAACTTCGCCGGACGCCATCAAATTCACTGACTCGTTGAAGTCTTTCCACAACGCGCGGAACTGGCCTGCTTTTTTCGCCTCAATCAGGGTTTTGATCGTGAGATCAATTTCCTTCTTGGTCATGTTGCCCTTGTCAGGGTACTTATAGATGCCCATGGCTTCCACAACCATCGCAGCGTCCATGATGCCGATGGAAGGGATGTTCAAGATGGAGGCTTTGCCCTTGAATTCGGGGTTCAGC
>JAYWHV010000322.1:0-30836 GCA_043777615.1 Burkholderiales bacterium | reverse complement strand
GCGGCCGCGCTCGCGCTCTCCGGAGTTTCCTATCAACAATATTTCGAAGGCGCACAGTTCGTGCACTTTCTGCTCGGCACGGCCACAGTCGCGCTCGGGCTGCCGTTTTATGAGCGCCTGGCCGAGTTGCGAGCCTCGTGGCGATCGTTGGTGACAGGGCTCGTCTGTGGATCGGTGGCGGCAACAGCGACCGTCTATGCGTTGGCGAAATATCTCGGAGTATCCGAATCCACGGCGCGCTCGTTGCTTCCCAAGAGCGTCACCGCACCGATCGCCATGGGCATCAGCGAGGCTATCGGCGGCGTCCCCGCCATGTCTGCCGTATTTGCGATTTTGACCGGCGTGCTGGGCGCAGCGACCGGCAAGATCGTGTTTGATCTGCTGGGAATCAAGAGCATGATGGTGCGCGGCTTTGCGCTTGGTGCTCAGGCGCATGGCATCGGCACCGCCCGAGCGTATCTGGTCAGCGCCGACGCAGGCGCGTTCGCCGGACTCGCGCTGGGGCTGCACGGACTCATTGCCTCACTGGTGTTGCCGTGGGTCGTGCGATGGGTTTTGTGAGCCAGCTATGCAGACCTCCGTTACCGGGTCAAGCAGCCTCAGTCGGCATCAGAATCGAACCCCTGTTGCCAGTCCGCTCTTGATAGCGCGAATAATCGCCACAAAACGAGTCACCCCTTTCAACCACGACAGCGCACGCGCATCAGGATCATCATGAAAATAATCGCATCAAAACCGTTCCGCGCTGTCGCATCCGCTGTTGCCTCGGTTTCAGCCGCAGCAACCCTTGCGCTCGCCGGGCTCCCCGCGCACGCGGGCAAAACCATCGACGCCATCAAGTCGCGCGGCCAGCTTACCTGCGGAGTCAACACCGGCCTTGCCGGCTTCTCGCAGGCGGATTCAGCGGGCAACTGGAGCGGCCTCGACGCTGATTTCTGCAAGGCGCTCGCCGCCGTCATCCTGAATGATGCGACAAAAGTAAAGTGGGTGCCGCTCAACTCGCAGCAACGGCTGCCCGCGCTGCAGTCGGGCGAGATTGACGTCCTCTCGCGCAACACCACGTTCACGCTCACACGCGACGCCTCGCTCGGTCTGCACATCACCTCGCCGCTGTACTACGACGGTCAGGGTTTCATGGTGCCCGCCAAATCCGGCATCAAGGACGTGCGCCAGCTCAAAGGGCAAACCATCTGTGTGCTGTCAGGCTCGACCACCGAGAAGAACCTCGCCGACTTCTCCCGCGCGAACAACTTGGCCTTCAAGCCCGTCGTATTTGAATCGCTCGACGCACTGATCGGCGCCTATTTCGGCGGGCGCTGCGTCGGCTACACCACGGACGCTTCGGGTCTCGCCTCAGTGCGCAACAAGGAAGCCAAGAGCCCGAAAGATCACGTCATCCTGCCCACGCTGATTTCGAAAGAACCGCTCGGCCCGATGGTGCGACGCGGTGACGACGAATGGTTCGCCATCGTCAAGTGGGTGATCTACGGCTTGCTCGAGGCCGAGGAATACGGCATCACCCGCGCCAACGTCGACAGCATGAAAACCACCAGCCAGGACCCCGCAGTCCAGCGTATTCTCGGCAGCACCGAGGACAGCGGCAAATTGCTCGGACTCGACCGCGAATGGATGGTCCGCGCGCTCAAAACCAGCGGCAATTACGGTGAAATGTTCGAGCGCAATCTAGGCCCGAAGACCGCGATTGCTTTGCCGCGTGGCCTGAACAATCTATGGAATCAGGGCGGGCTGATGTACGCGTACCCGATTCGGTGATTCGGTCCTACTAAGCCGACGCCATCCGAAGCCGCCGCGCCTCTTCCTCAAAGCGCGCGTCTTCAATCTGATCCATCACGCCTTCCAGATCAACCGGGCCGGTTTCGTGTTCGTACTGGCCGGTGAGCGGAACCGCAGGATCGAGCAGACCGCGTTCGTACAAATCCCAAATCTCATGACCAAAGTCCGTCTTCAGTAATTCAGGCGCGGAGCGACCGAAGAAGTCACGCAGGTTGTTGACGTCGCGCAGCAGCATGCGCTTCGCGTGGTTGTTACCGGCGGCGTCGACTGCCTGCGGCAGATCGATGATCACCGGACCATCCGCAGCAAGCAGAATGTTGAACTCGGAGAGGTCCCCGTGCACGACGCCCGCGCCGAGCATGCGCACAACTTCGGTGAGAAGCGTCGAATGATGTTTCCGCGCCTCTGCCGCGGTAAACACACAATCATTGAGTCGCGGCGCAGCGGCACCGTCGGCATCCGCCACCAGCTCCATGAGCAGCACGCCTTCGAGAAAATTGTACGGCTTCGGCACGCGAACGCCAGCTGCCGCGAGGCGATAGAGCGCATCGACTTCAGCGCTTTGCCACGCCTCTTCCATCGCCTGGCGACCGAATTTACTGCCCTTCGCCATCGCGCGCGCGGCCCGTGTGTTCTTCACCTTGCGGTTTTCGGTGTAGTCGACGGCCTGGCGAAAGCTTCGATTGGTCGCCTCTTTGTAGACCTTGGCGCAGCGGGTCTCGTCGCCGCAACGCACAACGAACACCATCGCCTCCTTGCCGCTCATCAGCTGGCGCACGACGCTGTCGATCAGGCCTTCGTCGATCAGCGCTTGTAGTCTCTGGGGGGCTTTCATTGCCCGCATTATCACAGCGGTTGCGCACAACGCCAATCCCGCGCCAGATGGCGAACCGAGACGAAAGGCGTTTCTGGCCACAAAACAGGACTACGCTAACGCGATAAATCCCATCACACCCAGCCCACGGGTAAAAAAGGAGCGAATCATGAAATTAATCCGGCATTCGGCGCGGACACTGTTTGGCCTGTTCGTGGCGCTGGCAGCGTTTCCGTTGCTAGCCGCCGACTATCCCGCTCCGAAGGAAGGCAGTTGGGTCGTGCGCGACTTCCGCTTTCATACCGGGGAACTGCTGCCCGAATTGCGGCTGAATTACACGACCGTCGGCGATCCGTCCGGCGAACCAGTACTGATCCTTCACGGCACCACCGGCTCGGGGATCGGCATGGTCAACCCCGCGTTCGCCGGCGAGCTATTTGGCCCCGGCCAACCGCTCGATGCCAGAAAGTACTACGTGATCCTGCCAGACGCGATTGGTACCGGCAAATCAAGCAAGCCGTCAGATGGCCTGCGCACCAAGTTTCCGAAGTACAACTACGACGATATGGTCGATGCACAATATCGCCTCGTTACCGAGCATCTCGGCGTCAAGCATGTGCGGCTGGTGCAGGGCAATTCGATGGGCGGCATGCAGGTGTGGATCTGGGCGCAGAAATATCCCGGCTTCATGGACATCGCGGTGCCGATGGCGTCCTTGCCGACCGAAATGTCGAGCCGCAACTGGATGATGCGCCGTCTGATCGTTGATTCAATCAAGAATGATCCGGAGTGGATGGGCGGCGACTACGCGAAACAGCCGAAGAGCCTGCAGTTTGCCTCAGTGTTTTACGCGACAGCGACCAACGGGGGTAACCAGGCCATGTTCAAGGCAGCGCCGACGCGCGCCAAGGCTGACCAAATCCTGAACCAGCGACTCACCGCACCGTTTGCCGGAGACGCCAACGATCATCTCTATCAGTGGGAATCGTCAGGCGACTACAACCCATCGGTGGGACTGGAGCGAATTCAGGCCACGCTGCTCGCCATCAATTCCGCTGACGACGAACGCAATCCACCTGAGGTTGGCGTTCTGGATCGTGAGATCAAGCGAGTCAAAAATGGCCGGGTATTGTTGATCCCCGGCAGCGACCAAACAGCAGGTCACGGCACAACTGCACAGGCGAAGTTCTGGAAGAAAGAACTTGCCGAGCTGCTCCAAACCGCGCCGCGCCTGTCGAAGTAGTGGCTTAGCCCGCGTGACGCGGGTCCTGTCCCTGCACGATGTGAATCACGTATTCGCTGATGTTCTTGGCATGATCCGCAACGCGCTCAATTGCTTTGGCAAGGAAGGCGACGTCCAGCCCCGCGCCAATGGTGCGCGGGTCTTCCATCATGTAGGTAACGAGCAGGCGCATGATGCGCTCAAATTCATCGTCGACCGCCGAATCCCGGCCAATCACTTCGCTGGCTGAAATCACATCGAGTCGCGCGAACGAGTTCAGCGCTTCCTTGAGCATGTCCTGCGCAAGCGTTCCGATGTGTTTCACCTCGTTCAATCGCAACAGCTGAAATCGCTCGGATGCCTGAAATTGCGCTGCGCGCTGAGCTACTTTTTTGATCTCGTCGCCGATGCGCTCAAGATCATTGACCGCCTGCATCGTGCAGATGATTTGACGCAAGTCGACCGCAGCGGGCTGGCGCTTGGCAATGATTTCCATCCCTTTGCGATCCAGCTCAAGCTGCTTGTCGTTCACTCGCTTTTCCTCGCGCAGGACGACTTCGACCAGCTCTTCTTCGTGTGAGGCAATCGCCTCCAGCGCACGCTCCAGCTGCGCTTCGACCAGTCCGCCCATTGCGAGCAGACCGCTCCTCAAGTCTTCCAGTTCGATTTCGAATTGTTTTGACGTGTGTTCCATGCGATTAACCGAACCTTCCTGTGATGTAGTCTTCAGTGCGCTTGTCTTTGGGTTTCACAAAAATCTGCGCCGTCGGTGTGAACTCGACCAATTCGCCGAGATACATGTAAGCGGTGTGCTGCGACACGCGCGCTGCCTGTTGCATGTTGTGCGTCACGATCACGATGGTGTAATCGGTGCGCAATTCGCTGACCAGCTCTTCGATGCGGGCAGTAGAAATGGGGTCCAGCGCCGAGGTTGGCTCGTCGAGCAACAACACTTCCGGCTTCACCGCGATGCCGCGTGCTATACACAAGCGCTGCTGTTGACCACCAGAGAGAGATAACCCACTCTGGCTCAGTTTGTCCTTCGCCTCGGTCCAGAGAGAAGCCTTTTTCAGCGCCCATTCCACGCGTTCATCCATGTCGCTTTTCGAGAGATTTTCGTAGAGCTTCACGCCAAAGGCGATGTTGTCGTAAATCGACATCGGGAACGGTGTTGGCTTCTGAAACACCATGCCCACCGAACCGCGCAGTGCATTCAGGTCGTACTTTGGATCGAGCACATTCTGTCCGTTTAGAAGAACTTCGCCCTCCGCGCGCTGGCCTGGATAGAGCGAATACATGCGGTTCAACACGCGCAGCAAGGTTGATTTTCCGCAACCGGAAGGGCCGATGAAGGCGGTGACTTGTTTCTCCGGAATTTCGAGCGAAATATTGCGCAGGCCCTGAAACGTTCCATAGAAGAAATTCAGGTTATTGATCTTGAGTTTGGTCGCTGTGCGTTCGGCAACAGCGGTGTCCCCGAGGCTGACTTGAAATGCCATGTTTGTAATCCCGACTATTGTGTTTACTGGCGGAACACGGTGCGCGCCAGGATATTTAGAAGCAATACGGTCAGCGTAATCAAGAGCGCGCCAGCCCACGCCAGCCGCTGCCAGTCCTCATAAGGGCTCATCGCAAACTGGAAGATCACGACCGGCAGATTCGCCATTGGCGCATTCATGTCGGTGCTCCAGAACTGATTGTTGAGTGAGGTGAACAGTAGCGGTGCCGTCTCGCCAGACACGCGCGCCAGGGCAAGCAGGATGCCAGTGATCACGCCGCCGCGCACGGCCTTAAGCGTCACTTTCAGCACTACTTTCCAGGTCGGCGCGCCGAGCGCTACTGCCGCTTCGCGCAGGCTGTTGGGCACCAGCATCAGCATGTTCTCCGTGGTCCGCACAACGACCGGAACCGCGATGATCGCGAGCGCCACCGCACCAGCCCACCCGGAGTAATGCTTCACCTGAAATACGATGAGGCTGTACACGAAGAGACCAATCACGATCGACGGCGCAGACAAGAGAATGTCATTGACAAACCGCGTGACCTTGGCAATCCAGTTGTCCCGACCCACCTCCGCGAGATAGATGCCCGCCATGATGCCGACCGGGGTGGCGATCAACACCGACGCACCCACCATCAGGACGCTACCAAAGATCGCGTTGGCCAACCCACCGTCGGAGCCAGGCGGTGGCGTCATCTGCGTGAAGAGTTGCGGGCCAAACGCCGCAAAGCCTTTGCCAAACAGCGTAATCAAAATCCAGATCAGGAAGATCATGCCGAACGCCATCGTGGCCATCGACATCGTCATGTTGAAACGGTTGACCCAGACGCGGCGACGATAGATCGGGTTATTGGCGCGGTCGTTACTCACCACTTTGGAGGGGTTGCTCATGTGCGCTTCCCTTCCCGCTTGGCTAGGCTCGCGAGCATCCAGCGCGACGCGGCCAAAACGCAGAACGTCAGCAGGAACAGAACCAGTCCCAGAGAGATGAGGGCAGAAAGATGCAGCGGATCAGACGCTTCGTTAAATTCATTCGCGAGTGACGACGCAATCGAGTTGCCGGGTTCGAACAGTTTCGGTGAAATGTTGTACGCGTTGCCAATCACAAACGTCACTGCCATCGTCTCGCCCAGAGCGCGTCCAAGGCCCAGCATGACACCGCCGACCACGCCGGTTTTTGTGTACGGCAATACGACGTTCCACATCACTTCCCATGTCGTCGCACCGAGGCCGTAGGCCGATTCTTTGAGGATCGCAGGCGTCGTTTCGAACACATCGCGCATGACCGACGCCGTGAACGGAATCACCATGACCGACAAAATGATGCCAGCGGAGAGCACGCCGATACCAATCGGTTGCCCCTGAAACAATATGCCAATTATCGGGAGCTTGCCGACCGTTGCGGTGAGCGCGGGTTGTACATACTCGCCAAACAGCGGCGCGAAGACAAACAATCCCCACATGCCGTAAATGATCGAAGGAATTGCAGCCAACAGCTCAACTGCGGTGCCGAGCGGGCGCTTCAGTACAGGCGGGCACATCTCGGTCAAAAAGATCGCTATGCCGAAGCTCACAGGCACGGCGATGATCATGGCAATGGTGGCCGTGATGATCGTGCCCCACAGCGGCGCGAGCCCGCCGAACAGGCTCCTCACGGGATCCCACGCACTATCGACGAGAAACTTGGGCCCGACCTGTGAGATCGTTGGCCATGCACCGTAAACCAGCGAGCCGACGATGGCTAGAAGGGTAACAAGCACGAGCAATGCGAAGAACTGCGTGCTGCGCGCAAAGATCGCGTCTTGCAGCGCAAAGCTGCGGGTTGAAGCGGCATCCATGATCCGGCTTTCTGAGAATGTGAAGCGTTAGAAATTCTGGAGAAACAAAACCCGCGATGTCGCGGGTTTTGTCATCATTTCCTGCCAGTGTCGGCGGTGTCTGGGTATCCCTAGAACACTGCCTTGCCGGACGCGTCCATTATCTTCTTCCACTCCGCCTGAATCATCGGAAGCGTTGCGGCAGGCATCGGCACGTACTCAAGTTCAGCCGCCGATTTCTGGCCGTTTTTCAGTGCCCATTCGAAGAATTTGATGGCTTCTTTCGATTGCGCAGGTTTTTCCGATTTCGCCTGCATCAGGATGAACGAAGCACCCGTCATTGGCCAGCTCTTCGCGCCCGGTTGGTCGGTCAACACGACGCCCATGCCCGCGGTGTTTTTCCAGTCGGCGCCGGCAGCGGCGGCGCTGAAGCTCGCTTCGTCGGGTTGAACGAATTGGCCGTCCTTGTTCTTCATCGCGATGTGATCAAGCTTGTTCTTCTTGGCGTAGGCGTATTCCACGTAGCCAATCGAGCCCTTGATGCGCTGCACATATTGTGCGACGCCTTCGTTGCCTTTTCCGCCCACGCCTTCCGGCCAGGACACGGCAGTTCCGACGCCCACTTTTGTCTTCCATTCCGGAGAGACTTTGGAGAGGTAGTCAACGAACAGGAACGTCGTGCCTGATCCGTCCGAACGACGTACCACCGTGATCGGGCCGTCGATTTTGAGGCCAGGGTTCAGGTCGGTAATTGCCTTGTCATTCCACGTCTTGATCTTGCCGAGGAAAATGTCAGCCAGCACCGGCCCAGTGAGTTTCAACTCGCCCGGCTTGACGCTGTCCATGTTGGTGACTGGTACCACGCCGCCGATGATCGCGGGGAACTGCACGAGGCCGTCTTTGGCCAGGTCTTCTGCCTTGAGCGGCATGTCGGAGGCACCGAAATCAACCGTTTTTGACTGAATCTGCTTGATGCCGCCGCCAGAGCCGATGGACTGATAGTTCATCGAAACATTGGTCGCTTTTTTGTATTCCTCGGCCCACTTGGCGTAGATCGGAAACGGGAAAGTTGCACCTGCGCCAGTGATTTGCTGGGCAGAGACCGCGAATGAGGCCGACACACTCACTGCAACAGCAGCGGCGACGGCGAAGTATTTTTGGGTGAAACGCATGAAATGTCCTTTTGTGAACTTGAACTGCCGGGATCTGGTTATTTTTTGTCCCGCTGAGGAGGAGAGGGAACGCCTTCCCTTTACTAATGCGAGTAGTTTGACCACTTTTTGTGACAGCAATATTGCAATCACCCTCAACGACGGTCAATTGGGATAAGCAACTATTGGCTGAAACGCAAGCTGCATTGAGGATAGCGCGTCAAAAGTATGATAGTCGACTAACGCGCTTTTATCGTCTTAGCCCTATATCAGTGGCGTTTCTAGGCAAAAGCTATGGAACGCGATGGGTGGTTCGCGCTGGCTTAAGGATGATCAGTCGCCGGTCGTGTCAGGAAATTCGCTGCGAGCATGCCAGCCACGCCGCCGACGCACTGTGCCAGCACAAACGCCGCCGCGCTGCCCGGCGCGATTCCGGCGAAGCTGTCGGAAAACATGCGCCCCATCACTGCTGCCGGGTTTGCGAACGAGGTACTCGCAGTGAACCAGTACGCCGCGCCGATGTAGCAGGCGACCATCACGCTGGCCTTGCCCGCCGGTGCGCGAAGGATCACAAAAATCAGACCGCCGGTCGCCACTGCCTCGGCAATCCACTGGCCCCAACCTGCGCGGATTTTGGTGCTGGTTTGCACAATCGGCAGATCGAACATCGCGTGTGCGAGCCAAGCGCCACCGACAGCGCCGAGCAGTTGAACGACGATGAACAGCGTGGCCGTAACCGGCAGGTTGCCGCCGACCACCCCGCCTCTGAATGCCACCATCAAGGTCACCACCGGGTTGAAGTGGGCGCCGCTGATCGGCCCGAGCGCTTCGATCAACACATAGAGCGCGAATACCGTCGCCAGCGTGTTGGCCAGTAGCGCGATGGCCACATTGCCGCCGCTTAGCTTTTCGGCCATGATGCCGGAGCCGATGACGGTACACAGCAGCATCGCCGTGCCCGCAAATTCGGCGAAAAGCTTTTGCCCGAGGCTCGGCTCTGCAATTTGCGCGGCGGTCATGCTTTCGACAAATTGCGTGCTTCGTTTTGCAGCGTCAATGAGTCCACGGCAGCCGTCGGCAGGCTCACCAACAACTGAAGTCGCTGCTCAATCTGGATCATGGTGTGCTCGAACGCAGCAAGCTGCTCGGCCTCGGTGCCCTGAACCTCCGACGGATCCGGATAGCCCCAGTGCGCGGTGGCGGGATGCCCCGGCCAGAACGGGCAGACCTCGCCCGCCGCGTTGTCGCAGACGGTGATCACCAGATCCATCTTCGGCGCGTCGGGCGCAGAGAATACGTCCCAGCTTTTGCTGCTCAAGCCCGCAATGCTGATGCCTGCGCCTTGCAGCGCCCGCAACGCCAATGGATTCGGCTGCTGGTTTTCACGCGGGCTGCTGCCAGCTGAAAACGCCCTGAATTTGTCGCCACCCATATCGTTAAGCAGCGCCTCAGCAAGGATGCTGCGTGCGGAATTGTGGGTGCAGAGGAAGAGGATGTTGAGGGGTAGATTGGGCATTTGGGTAGTTCTTCGTCTATAGTGACTTTTGTAGGAGCGGCTCTACCGCGACCGACCGTTGATGAAGCGCAATTTGGGTCGCGGCAAAGCCGCTCCTACAGCGGGCTAACACGCAACACAACCTTCCGCCACCTCACACGCCGCACCCTGACAGCAGTGCTGCGTCAGATACGCCAGCAGTCCGTTCATCTGCGCAAAATTAGCGCGATAAATCAGGTTGCGTCCCCGCGCCTCACTGCTGGCGAGGCCCGAATACGTAAGCTCTTTCAGGTGAAACGACAGCGAACTCGGGGCCAGACTCAACTGCTCGGCAAGCGCGCCCGGCGTGAGCCCGCTCTCGCCCGCGACCACCAGCGCGCGAAATACGCGCAATCGGTGTGGCTGCGCAATCGCCGCCAGCGAGCGGACGGCGACGTCTTCGGAGAGGTCAAGCGAAGTATTTTGTTCCATGTTTCGATTATGATTGAAACATGGAATTATTGCAAAGAGATGACATGCTCATGGTCACGCCAACACTCACAACCTCCTGCTGCTCTCGACCAGCCGCGCCGCTGCCCGCCACAACCTCGCCACAGTTGGCAGCCAATGCAGCGACCCCCACGACTGTCAACGACCTGCCGAACGTCAGCCGTGAACTGTTCGTCGCTCCCTGCCAGGCGGCACTGCAAAACCACACACCCTCCTCGCACGCGCCCAGAATCCTGCTGCTTTACGGCTCGCTGCGTGAACGCTCGTTCAGCCGCCTGCTCGCTGAGGAAGCCGCGCGGCTGTTGCAGGCAATGGGCGCTGAAACGCGAACCTTCAATCCGCACGGCTTGCCGCTCGTGGACTCGGTGCCCGACACACACGAAAAGGTTCAGGAGCTGCGGCAGCTCGCGATGTGGGCCGAAGGCATGGTCTGGTCGTCGCCCGAGCGCCACGGCGCGATGACCGGGCTCATGAAAACACAGATTGACTGGATTCCGCTGGCCGAGGGAGCAACGCGTCCCACGCAGGGCAAGACACTGGCCGTAATGCAGGTGAGTGGAGGCTCACAGTCGTTCAATGCGGTCAATCAACTGCGCGTACTTGGCCGGTGGATGCGCATGCTGACGATCCCCAATCAATCATCGGTCGCCAAGGCGTTCGCCGAATTCGACGAAGCGGGCCGCATGAAGCCCTCGGCCTACTACGACCGCGTGGTCGATGTCATGGAAGAACTGGTGAAGTTCACGCTGCTCACGCGCGACGTGTCGCCCTATCTGGTGGATCGGTACAGCGAACGCAAAGAGAGCGCGGCGGAGCTGTCGAAGCGGGTGAATCAACGCTCGATTTGACGGCAACATTGCGCGCAAAATCGTGAATCGCCCGATATCATTGCGCGAAGTTATGCGCTCGTCATACAGAGCGCTGATTGAAAGGATGTTCAAGAGGTAACCCATGTTGCGACGATTGCTGGTGCTTTTTTTGATGTTGGCGGCCAGTACTGTGGGCGCGCAGCGGGTGTTGACGACGCCGGATCTGACGTCGCTGACGGGTTACGACGGCGTTGACAAGCCGACCATTAGAAAACTGCTGCCGTTGCCCGACGGCGGCATGATCGTTTTCGGCCGATTTGATGTCTGGTACGAGGGGCAGCGCTTTCGCGACCTTTTGAAGATCAGGCCCAATGGCGACCCGGACACCTCGTGGCGCGTCGACATTACCTATAGCCCGCCGAAGCCGGGCTCTAGGGGCTTTCTCTACGACGTCTCATTGACGCCCGCCGGCCTGTTACTAGGCGCAGCCTATGTGGATCGGGTCAACGGTGTAACACCCGGTTTGGTGCCTTATGTTTCGCTGGCGACCGGGCAAATCCTCAATCCAGCGGTGGTGGCCCCTGACAGGTCGGGCTTTGCAGGTTACGCCCTCAGCACGTATGACCGTTCTACAGGTTACGTCTATGTTGCGTCTTATGGCATCCTGCAACGCCTCTCGGCGACCACAGGACAGGTCGACAGCACATGGCAAGCCCTGCTTGGAAGAGGGTCCGACGGCGACAGTTTCCGGCCACTCATGGCGGACGCCAGAGGCGGAATGTGGCAAGGCTGGTGCTCCACCGCTTTCATGTTTACGACGTGCGGCGTTGATTTCCGCCGCATCAACAACGCAATCCCGCCGTTTGGGGATGTGATGATTTGGCCGCTACGTTTCACCCTGACGGGTTCATCGTCTGTGCTGATCGGGCGGGATCACACCTTTGCGGGCAAACTTCGCTTTGGTGCAGATGGTGCGCAGGATCCTCTGTGGGCTACGCCTCAAGAGCCTGTGTTTGTGTCGGAAAAGTACGCTTATATGGGCTTTGGTGGCCTTGAGCGTGCGCCTCTCAGCGGAAACGGCACGCCCGACCCCTGGCAGTTTACGTTTCCGCGGGGATATAGTCTTTATAGTTTTAGAGATATCGTGCCGTGGCCGGTGGTGGGAGACGACGAGGGAGTGGCGGTTCTGGCCTACAAAAGCGGGTATCTGCCAGTCGAGGCCAACGTCTATATCGAAAACGGGCCGCCCGTACTGATAGTCAAGGAAGACGCCGTGGCGAGCGCTGACCCGACCGTCGTCGAGTATTACCAGCCGGCGCTCAAGCGTTATTTTCTGACCGGTCGCAAAAACGAGCAGACGGCACTGGACGCCCTGCCGCAAAGCTTTACGCGGACCGGTATGAAGTTCGCGGCGAAGTCGAGCCGTTATCGTGACATTGCCGAACAGCCGGTTTGCCGCATGTACGCTTCGCCGGAAAAAGGCATGAGCAATTCACACTTTTACGGCGTCGGCGAGGACTGTCCGACGTTGAACAAACTCACGGGACTCAAGTACGAAGGCTTTGATTTCTCCGTGCTCAAGCCGACAAATTCAGGTTGCGGCGCAGACGCACCGAACGCGGTGTCGAGGCTGTTCAACAACAAGGCAGCGACCAACGACGGCAATCACCGCTATGTCGTCAGCGCCGCAACCAAAGCGAAGATGCTCGCGCAGGGCTGGATTGACGAAGGCGCAGTGTTCTGCTCGGCGAGCGTCACGGATGCGCTGAACTAAGCCAAGAGAGGATCAGTTTCTTTACGGCGCAGCCTTCGGATGCCGCAGCGCATGCTCCACGGCGCGGCGCATTTGCTCCGCCTGAAAGTCGCTTTGCGGCAGTAGCGTGTCACCGCGCGCGAAGGCATGGGCTAGCTCCTGGGTGGCTTGGGGATGTTCGAGCGATGCGGCGCGCAGATACCAGCGCATGGCCTCGCGCGGGTCGGCATCGACGCCTTCTCCGCTGGCGTACGCATTGCCTAGCAGGTACATTGCTTCGGGCATATCTCGCAGGGCTGCAAAGCGGAAATGCGCGGCAGCGGCGACAGGGTCGGCTGGTTTGCCGTAGCCACCCTTTTCGATCAAGCCAAGGTAATACGCGGCTTGCGGGTCGCGGTCCGGCTGCGCGCGTTCGAACCAGACGCGGGCTTTGCGGGGGTCCGGTGCGCGTACGTTTCCGGGCGCGCCGGAGGAGCCAAACAGCCAAGCCTTGCCCAGCAGGATCATGGCGCGAGTGTCATTTTGTGCGGCGGCGCGCTCCAGCCACATCACGCCCTCGGCGGTGCGAGCGTGATCGACGCGGTTGAGCAGCGCCTCCCCGGCGGCGCGCTGCGCCTCAGCGCTGCCTGTGCGCGCTGCCGCCAGCAATGCGTCAAGCGACGCGCCGTCCCGACCGGCGTCCGCATGCATGCGCAGGCGGTCAATTTCGGCGTGCGTTGGGGTGCGTGTTGCAAAGGCGGCACTGGCGCACACCAGCGCGCCAATCGTTAGCAACCGGGCAGCGACGCTCAAGCAGCGCACCGCACTACTTCGACAAATCAATTTGATACACGGACAGCCCTTTGCCGCTGCCGTCATCAGCCTTGAACAGACTCACGTTGTTGATGCCCGCAGCCGCCGCCAGCGGCAGTTTGCCGACCGCGGATTTGAATGTGATTGGGCCAGCCGTCGCGACTTTGGTGAAGCGCCAGCTACGATCCGAGCCGTGCTCCTTGCGGGTCAGATTCTTGGTCGCTTTGATGAATTCGATCAGCACGTCACGATTGGTGTCGGGCGAGGCGATGAGGGTTTTGGTGCCATCAAGGCCGGGGAAGTTGCCGCCTCCGCTGGCGCGGTAGTTGTTGGTGGCGACGATGAATTCCGCGGTGGGCGATACCGGCGCGCCCTTGTACGTGAGGTTCTTCACGCGGTTGCCGTTGCCCTGCGTGACGTCAATTTCATAGCTGAAATCTTTGCTGGTAATCATGTCGAAGGTGTAGCCCGGCACGGTGCTGGTGAGCGATTGTTCAGCCGTCATCGCCGGGTCGATCTGGCGGAAGCGCCGTGCGGCAGCTTCCAACCAATCCTTGAGGCCTGCGCCCGTGACTTTCACGGCGTACAGCGTGTTCGGGAATAGATACAAATCAGCGGCGTTGTTGATCGCCATGTCGCCGGCGGCGATGTCGGTGAAATCTCCGCCACCGGCAAAGCCGGTCTTGAATGGGGACGCGGTGCTCAGCACCGGCAACGTCTCGTATTGGGGCAAATTCGCTTTCACGTACCTCGCGACATAATCGGCCTGCGCCTCGTTGACGATCTGGATGGCGGACGTGTCGCCAACATCGACGAAATACGAGGTCATGGCAAAGTCGCTGCGGCCGATCGGCGTTTTCACATAAGCAATCGTGGCTTCGTGTTCGGCCTTGATGCTTGCAGCGACGGCGGGTAGCGGCGCGACGAAGGTTTTGTCGGCGTTCTGAATCGAGCGCGCTTCAACTACGGTTTTAGTTTTGTCGACTGACCATTTGCCGGCCGTTGCCACAAGATTCAACTGGATCACGCCGAGCGATTTGCCCCAGAAGTTCGCCATCACGGTGGGCGTGCCGTTAACAAAGCCTTTGACCTTGTCCACGCCCGGCAAGTTGAACTGCGGCATCGTGCTTGCGGCGTTCGGGAACAGTTGATGCGAATGACCGATCAGCATCGCGTCGATGCCGGGCACGGTGGCCAGGTGCCAGTTCGCGTTTTCCATTGACGGCCTGTATGGTCCCGCATCGAGTCCGCCGTGCGAAATCGCGATCACCAGATCGGCGCCTTTGGCGCGCATCTCCGGAACGTATTTCTCGGCCAGTTCCTTGATGCCGTCGGTGTACACGACGCCGTTCAACCAGCGCTTGTCCCAGTCGAGAATTTTCGGCGGTGTGAAAGCGATCACACCGACTTTCAACGGTGCGTCCACGGGCTTGCCGTCAGCAGCGACGGCCTTGATCGTGCGGTCGAGAATCACGTACGGTTTGAAAATCGGTTGCCGGTCCTTGACCGACAGAACGTTAGCCAACACCAACGGAAAATTCGGTCCCGCGCACGGCGCAGACCCAGCGGAAGGAATCGGCTTTTCGGCGGGCGCGAGGTTCACGTTGAAGCGATTGCCGGTGACTTGCGAGAGAAAACTCAGACCGTAATTGAATTCGTGATTGCCGATCCCGCCCGCGTCGTACTTAAGCTCGTTCATCACCTTGTACATCGCCAGCACCTGGTCGCAGGCGAGCGGATTGACCTGCGCCTGATAATCGGAGAGTGCTGTGCCCTGAATGGTGTCGCCGTTGTCGAACAGAAGCGTATTGGCGAACTGCTTGCGGGCATCGGTGATGAGCGTAGCGACGCGTTCGAAACCGATCGTTTTGTCCTCCGCGAGGCGGAAATAGTCGTAACTCATCACGTTGGTGTGCAGATCGGTCGTCTCCAGCAGCGCGACGTCTACGCGGGTGCCGTCGGCAATGGCGGTGCGGCGCTCGCCAGTCGTGCTGCAGGCGGCCAGCAAAACGAGCGAAGCGACAGAAGAAAAAAGGACGAATCGTTTCATGACGTGTTCTTTCGCAAGCTGCACCAAATACAAAAAATAAAGCCGCGCTTTTGGCGCGGCCTTATTATCTTCGCGACCCCGGAAATTACCGGGACTGCAACCTAAGCCAAACTAGAAATCAGCGCTCAGGCTAACCGAGAAGAAGCGCGGCGCACCGAGGTAATAGAACACGTTGCCCGCCGACTGGGTGCCCACGGCGACGGCATTCAACACAGTGCCCGAACTTGGGTTGCGATACTTGGTGTCGCCGATGTTGCTGACGTTAAGGCGCAGTTGCGGGCTCTTGATAAACCCGAAATTCGCGAACTTGTAGCCCGCATCCAGATCAGCGGTCATGTAGCTTGGTACTTCTTCATCGTTCATGAGCGTTGCGTACTGACGGCCAGTTTTCTTGGCTTTCAGACGAACATAGAACGGGCCTTCAGCGTATTGCACCGACAGACCAGCGAGCATCTGTGGTGTCAATGTGAACTGTTTGCCACTTGTCGGCAGCACGGCGGTTGCGCTGGTGCGAATGTCGTTCAGCACTTTGCTCTTCTGGATCGTCACCGAGCCGTACGCCGACCAGCCGTTGATCGGCACCGTACCGAGTTCGAGCTCAAGGCCGCGTGTGCGCGCCTTACCGGCATTGGTGTAGATCGACTTCAGGGTCGTTGGATCAAACGCGGTGGCTTGACGATCCTTGAAATCTACGTTGAACGCGGAGGCCGAGAACGTGATTGCCTTGCTCTGGAAACGGTAGCCGAGATCGGTAGTGATCGAGGTTTCCGCCTTGATGTCGCCCGTGAGAACCGCGACGCCGTTGGTGATCGTCACGTTGCCGTTGGTCGGCGCGTAGGCGAAGTTAGGTGGCGCGCGGAAATTCTTGCCGACGTTGGCAAACACCTGTTGCTGGGAATCGAGGTTGAAGCGAACACCGATTTGCGGCAGGATGTCGTTGAACCGCTTCTCGACGGTGTAGTTGCTGTTGAAGTTGACAGTGCTGCCGCCTTCGTTCGCGAAGTTGCTGAATTGACGGGTCACCTGCAGAGCGCGTGCGCCAAACTGCAACAGGCCCCGATCGCCCATGAAGCTGTACGAATCGGAGAAATAGGCCTGCCATGCGGGGCTGATGGTGAGCCAGTCACGCGAGTTGAACTGGCTGCCATCAGGACGCGTGATCTTGCCATCGCGCAACCAGATGTCGGCAGGGTTTCCGTTGTCGTCGACGGCAACGGCGGGGCCGGTCTGCTTGTGCTGGGCACGTTCGTACCAGAGGCCAAATTTGAGCTGGTGAGCGCCGTAGGTGTGGTTCAACTCAGCGGTAACGCCGGGGCGATTGGTCTTTGTGACGCTTGAGTTGGCAACAATGATGGAGTCGAGCGTATCGCCGTCACCGTTCAAGTCACGCCCCGCGCCAATACGATTGGTCGATGTGTTCAAGAAGCCTGTTTCTGACAGGACGCGCTGTTGGACGCCACCCGTGCCAAAGCCGTACCAGAGGTAGGGCTGAACTTTGAGGTAGGTGTTTTCGGCCAACTTGAACGAGCCTGACAACGAGACGATTGCGTTTTCGAAGGGGTTGCGCGCCAGCTGGTAGAACTGTTGCGGTGAACGCGGGCCGGTTTCGACTTGAGCGGTGCCTTTAACTGGCACCAAATGCCCCGGCGTGAAAGTTGTTGCATAGTCAGCGTAGTAGCCGAGCGTGTTGAGCTGGGCGAGGCTGAACGTCTGCAAATTGTTGTTGATCGCCTTGTTGTACATGACCGAACCGAGGATGCGATTCTCGGGCGAGAAATCGAATGCGAACGCAGCATCAAAGTGGTCACGTTTCGCGTTACCCGCGCCCTTCCATTTGTCCGCTTCGGTGTGCGAATAGCTCATGAAGACTTTGGCGCGATCGTTCGCGAAACGTCCGGTGTCTGCACGCACGAAAGTGCGCGACAGGTTGAGTTGACCGAAAGTCTGTGTGACGCGGAAGCGGCGTGTGTTCTCAGGGTCGCAGTTGGTGATGTTCACGCTGCCACCGGTTGCGCCGACGTGCGGCGATTCGACGTCCGGAGCGCCTTGCGAAATGCTTTGTGTGCAGATGTTTTCCTGATCAACGTATTCCTGCGGGAACACGGAGTAGCTACCGGAATCGTTCACCGGTACGCCGTTGATGGTGAAACCGATCTGATCAGCGCCGAAGCCGCGCATCGTGAAGCCGCCGCCGAAGAGGCCCGTGGCGTCGTGGTTGAATGTGTTGACGCCTGGCAGAAGCGCGAGCGCCTGATACGGGTTGCCCGTTGTGCGATCCTTCTCGGTCGCGTCTTTGGTCACCGTGCTTCGCGATTTGACCGCGTCTTCGTTCAGGATTTGACCAGCGCCTAACTTGTTGCCCTGTCCGGTAATGGTGATGGTGCCAAGACGGACGGCGTCTTCTTTGGCGCGCGGCGCTGCTTCGTCAGCCGCAGGGGCGGTTTGGGCCAGAGCACCGGTAACTGCGGCGCTGGCAACGGCCAGAGCTACGGCACGGGCAAGCGTTTTGACGCGGAGGCCGCTGAATGAGGAGAGGGAATGATCGGAATGCATGGAAATATGGGAAAAAATTGGGTTTCCTGAATATTTCACATTTGTGCGCCGCATCAATGACCGTTGTGTGACAAACGGTCTGCTTCGGATTTGACTGTGGCAAACCTGTTGTTTTTTTCGCAGGGCAGGCACCGATTTGCGGCGTCGCAACACAAAGTTGGCGCACAAGCACCCAACTGGCGCAGCATCAACAGCTTTTCGCTATAAGCCTGTGTTAATTGGGGATGAGCCTGAAAATCGCGTAAAGTCGACAATATGCAAAAACGTGTTTTAGCCCATGATCAATGGAGAATGTAGACAAAAGCTGTAACTTTTGCGACGCTAAACCACGTATCAGTCGCGCTGTCGCAACTGCTCGGCGTCATATCTGTCATAAGACTGTAACGACGCGTCGTCACACTCGCCCAATATAGAAACGAACCCGGAGCGAACTGCAACGCATGATGCCAGTGATCAACCGCGAGCTATCGATGCTCGCCTTCAACGAACGCGTGCTTGCGCAATGTGAACTGCCGTGGGTGCCCGCGCTTGAACGTTTACGTTACCTGACGATTGTCAGCTCGAATCTTGACGAATTTTTTGAGGTACGCATCGCCGAGCAAAAAGAGCGGCTGAAGGCGTTGCAGTCGTCGGGTTCGCTTGACGCGGCGGAGCTTGCTGATTCTCTGCACGAAGTTGCCGATCGCGCGCGTGCACTGGTCGCGCGAAAGTATCTTTTGCTCAACACAAAAATCCTGCCATCGCTGCGCGAAGCCGGCATCGATCTCGTTAGCGGCGCCGACTTGACCCCGGACCAACGGCGCTGGACGCAAGCCACGTTCGCCCGGGAAATCGCCCCCGTGCTCACCCCGATCGGGCTTGATCCGGCGCACCCGTTCCCGTCTGTCGCCAACAAGGGTTTGCACTTCATCGTTGAGCTCAAGTCAAGGCGGAGCGTCGGCAAGACAAGCATCGCCATCGTGAAGGTGCCACGCAGCCTGCCGCGCCTGTTTGAAATCAAGAGCAAAGCAAGCGGCGGACGGCGCTCGTTCGTCCTGCTATCGACGTTGATTGAAATCGAATTGGGGCGCCTCTTTCCTGGTCGCGAAGTGGTGAGTGACTCGCAATTCCGGGTGACACGCGACAGCGATTTGTGGGTGGATGAGCAGGAGATGACCAATCTACGTCACGCGCTGGCCGGTGAGTTGCGCCGTCGTCCGTATGGTCGGGCCGTGCGCCTCGAAATCAATGCCGACTGTAGCGAATCGGTCATGGCGCTGTTGACGCAACATTTCAAGCTTGAAGCACATGAGGTGTATCGGGTTGATGGCCCGGTAAACCTCGCGCGTCTGGCGGCACTGGCCGAGGCAACCGATCACCCGGAGTTGCGCTTCGCGCCGTTCACGCCGGGCCCATCAATGCCGGAAATCAGCGAGGAGCGGCTGTTCGCTGATTTGCGACAACGCGACGTGCTGCTGCACCATCCGTATCAATCGTTCGAGCCTGTCGTGCAGTTTTTGCGCACCGCAGTCGAAGATCCTAACGTCATCGCGATCAAGCAAACGATTTATCGCACGGGGTCGAAGTCTGCATTGATGGACTTGCTCATTGAAGCTGTGCGCCGTGGAAAAGAAGTTACTGTTGTTCTCGAATTGAAAGCGCGGTTCGACGAAGAAACCAACATCAACTGGGCCGACAAGCTGGAGCAGGCGGGCGCGCAAGTGGTGTTCGGTCTGGTCGGCCTGAAAACTCACGCGAAGATGCTCATGGTATTGCGCAAAGAGGGCAATGCGATCCGCTCCTACGCGCACATCGGCACCGGAAATTACAACCCGTCCACCGCGCGCTTCTACACCGACTTTGGCCTGCTCACTGCGAACGCTGAAATCGGCAAGGACGTCGCAGCGATTTTTCACCATCTGACCAGCTTGTCGCAGCCGCCCAAGCTCAAACATTTGTGGTGGGCGCCGCACACCATGAAGTTAAATCTGCTCGCCGCAATCAGGGGCGAAGTGCGTGCCGCCAAGGCCGGCAAGCCCGCACTCATCATGGCCAAAATCAATGCGCTGACTGATGAGGCGGTCATGGCCGCGCTGTGCGAAGCGTCGGAAGCGGGCGTTCGCATCGAACTCATCGTGCGCGGCGCGTGTTGTCTGCGCCCGGATGTGGAGGAGCGCACCAAAAACATTCATGTGCGCTCGATCGTCGGCCGTTTTCTGGAGCACAGCCGAATCTACTATTTTGAAAATGGCGGGCAACCGAACGTGTACATCTCCAGTGCGGACTGGATGAGCCGGAATCTTGATCGCCGCGTTGAAGTAGCGACGCCGATTCTCGATGGCCCACTTAGAGCGCGTGTGATTGATGAAGGCCTTCATGCCGCCCTGCGCGACAACTCGCAGGCGTGGCGACTTGAGCGAAGCGGTGCCTATCGCTTGCTGCGCCCCGTCGGCAAACAAAAGGCGGTGGTCGCGCAATACGAGCTGGCAGACAAGCTCGGACAGCGCGGCGACACGACTGGGTCGGTATGAGCGAAATCATCTTCTGGCGGCATGCTGAGGCACATGAGGCAACCGTTGGTCAGGACGATCTGGACCGCAAATTAACGGTCAAGGGCCAACGTCAGGCCGAACGCGTGGCCTTCTGGCTGGATCGCAACCTGCCGCAACAGTGCCGTGTGTTCGTGAGCCCCGCGAAACGCTCGCAGCAAACGGCGAGGTGTTTATCGCGCAAGAACAAAACGCTCATCGAGCTCGGCCCCGGTGCGCAACCGCAAGAAGTGCTCGCAGCCGTCGGCTGGGGCGTGCAGACCGAACCCATCGTGATCATCGGACATCAGCCGTGGATCGGTGAATGCATTCACTGGTTGCTCATGGATGCAGCTGCTCCACTCACCGTGCGCAAGGGGGCCGTCTGGTGGTTGCAATCACGCGAGCGCGACGGCGTGAAAGACGTAATTATTCGCGCGGTGACAACGCCTGAGCTTTTGTAGTCAATGGTTTGGCGATAACTGCTGCTCACCCGTTCCGCCTCTGAAACGCACGTGCCTGGTGTCACATTCCTGAAGCCTCCGACTGGGATGATTTGCGCTCAAGTTTTACCCAACCGAGTGCGTCGCCATGGCCAAAGATTTCTCCCTGATGGAGTTCAGTAACTCCTCCTCCAATCCCAGCATTCACGATCTGTCCAGCCCGTCGCGGCGTGTTGTTTTAAGAGGCGGCCTTGGCGCGACGATCGCTGGGCTGCTCGCTCCGCTCGGAGCGTCGGCTTTGTCCGGTTGCGCCACAACCACGAGCGGCGGAGCCAGTGGACCGATTCTCGGCTTCAAGTCAGTGCAGATGAACGGACTTGACACCGTCACCGTGCCTGAGGGCTATCGTGCGCAGGTGCTGTACCGCTGGGGCGACGCGGTTGGCATCGCAGGCAAGATGCCTGCATACAAGGCCGACGCCAGCAACACAGCAGCAGAGCAGGAATTGCAGGCCGGCATGCATCACGACGGCATTCACTATTTTCCGCTCGACGGCAATCGTCGCGGACTGCTTGCGATGAATCATGAGTACACCGACGACGGTCTGTTGCACGTGGGCGGCATGCAAAACTGGAGCGCGGAAAAAGTGGCCAAGGCGCAGGCTGCGTTGGGCGTTTCTGTCGTTGAAGTAGCCGTCGGCGCAAACGGCTGGGACGTGGTGCGGCCTTCGAAGTACGCCCGCCGCATCACCGCCAACACACCGATGATGATCATGGGGCCAGCGCGCGGACACGCGATGATGCGCACCAAAGATGATGCTTCGGGTGCGGTTGTTCTGGGCACGATCAACAATTGCGCGCATGGCTTCACGCCGTGGGGCACGTATCTGACCTGTGAAGAGAATTTCAATGGCTATTTCAACGGACCGGACACGCCGAACACCGAGCATGCGCGCTGGGGCGTCCGCAAAAACGGTGCGGGTTATCGCTGGCATGAGTTCGACGAGCGCTTCGATGTCAACAAATACCCGAACGAGTACAACCGTTTTGGCTGGGTGGTGGAAATTGATCCCTTTGACCCTGATTCGACGCCGGTCAAGCGCACGGCGCTCGGTCGCGCTGCGCACGAGGGCGCGCATGTGACGCAGGCCAAAGATGGGCGAGTCGTTGTTTACATGGGTGAGGATTCGCGTTTCGAATACATCTACAAATTTGTCAGTCGCGATGCTGTGCGCCCGGGAGGCGCGAAAGCCAATGCCGACATTCTTGATCACGGCACGCTGCATGTGGCCAAATTCAACGCTGATGGTCGTGGCGAATGGGTCGAATTGACGCAAGGCAAAAACGGGCTGACAGCGGATAAGGGCTTCTCATCCCAGGGCGACGTGGTGATCAAAACCCGTCAAGCCTGCGACCTGGTCGGTGCGACCAAAATGGATCGTCCCGAGTGGATCACCAGCGACGCAAAAACGGGCTGGGTTTATTGCACGCTCACCAACAACAGTAATCGCGGAAAATCCGGTTTTCCCGGTGTCGACGCGGCCAATCCGCGTGCCGACAACACGATGGGCAACATTATTCGCTGGAAGGACGACGGTGATTTCAGCGGGTCAACTTTTGCCTGGAACCACTTCATCATGGCAGGCGATAGCGAACTGCCTCGGGCTGACGCAAAAGGAAACGTTAAAGGTGACAAGTTTGGCAGCCCCGATGGCTTGTGGGTGGATGGTCGCGGCGTGCTCTGGATTGAAACGGATATTTCCACGACCGCGTTGGGTAAAGGCGATTACGCAACAACGCCTAACAACGGCATGTACGCGGCCGACGTCAATACCGGTGAAGTGCGTCGCTTCCTGGTCGGTCCTCGCGGTTGCGAGCTCACTGGAGTCATCTGCACTCCCGACATGAAGACGATGTTTGTCAACATTCAGCATCCGGGCGAACCGGACAGTGAGCGCAGCAATCCCGCCGAAGTCACCCGGGTCTCGACTTGGCCCGACAACGCGCGACCACGTTCGGCGACGGTAGTGATCACCAAACTTGACGGTGGGGTTATCGGAACGTAAGCGCTCCGTTAAGCCGCTGCTAGCCAAAAGATGCCGCGTTGAAATCTAATTTCCCGCGGCACTCCGGTCAGTTGTGGCCTGCCTAGCGTTTGTTCCGAAATGCGACCCACGCGGCCACGACCGTGAAGCTCACAATGATCGCCACCACGATCCAGAAGCCATACGGATCTTGTGCCAACGGAATACCGCCTACGTTCATGCCAAACAGGCCAGCCAGGATGTTGATGGGCAGCGCGAGCACGGTCACCACCGTGAGTACAAACAAGCTGCGGCTGTTGTCTTCATTAACGTTCGCGGCGAGCTCTTCCTGCAAGAGTTTGATACGCTCCTGCAAGGTCTGCATGTCGCGCAGCACGAGCGAGAATTCCTCGGTCGAGCCACGCAGCTCCTGAACGTCCAGCGCCGCCATCCAGGTTGGTGGGCTTTGCAGTAGTCGGAACAAAGCAGCGGGTTCGGGAGCAAGGAGTCGTTGCAATCGCACCAGCAGTCGACGCAACAGACCGAGCCGCGCACGCTTGTGATCGAGCCGGCCAGCTAGCAAGGCATCCTCAATTTCGTCAATTCGCGTCGTCACGCCACGCACGATGTTGACCAGCACATCGGCCTGCGCACGCAACAGGTGTTCCAGCAGTTGGGTGCTTGATCGTGGTGCCTCGCCAGCCTTGACCGAAGCACGCAGCGAATCTACCGAGCGCAGTGGTGTTGAGCGCGCCGTGATCACCAGGTGCGGGTTGACATTGATCCACAACGTCGAGATGTCCGATGGCTCGAAACTGAAATCGAAATGCACGTCGTTGATGACCGCAATTAAAGCGTCGTCCGAGCGTTCGATCCGCGTCGAATAGAGCCCTTCGTGCAGGGCTTCAAAGAACGTATCGGCAAGTCCAGCGTGTTGCCTAAGCCATGTCTCTGCCCTGACGTGGCTTAAATTGAAGTGCAGCCACATGTAGGCGCTACTCGTCGCGTCGTGACGTTCCGGGGATGCGATAAGCCACAAAGCCGCTTGTGCAGAGTCCACTGCGGAGACCGACTGCGGTCCGCTTGCATCAAACAGATAGCCGCAGATCAGCCCCGCTTCATCGCTTCCGTAAAACGGTTCGGTCGGTTTTTGCTGCGCATTCAAGGAAATTGCGCTTCATCACAGTGTGCCGCGAAATGCGATAACGATGAGGCCATCGCTACCGCCTCCGGTCGGTGGAACCTGCTACTTCGGAACACAGAACGCCGGTGTCGCGACCTTGGTGAAGTCCGTGAACTTTGGATCGACAGCCGCGCTGTAGCGCTCAAACGTGACGCCGCTGACGGTGCGAACGTATCGTGACACAGGCACCAAGTTCGTTGTGCAGGTGCCCGCTGCACTAGCGCCGACTGCGTAAAAGGCAACGCCTTCATTGCTGAATCCTGCCGTCGCGAAGCCAGCACACTGCGTACTTTCAATGCTGTAGAGGTGGCGCGCATTGGCAGCGTCGAAGTATCGACACACGGGCAGCGTATTGGCTGACGAAACGTTTGCCGACCATGCCTTGAAGGTGTCAGCCGTACGCGTCATCGGCGTCGACTTCAAGTTTGCCAAGGCGATCACGCTGGCGTCGCGTGAAGCCGTACGCAGAAAGCGTTGGCCGTTTGCTGCAGGGAAAGCGTATTCGATGATGTAGGTCTGATCAGCGGCAAACATGGCGCGGGCGTCGTACTCATCATTCGGGAAGTCCGAGAACATTCCGTCCACGCCAAGCGCGAAGAGCTGCGAGTATTCAGCGAATGCAGCTGCGACATTGCGCACACCGCCCGTGCCGACGCCTCCGCCAGCGTAGTCGCGCGCCATGTTGACGTCGCTGCGCATCGTGTACGGATGGATGAATAGCCCCGCAGCCTTTGCGTCGGCAATCAGGTTGGAGTTCTTGACCGATACGCCATCAACTTCATTGACTGAGCCGTCGCCACTGACATCCTGTGGTTTGCCTGCGGTATCAAGGGAGACCGCCTTTACGCCGATAAACTGACGCTTCCATGGGCCGATGCCGTCAGCGTACCTTTTGATTTCGGCCAGGCCCAACGGCGTCATCATGTCCGAATACAACCGGCTGTCATTCGCCGCGATGAAATCCCACGGCGCGCTGTCTGGATCTTTCGGAATATAAAGACAGTTTCCAGTGGCGAGATCGTTGTCGTAGCAACCCATCAGTTGCACCAGCCGCAAGTCGGTCAACGTGCGCAGCTTCTTGAGATTGCCCACCTCAAACGACTGGATGAATACGGGGTCCGTTTTCTTGGTCCAACCGGCGGCGTTGAGGGTGTCAATCAGCTTTTGTTCGAGAGGAAAACCCAAATTCGAGTGCCACGTGGGGTGCTTTGTCTCGGGATAGATGTGAATCGTCCGTCCAGTCCGAACAGTTTCCTTCTTCGCAAGGTCAATCACGTCTTGCAGCGTGACAACCTCAAACGCGCCGTCAAACTGGGTGTTGCGGCCGGCGACGCGTTCGCGGGCGCGCAACTCCTTGATTTCTGCCAGCGTGAAGTCAATCGAGAACCAGTCGTTGTACTCGTAGCCATCAACCATCATCTTGCGCTGACGGCTCGCGAATTTGGCAATACTTCCGACGTTGGTGGTGCCACCGAGCATAGGCTCGTGACGGGCGATGAGGACGCCGTCTTTGGTCGAAACCAGGTCGGGCTCAATGGCGTCAGCACCCAGAGCGATAGCCAGTCGATACGATTCAAGCGTGTGTTCCGGTACATAGCCTGATGCACCACGATGACCGATCACGAGTGGCGCTTTGCCGTCAAGTGTCGGGAAGGTGGCGGCGTTTGCGGCGATGGTACCGAGGCAAGCCGCGCCGATTGCCATGGCCAGACGGGTTGTATTGGTACGGTTGTTTGAGCTCTTCATGAAGGCGTCCTGAGTAAGTGTTCGATGTGGAAACTGCGCGCAAGCGATGTTCTGCGGCGTGTGTGACACCAACGTGACGTCTGTGCGACATCCGTGAGTCACTGAACCGGCACTACTCGACCAGACCGCCCTTTGACGATATGGCGGTCTGATCGACATAGCGGGCCGTGGCGCTCTCGCCGCGTGAGCTGATACGCATGGGCCCGAAGTCCATTGCGCCGATTGCGCGAAGCGCGCTGCTGACCTTCGTGGGCGTGGGGTCACCGTCAACGCGCTCGAGCGCGGCCACCAAAATGCGCGCCACGATGTAGCCTTCAAGCGTGTGCTGCGACGGCGGCTCGTCGCGGTACTGCTTCATGAGTGCCCGATGCTCGCGCTGGAACGCATGAATCGTTTTGCCTGGTGGCGGAACAACCTGCGTGATCATCATGCCCTTGGCTGTGCTGCCAACCAACTCAAGTAGCGTCCGGTGGTCGATGGTTGAAAATCCCATCAGAACGGCCTGCGGTGCGATGCGCCGTGCCTGCTGTAGCGCAGGCATCACCCCAATTGCGTCGCCGCTAATGATGACCGCGCCGACGCGCTCGGGGGAGGGCTTTCTTGCCAGCCAGAGCGCTGTCGTGCCATCGAAGGCAATTTTTAACTTACGCGCCGATACCTCTTCCCGCAATGCTGCGTGGCTTGCCTCAGCGTCAGGGCCGTCGCCGCGCACTAGCGCGATCGCTCCGTCATTGAATGTCCGCAAGGTATCGAGCAGACTCTTCACTTCGTCACGAAACGTTGCGCGCAACGCGAGCACGCGAAAGGATCCACCACCTGAATCAACTTCAGCACCCGTGGGCGCGCCGAGCAGGGTGAGCGCAGTTGATCGTAGCGTCGGCATCTTGACCGCAGCTGAGAGCGTGTCCGCACTCGTTGGCGCGATGAGCACGTCGGCGTCCTGTTCGCGCAGTAGCTTCTCGATGTTGAGTTGGGCGTCGGCTGCCCGACCGCCGTCATCAAGCTGGACGAACTGGATTTTCCTTCCGCGAATGCCTCCGCGAGCGTTGACAGAATCGAAGTAAGTGCGAATACCGTTCGAAAAGTCTTTGCCAAGGTTTGTAGCACCGGACAGGTCAAGGCTTTGCCCAACGATCAAGTCTTTGGCATGCACAGATGAGGGTAGTGTCAATGCCGTCCACAGTACTACTGCGACCAGACATTCGGTAATTCGCATTTTTTAGAAGGCAATCAAAAGGAGGGATTGAGTGAGCGCCCCGCTGCACCGTCGAACAGGCGCAGGGTCTCGATAAAGTAGCCCTTCACAATAAGAACTTTCTGTGACGCCGTGGTGACACACCAGGCAGCCAGGAAAAAAGCGACTCGCAGTTGCGCGCTGAGTGCATGGCAATTGTCAGTACCATCTGGGGCTATTTAGCTCCCGGAAACGCAATCAGTGACCGATATCGTCCAAACCATTCTCGATTTCAATGTTGACCGCGATCCGGAGCGTCTGGCAATGAAGTACGCAAAGATGCGCACAAGCCCCTACGTTTTTTTGCGTGGGACGTGCCATCTCTTTTATGATCGTTTGCAGGTGAACCAGTTACCTGCCGGGGCGCCCAATGCGTGGATCTGCGGCGACCTGCACCTTGAAAATTTCGGGAGTTACAAGGGCGATAACCGACTCGTCTGCTTCGACATCAACGACTTCGATGAGGCGATTCTGGCGCCCGTCAGCTGGGATCTGGTACGGTTGCTGGCAAGCGTCTTCGCTGCGGCAGCGAGCCTGAGAATTTCTGAAAGACAGGCAATCGTGTTGTGCGAGAAATTCATCTCCGCCTACGGTAGCGCGCTTGAGTCAGGCAAAGCTTCGTGGATAGATCGCGACAGCGCGGATGGTCTGGTCAAGTCGTTGCTTGACGCGCTGCGTAATCGCCCTCGCGCTAAACATCTGGACAAGTACACAAAGCTTGAAAAGAAGCGTCGCGTCATTCGCTGCGATGGAGAGCGTTCGCTGGCGGCGAGTGGCAAGGAGTCGGCGCGCGCAACGGCCCTCGTCGAAACCTACGCGGCTGACCAGAACGACAAAAAGTTTTTTGAGGTGATTGATGTGGCTCACCGGATCGCCGGTGCCGGAAGTCTCGGTGTTGAACGCTACATGGTGCTCGTAAGAGGCAAGGGATCGCCAGACGAAAATTACTTGCTAGACGTGAAACAGGCGCTCCCCTCTTCGCTGGCGACGCACGTGGCCGTCACCCAACCGGATTGGTCATCGCAAGCGCACCGGATTGTCACCCTACAAAATCGCATGCAGGCAACGTCGACTGCGTTTCTGAATTCAGTCATCTCGGCCAAAGGCAAGCGCTCTTATGTCGTGCGAGCCCTGCAGCCCAGCGCCGATCGCGTTGCACTCGACGACCCGGGCGTCACGTTTGAGCAAATTGGCGATGTCGTCAACCAGATGGGCCGGATTGTTGCCTCGGCACATTTGCGCGGTTCGGGCCTTCAGGGCTCGGCAACAGCTGACGCATTGGTGGCGTTTGGCGCATCGCGCAAGGGCTGGCAAGTACCGTTGCTGGCGGCGGCGCAGCAGTGCGCAACGCAAACGGTTGATGACTGGAATACTTACGTTGCTGCGTATGACGCAGGTGCGTTCAAGCTGTGAGCGCAAGCTTGAACGTGATCGTAAAACGGGCGAACTTGCCCGCCGGGAAGCGATTTGCCGCATCAGCTTATTGCTGGAAGCTTTGTTAAATGTGGGCTAAGCCAACGAAAGGGCTACTCTCGACTAATACACAAAGCGGCCTGTAGCCCAAGTGTAAGCTTCGTTCCACGAAAAAGCTGAATAAGTTCGTCTAGTCGGTCCCGGCCTGCTCGTAGAGTCGTTTGGCCGCTTCGTCATCCAGATTTGATGCCCTGCAATCCAGCACGATTTTCCCTGCGCGAATTCCGATCACGCGATCACTGTATTCGCGGGCAAAGCTCAATTGGTGCAAGCTGCAAATCACGGCGACGTTGTTCACACTTGCGATGGATCGGAGCAACGCAAGAATGTCGCCCGCAAGCGTCGGATCAAGGCTGGCAATCGGCTCGTCCGCAAGAATCACGTCCGGCTTTTGCGCCAGCGCGCGGGCGATGGCGACGCGTTGCTTTTGTCCGCCGGAGAGTTGATCTGCTCGTTGCTGCGCATGATCGAGCATGGACACGCGCTCCAGACAATCCATCGCAAACATCCGGTCTTCACGCGTGAAGCGACGAAGCAAGCCGCGCCACGCGGGAACTGCGCCCAATCGTCCTGCCAGCACGTTGTCGAGCACGGAGAGCCGGTCGACCAGCGCGAACTGCTGGAACACCATCGCGATTCGGCCATCCGCGTGACCTCGCAGCGAGCCGAGCTTCTGGTCGCCAAGCCACGCAGCGCCGGAATCAGGTTGTTCCAAGCCGGCAATACATCGGAAAAGCGTGGATTTGCCAGCGCCGCTGGGGCCAAGGAGTCCGACAAACTCTCCAGGACGCAGACTGAAACTAACACCGGCAAGCGCCACGCGTTCGCCGAAGCGTTTGCTCATCGACTCAATGCGAAGCGTGTCTGGCATCAGGTCAGTCGCTTGCGCAGCCATCCGCTCAGCTGGTCGAGCACAGTGACCACGATGAAAATCAAAATGATGATCGTAAAAAGGCGCGAAAAATCCAGCAGATCCATGCTGTTTTTAAGCTCCTGCCCGATGCCGCCTGCGCCGACGACCCCGAGAACCGTAGATGCGCGCACGTTGAACTCGAACAGATAAAGCATGCTCGACAAAACAACAGGCAACAAGTCCGGTACCAGTGCATAACAAACGCTGACAATTCGGCTGGCGCCTGTGGTTTCGATGGCGTGCAGCGCATCGAGCTTCGCGTTCTCGGCGGCGTCGGCTATGAGCTTTGCGGCGCTGCCGCAGGTGTGAAGCGCGATGCCGATCACCCCGGCGAATGGTCCAAGTCCAACACTAGCCACAAAGAGCAATGCGAAAACAAAAGCGTCAATGCCGCGCAGCGCGTTGAGCAGCCAGCGGGCAGGCAGATACAGCGCCGGGAGCGGCGTGAGATTACGGCTCGCCAGCAGGGCAATCGGGATCGCGAGGAGGGTCGCCACGGTCGTGCCGATCGCTGCCATCGCGACGGTTTCGCCGACGCGCTGAATGAAGATTGGAAGCTCGCTGAAGTTGGGCGGCCAGGCGCGTGCCAGCCATTGACCGAGTTTGGGTAGACCGCTCGCCAGTCTTGATAGATCAACTTCAGCCAGACGCCAGCTGACAACGTAGAACAGCAATGCAGCGAGCACGAACAACCAGAGCTTCGCGCGCCCGACAATGCTGTTGCGATTCAGATCATAAGCGGCGAGCGCCTTTGCGGAGGCGTCACTCGCGTGCGCTTGCTCGGTCACGCGCAGAGCGGGATGGGTGCTTTGGTGTCGACGTCAGCGCCCGTGCGCTTGGGTGGGCGCGATTGTGTTGAAGGGAACCCCACGTTGCCCGACACCGCCTGCTCGAGCCCGTAGTTCGGCCCGCGCTGGATGCGGTCAAAGTAAGAGCAATGAGCGGCCGTGCCCGCAGGCCATACCCGCGCAAAGTGATCAATCCATGCCGACGCGTCGAAATGCACGGGCAATGCGTCAAAGCGAATACCCGCAATCGTGACCCCGTACAGCGAGTGGGGCGGAGCCGTTTGAT
>JAYWHV010000321.1:0-8162 GCA_043777615.1 Burkholderiales bacterium | reverse complement strand
ATCAACAGTCTCGAATCAATGAAGCACGCAACCCGTCGCCGCAGTGATTTCTTCGCGCGTTACGCCCGGTGCCAGCTCCAAAAGTTTCAAACCGGCAGGGGTCACTTCCATCACGCCCATATCGGTAATGATTACGTTGACCACGCCCACGCCGGTCAGCGGCAAGTTGCAATTAGTGAGAATTTTCAGATCGGTCGAGCCGTCTTTTTTCTTCGCCACATGCTCCATGAGCACCACCACGCGGCCCACGCCCGCGACCAGATCCATCGCGCCGCCCATGCCTTTGACCATCTTGCCGGGAATCATCCAGTTGGCTAAGTCACCTTTTTCGCTGACCTGCATCGCGCCCAGAATGGCGAGATTGATCTTGCCGCCGCGAATCATCGCGAAGCTGTCGGCTGACGAAAAAATCGACGAGCCGGGCAACGTGGTCACCGTCTGTTTGCCGGCGTTGATCATGTCGGGATCGACCTGATCTTCGGTCGGGAACGGACCGATTCCAAGCAGGCCATTTTCCGATTGCAGCCACACCTCCATGCCCTTCGGCACATGGTTAGCGACCAGTGTCGGCATTCCGATTCCAAGATTCACGTAGAAGCCGTCTTGCAGCTCTTTTGCAGCGCGCGCTGCCATTTCATCGCGATTCCAGGCCATGACTATGCTCCAACTTTCGTAATGGTGCGCTGCTCGATGCGCTTCTCGGGTGTGGCATTGAGCACGATGCGGTGAACGTAGATACCCGGCAGGTGAATCTGGTCGGGATCGAGCGCGCCAATATCGACGATCTTCTCCACCTCAACAATGGTGATCTTGCCAGCCATCGCCACATTCGGATTGAAGTTGCGTGCGGTTTTACGGAAAACGAGGTTGCCGGATTTGTCGGCAATGTAGGCTTTGACGAGCGATACATCGGGAACGAGCGAGCGCTCCATGACGTACTTCACGCCGTCAAATTCGCGGATTTCCTTGCCGTCCGCCACGATGGTGCCAACGCCGGTTTTGGTGAAAAACGCCGGGATGCCAGCGCCGCCCGCACGCAGTTTTTCAGCCAGCGTGCCTTGCGGTGTGAAATCGAGTTCGAGTTCGCCGGCCAGATATTGCCGCTCGAATTCCTTATTTTCGCCAACATAACTCGCGATCATCTTCTTGATCTGCCGGGTTGCGAGCAGCTTGCCAAGGCCGAAACCATCGACGCCTGCGTTATTTGAAATTGCGGTGAGGTTCTTCGCGCCGGATGCGACCAGCGCGTCAATCAGCGCCTCAGGAATACCGCACAGACCAAAGCCGCCCACGGCAAGTAGTTGCCCGTCCTTGATGACGCCCGAGAGCGCCGCTTCAGCGCTCGGATAAAGTTTGTTCACGCGATTTCCTCGTTGCCCTTGAATGATCTAGAGTGATTGTACGAATTTGAGACGAGGTTTTGATGCAATGCAATATGACATGGTGGTCGCCCAGCGTGAAGGCGGTTGTCTCAACGCCGTCCGATTGTCGTCGGGCAGGCACCGCCTAACCTGCGACAGCAGAAACCCTAATTCGCTAGCTCTGGCCTATTGCGAAAAAATTCCAATGCCTCCGGATTCGCCATCGCATCCGTATTTTTTATGCTACGACCGTGCACCACATCTCGCACCGCCAGCTCGACGATTTTGTTGCTCTTGGTGCGCGGAATGTCTGGCACCTGAACGATCCTGGCCGGGACATGGCGCGGCGTAGTGTTCTCGCGAATCCTCTGCTTTATTTTTTCGATAAGCGCAACATCGAGGGCAATTCCATCGGCCAGTTTTACAAACAGCACGACCCGCGCATCACCGTGAAAAATCTGTCCGATCACGATAGATTCGACTACCTCGTCCAGCGTCTCGACTTGACGATAAATTTCCGCTGTGCCGATGCGCACACCGCCAGGATTTAACGTCGCGTCGGATCGCCCGACGATCACCATGCCGTCGTGCTCCGTGATCTGCGACCAGTCGCCGTGGCACCAGAGGCCCGGAAACCGCTCGAAGTACGCCGCCCGATAGCGCTCGCCGTGCGGATCGGCCATGAAATAAAGTGGCATCGATGGAAAGGTCTGGGTGCAAACCAGTTCACCCATCGCGCCGTGCAAAGACTCTCCGGTGTCATCAAACACATCAACCGCCATGCCGAGTCCCCGGCACTGCATCTCGCCGCGATACACCGGCAGCGTCGGATTGCCCAGCACGAAAGCACTCATGATCTCGGTACCGCCCGAGAGCGGAGCGAGGTGCACGTCGGATTTCACGCACTGATACACGTAGTCGAAGCTCTCCGGCAACAGCGGTGACCCGGTCGACAGCACGGCACGGAGCGCAGGCAATTCATGCGAGCGACGCGGCACTACGCCCGCTTTTTTGCTCGCATCGATGTATTTGGCGCTGGTGCCGAAATGCGTGAAGCGCTCGGCCTCGGCGAAATCCCACAACACGCGGCCCTGCTCCACAAACGGCGAGCCGTCGTACAGCATGCACGTCGCTCCCGCCGCCAGCCCGGTCACCAGCCAGTACCACATCACCCAGCCCGTCGTGGAGAAATAAAACAACCGGTCGCCGTCGTGCACATCGGCATGCAGCGCATGCTCTTTCATCTGCTGAAGCAGCGTGCCACCCGCGCCCTGTACCATGCATTTCGGCAATCCGGTGGTGCCACTGGAAAAGACGATGACTAGCGGGTGATCGAAGGGGAAGCGCTCGAAGGTGGGTTCTGCCGCGTCGTTCACGGCAAATTCGGGCCATGTGCAGTCGTTTGCGCCAAGGGGATGGTCTGCGATGTATTCCACCCAGACCACGCGCTCGACACTTGGCAATCGCGCCGCGATCTCGAACACTCTGTCGCGCGTATCAACGACCTTGCCGTTGTAGAAATAGCCGTTCACCGCGAACAGAATCTTCGGCTCGATCTGCATGAACCGATCCAGCACGCCTTGCACGCCGAAGTCTGGTGATGACGATGACCACACCGCACCGATGCTTGCCGCGCCAAGCATCGCAATCGTCGCCTCGGGAATATTGGGCAGGATGCTCGCGACGCGATCACCCGCGACCACGCCTCCCGCCTTGAGCGCCTGCTGCATGCCCGCGACCGAGCCGCGCAACTCGTCAACACTCAATCGGCGGCGAGCGCCCGCTTCGTTCCAGAAAACCAGAGCGTCGTCCGCCCCGCGCTTCTTTAGCAGATTCTCGGCAAAATTAAGGCTTGCATAGGGAAACCACTTCGCGCCTGGCATCAGATGGCCATCAACCAGCGTGCGTTCGCCCTTGTCTCCGATCAAGCCACAAAAGTCCCAAACCTCGCGCCAGAACACTTCCTTGTTGGAAATCGACCAGCGCCACAAGCTCCAGTAATCAGGGAATTTTTGTGAGTACTTTTCACGCAGCTGTTGCGTAAACGCAGTGATGCGCGCGGACGCGACGCGCTCGGGCGATGGGGTCCAGAGTGGCTCAGTCATGGGTATCGCGCCGCGAACCTACACCGAAAGTAGTAACCGCGACCGCACCGCGTCAGGCAACGCCACACCCTTGTTCGCACTGCGACTCATCCACAACAGTTTGCAAATGCCGGAGGCGTAGAGGACGTCTCCAACAAAAATATCATGCGTCGTCTCGACAATTTTTGGACCAATATCGGTCACGCGGATCGTTACACGAACAGTTGATGGATGCGTCACCGCACGAATGAACCGGCAATTCGCCTCCACCAAAATCGGAACGATATCCTCGTCCACCGTCTTGAAGCCCAGCTTCGCAAACCATTCCAGCCGACACTGCTCCATGTAGCGAAAGTAGATCGTGTTGTTAACGTGGTTGTAGGCGTCCATGTCGCCCCAGCGCACTGCCATGTTGACTTCGTGCATGACGATATCGCGCGAAGCGGCAATCGCGCTGGCTTCCGTCAAGGCAACTGGCGCAAGCTGTTTGGAGCTATCCATCGAGAAATGACCCTCTGTTTTTGACAAATGACTGAGTATTCGCTAACTATAATCGCCTGATGAATTGCGATGCCTCTGACGTGCCAGTCATCGACGCCTTGAGTCGTGGTCTGCCCGTTGACTTGAAAGCCAGCGCGATTGTCCTGACGCCAATCACCAGTGCGGACAGGCGCATCGAGTATTGTCTCGCGCTTGCTCGGGACAACATGCAGCCGTATCTTGCGCGCCGGGGGCAGGAATTTGACGATACGCGCTGGAGAAATCTCGCTCCGCAGGCGTCGTTCTTTCTTCTCAACGCCACTAATCTGCCAGGGCACCCAACGATCGGTTTCCTGAGCGTACGTGATGAACCCGATACCCCCACCGCGCTGCACATTGGCGACGTGCAACTTGAACAGCAACACCGCAATCGCGGCGCTGGCTGGACCATACTTTCGCTGGTCGAAAGCATGGCGCGATCACGCGGCCTGAACGAGCTGACGCTCAACGTATTTCGCGACAATCCAGCGCTGCGCCTTTACGAACGGTTTGGATTTCGCTGCATCGATACCCAATTCGACAAACACAAAATGCGCAAAACGTTGGCGCGCAGCTAAACGATAAAACTTAGACCAGAAAAGTAGAACTCAATGACAAGTATCCGAGCCGACCGCGACGCGATGGAATACGACGTAGTGATCGTGGGCGCAGGGCCATCCGGCCTGTCAGCCGCGATTCGCCTGAAGCAACTCGCAGCCGAGAACAATCGAGAAGTTTCAGTCTGCATCCTCGAAAAGGGCGGTGAGGTCGGCGCGCACATTTTGTCGGGCGCGGTGATTGATCCGGTCGGCCTGAACGAGCTGATCCCCGACTGGAAAGAAAAAGGCGCACCGATTCACACGCCGGTGACCGAGGATGAGTTCTGGACGCTCACCGAAACCGGAGCGATGAAAACGCCGAACTGGATCTTGCCAAAACTCATGGATAACCACGGCAACTACATCGTGAGTTTAGGACGCGTGTGCAAATGGCTCGGTGAACAGGCCGAAGCACTGGGCGTGGAAATTTACCCTGGCTTTGCGGCGGCGGAAGTGCTTTTCAACGATGCAGGCGCCGTGATCGGCGTCGCGACCGGCGATATGGGTGTTGGCAAGGACGGCGAGAAAAAAGGCGAATTTCAGCCTGGCATGGAACTGCATGCGAAATACACGCTGTTCGGTGAAGGCGTGCGCGGTTCGTTGTCGCAGGAACTCATGAAAAAATTCAATCTGCGCGACGGCATCGATCCGCAGAAATACGGCATCGGCATCAAGGAGCTGTGGCAGATCGATCCGGCGAAACATGTGCCCGGAAAAGTCATGCATTCTCAAGGCTGGCCGCTCGACTCAAAGACCGGCGGCGGGTCGTTTTTGTATCACCTGACCAATGAAAACAAGGACCCATTGGTCGCGGTTGGCTTTGTCGTTCACCTGAGTTACGAGAATCCGTGGTTATCACCGTTCGATGAGTTTCAGCGCTTCAAAACACATCCGAATATCAAGCCCTTGTTCGAAGGTGGCAAGCGTTTAGCCTATGGTGCGCGAGCCATCAACGAAGGTGGTTTGCAGAGCGTGCCGAAGCTCTCATTCGCGGGCGGCGCGTTGATCGGATGCAGCGCAGGTTTCGTCAACTTGCCACGCATCAAGGGCACGCATAACGCCATGAAAACGGGCATGCTCGCTGCCGAAGCGGCGTTTGACGCGGTGAAGGCGGAGCGTCAGCACGATGAACTGCATGCTTACAACGACGGATGGAAGAAAAGCTGGGTGTTCAGCGATCTCTACAAAGTCCGGAACGTCAAGCCCGGTCTCAAATGGGGCATGACACTCGGAACGCTGCACGGCGGCGTCCACATGTGGTTAAACGATTTGGGCCTTGGCAAACTTGTCGGCTGGACGCTGCGTCATGGCAAGGCCGACAACGAATCCCTGAAGTCCGCCGACCAGATGCCGCAGATCGCATACCCGAAGCCCGATGGCGTGATCACGTTCGACAAACTCACGTCGGTGTTTCTGTCGAACACCAATCACGAAGAGGATCAGCCTGTGCATTTGCAACTGCGCGACGCCTCGATTCCGGTGAAAGTAAACCTTACACGTTATGCTGGCCCCGAGGCTCGCTACTGCCCTGCGGGTGTATATGAGTACGTCGACGACGAAACGATTCCCGGCGCTGCGCCCGGAAGACGCCTGCAAATCAACGCACAAAACTGCGTCCATTGCAAAACCTGTGACATTAAAGACCCGTTGCAGAATATTCACTGGGTTACGCCGGAGGGTGGCGGCGGGCCGGTTTATAGTGTGATGTAACTCCGTCCAAACGGTACGGCTTTGAGTCCCGTCTCCCCCAAGCTCGGGAACCAGTACTCACAGCAAGCACCCAATCTGCCCAATGTCACCTGCCACCCTGCTCGCTCTATACGACGAAACCATGCGCAAGGAAGGGCATCCCGCAGGCATGACTCACGAGCGCACACCGCGTGTGTCGCGCTATACGACATACACAGCGAGTCAGCGCTACATCATGTGGCACGACTTTGCGTCCGGCGAAGCGGCGACGGCGGTAGATGACGAATTGCGCGCTGTTAAAGGCCGCGCACGCGTGCTTATGTGGAAACTCTACAGCCACGACGTCGCGCGTGACGCGCTGCGTGACGCGTTGCTCGCGCGGGGTTTCGAGGAAAACGACCACAGCACACTGATGGCGGTGCCCGTCGCGGCGATCATGGATTCGCTTTCCAGGACTGCCGTCGCCGCAAAAGATTCAGATGCACTAACCGCTCGTCAACTCGTCACTGCGAAGCATCTCGACGCGTATCAGGAAGTCTGGGACGACGTCTGGCCCGACGCTCCGAACTCGCGCTACGTCAACGACTATCGCGCGCTGGTGGAACGAAACGAGCCGGGTGTGTTGTTCTACGCCGGTTTCACCGCCAACGACGAGCCCGTGACGTCCGGCTACATGTTTCATCATGCAGGCGATGCGTTCGCGCTCCTATGCGGCGGCACAACCAAAGCCGCATGGCGTCGCCAGCACGCCTACACGCGAATGCTCACGATTCGTGCGCATGCCGCGCGGGAACGCGGCGCGCGCTACCTCGCGGTGGAGGCAAGCCCGGACAGCAAACCGATTCTCCAGCGCCTCGGATTTGTGCCGCTGTCCACGCTCGCGTTTTACGAAAAACACATCGACTGGGAATGAAAATATTCGTCATCGACAGCATCAGTGCCGTAACGCACGAAATGCGTGGCCAGATCGTTGTGACGGGTTCGCATGGTGGCGTCAGTGCGGCGCGTCTTGCCCTGACGCACCCTCCTGGGTTCGCGGTCTTCAACGATGCGGGCGTTGGACTCAACAACGCCGGGATCGCTGGGCTCGAAATCTTGCAGCTGCAAGGCGTCGCCGCTTGTACTGTCAGCCATGTGAGCGCCCGAATCGGTGAGGCGCAAAGCACGCTGGCCACTGGCGTCGTGACTCACGCTAATTCACTTGCGCACGAGCATGGTGTCCGAGTCAATCAAAGCTGCGCCGGAGCCATCAGCTTTTTCTCCAAATCCACATTGAATATGGGATAGACGAACAAATGCTGAAAAATCGACTTACGGCATAAGTCGCGGCTAACCCAATTGCAGTGGTGCTTTCAGAAAAAAGCTACATACCCATAGGCTCCTGCGCTTTGCGGCCCACGGTGCAACACAGTTACGTACAGTTTCATGACGGCATCATGCGTCGGAACTGCAATATCTCCATAAAAGCTACGTGGCACTTCTCGTGTCACGCCGTATTACGCGTCCACCTTCACGTTCGCCTCCTTAACCACCCGCGCCCACTTCACGCGCTCAGCCCGCATGAAGTCCGCAAACTGCTGCGGCGTTCCACCACCGTCTTCGGCGCCAACGCCTGCCAGCCGCTCTTTGACATCCGGCATTGCCATCGCGGCGTTGATATCGCGACTGATTCGCGCGACGGCCTCCGGGGCCATCTTCGCAGGTCCGATCATGCCGTACCACGTCGTCGCTTCGAATCCCGGATAACCGCTCTCGGCGACCGTAGGCAGGTCGGGGTACGAGCCCGATCGCTTGGTCCGTGTCTGCGCGACGGCGTAGACCTTGCCGCCCTTCACGTGGGGAGTCACTGCCGCCATGGTGTCGAACGAATAGTTGATCTGTCCACCCATCAAATCGGTCAACAGCGGCGC
>JAYWHV010000320.1:0-8164 GCA_043777615.1 Burkholderiales bacterium | reverse complement strand
TTTCGTTCCCCTCGTGTGTCGCCCAATTAAATTGGAGTGACTATGAACGCTATTGCTGATAAAGCCTTTACTGATTACGTGATTGCAGACCGCTCGCTCGCCGAGTGGGGCCGCAAAGAAATCAAGATCGCCGAGACCGAAATGCCGGGCCTGATGGCGATCCGCGAGGAATTCACCAAAGCCCAGCCGCTCAAGGGCGCGCGCATCACGGGCTCGATCCACATGACGATTCAGACCGCCGTGCTGGTCGAGACGCTGCAGGCGCTCGGCGCATCGGTGCGTTGGGCTTCTTGCAACATCTTTTCAACGCAGGATCACGCTGCCGCAGCGCTCGCCGCACGCGGAACGCCAGTATTTGCCACCAAGGGCGAAACGCTGGCTGAATACTGGGACTACACGCATCGCATCTTCGAGTTCGGCGCTAAGGGCACCGATGGCGAAGGCCCGAACATGATCCTCGACGACGGCGGCGATGCCACGTTGTTGATGCATCTCGGTCAGTTGGCGGCGAAAGACGCATCGCTCATTGCGAACCCAACCTCCGAAGAAGAAACCTGCCTGTACAACTCAATCAAGGCGAAGCTCGCCGTTGATCCAACGTGGTACGAGAGGAAGGCCAAGCACATCATCGGCGTGACCGAAGAAACGACCACCGGCGTGCATCGCTTAAACGAAATGAGCGCCAAGGGCACGCTGCTGTTCCGCGCCATCAACGTGAACGATTCGGTCACCAAGAGCAAATTCGATAACCTGTACGGCTGCCGCGAATCGCTGGTCGACAGCATCAAGCGTGCAACTGACGTCATGATCGCTGGCAAGGTGGCGTGTGTGGCCGGTTACGGCGACGTGGGCAAGGGCTCGGCGCAGGCATTGCGCGCGCTGTCCGCTCAAGTGTGGGTGACCGAAATTGATCCGATCAATGCGTTGCAAGCCGCGATGGAAGGCTTCAAAGTCGTGACGATGGAATACGCCGCTGACAAGTGCGACATTTTCGTGTCGGCCACGGGCAACAAGAGCGTGATTACTTACGCTCACATGGCTGCGATGAAAGACGAAGCGATCGTGTGCAACATCGGTCACTTCGACAACGAAATCGACGTCGCCTCGCTCGAAAAATGCACATGGGACGAGATCAAGCCACAAGTCGATCACGTTATTTTCCCGGACGGCAAGAAAATCACGCTGTTGGCGAAGGGCCGCCTGGTCAACCTCGGTTGCGCTACGGGTCACCCAAGCTTCGTGATGAGCTCATCGTTCGCCAATCAGGTGATCGCCCAGATGGAGTTGTTCACCAAGCCAGAAGCGTACGAAAACGGTAAGGTCTACGTGTTGCCAAAACACTTGGACGAAAAAGTTGCTCGTTTGCATCTGAAGAAAGTCGGCGCAATGCTGACTGAATTGACGACTGAGCAGGCGGCCTACATTGGCGTGAGCAAGGCCGGGCCATACAAGCTGGATACTTACCGGTACTAGTCGGAAAATTGCCTCTCCCGCGCGCGGGCGTGGCAGCCAGATAACCGGAGAGAAACAATGATTCGCTTACTAATCGTCTGGGTACTCAACGCTGTCGCACTGATGGCGGTCGCGTACTTCATGCCGCAAATCAAGGTCACGAGTTTTGTTTCTGCGTTGATCGCAGCGTTCGCGCTCGGCGCGGTGAACACGCTGATCCGTCCGGTGCTTACGCTGTTAACTTTGCCGATTTCGATACTGACCCTTGGCTTTTTCTATCTCGTGATCAACGGCTTGTTGTTCTGGATGGTCGGCAAAATGCTCAACGGTTTCTCGGTCGACGGCTTCTGGGCCGCTGTTTTCGGCGGTCTGCTGTACGGTTTGATCTCCTGGCTGTTGTCGATGATCATTCCGTTCGGCAGGAAGTCCAAAGCTGGTTAGTCCATTTCCATGCGTGCAGATGTGTTGCTCGTTGAGCGGGGGCTTGCGCCGTCGCGCACCGCTGCGCAACGCCTGATCGCGGCAGGACATGTATTCGCGCGAGACGGATTGGCGAAAGTCGCCCTGACCAAAGCGAGCGCCACGGTTCACGACGACACACAAATCGAAATCGAAGCCAGCGAGCTGGATCGCTTTGTCTCTCGCGGCGGCCTCAAGCTCGAAGGCGCGCTCAAGCACATTGCACTCGACGTAACAAATTTTCGGTGCCTCGACGTCGGTCAATCGACCGGCGGCTTTACCGATTGCCTGTTGCATCGTGGCGCTGCGCAAGTAGTCGGCGTTGATGTCGGGCACGATCAATTGCATACCCAGATTCGTCAAGACTCACGCGTCACCTGCATCGAAGGCGTCAATGCGCGCACGCTACAGAATATCGGTGAGCCGTTCGATTTGATCGTCGCTGATGTGTCGTTTATCTCGCTCACCAAAGTGCTACCGCAATGGCCAGCGCTTTTGCGCGAGGACGGACGCGTGTTGTCGCTGGTCAAGCCGCAGTTCGAGGTCGGTGCGAATAACCTGGCCCGTGGCGGTATCGTTCGCGACGCATCGCTCTACGTAACAGTTGAGAAAACAATCAGAAAAGCTTGCACCGACGCGGGCCTCAAAGTGCTTGAGTACTTCGATAGTTCGATCACGGGCGGTGACGGCAATCGCGAATTCTTCGTTTATGCGGAGTCAATTAAATGAGCGCACAACAAGATGAATTTCGCGACTACTGCATCGAGCTTTTTGCGTCGCTGGCGCCGCACGCCGGTATCGCTGGTATCGTGGCGAAACGCATGTTCGGTGGCGTTGGTTTTTCGATCGACGGAAAGACGTTTGCGATCATCGCGATCGATCAGCTCTGGCTTAAGGTCGATGATGAATCGCGCGGCGAATTCGAAAACGCGGGTTGCCAGATATTCACCTACGACATGGCGGGCAAGCCGCGCAGCATGAGCTACTACACCGCGCCGGTCGACGCCATGGAATCCGCCGCGTTGATGGCCCCATGGGCCGCGCACGCGTGGGGAGCTTCGCTTCGCGCCGCCGCCTCTAAAAGCACCAAAAAGACAAAGAAGAGAACACCTTCAAAATGAACAATATTTCATTCGAATTTTTTCCACCTAATACACCGGAAGGTGCGCTCAAGCTGCGCACGGTCACGCAACAACTTGGCGCGTTGTCGCCCGAGTTTTTCAGTGTGACTTACGGCGCGGGCGGCTCCACGCGCGACAAAACGCTGGCCACCGTGCTCGAAATCATTGAGTCGGGCCACGCCGCGGCGCCGCATCTTTCCTGTATCGGCGCAACGAAGCAGAGCATCGCCGAAACACTCGCGCTGTACAAGGCAAAAGGCATTCGCCGAATCGTTGCCCTGCGTGGTGACATGCCGAGCGGCACCGGTGCAATGGGCGATTTCGCCTACGCCACCGATCTCGTGCGCTTCATCCGCGAGGAGCATGGCGACGATTTCGTGATCGAAATCGCAGCCTATCCCGAGTACCACCCGCAATGTCGCTACGCTGAAGCCGACCTCAACAATTTCGTGACCAAAGCCAGGGCCGGTGCGCACTCGGCGATTACGCAATTTTTCTTCAATGCCGACGCGTACTTTCACTTTGTTGATGAAGTCAGAAAGCGTGGCGTTACCATCCCCATCGTGCCCGGTATCATGCCGTTTCATAACTTTTCGAAGATCGCCCGCTTCGCCGCGAAAGATTCGATTGATGTGCCGCGCTGGATCGCGCTCAAGATGGAAGGCTTCATGGATGACGCCGCGTCCATTCGAGCGTTTGGCGCAGACGTCATCACCCAACTGTGTCAGCGTCTGCTCGATGCCGGAGCTCCGGGCATTCATTTCTACACGATGAATCAGGCCCCGCTCACCGCGGAAATCGTCACTCGCCTGCGTGGCAAAACGGCTTAACTACCAAGGAAATCACCATGAGCAACCACGTCATCCACACCGACAAGGCCCCCGCTGCTATCGGCCCCTATTCGCAAGCCATCAGCGTTAATTTCGCGTTCAAGGGCACCGTTGTTTTCTGCTCCGGTCAGATTGGGCTCGATCCTGCGACGGGCAACCTGCGCGAAGGCTTCGAGGCGCAGGTTGATCAGGCGTTTGCCAACATGCAGGCCGTCGTTGCCGCAGCGGGCGGCGAGCTCTCAGGAATCGTCAAGCTCACGCTTTTCCTCACAGATCTCGCGAACTTCGCAGTGGTAAATGCGAAGATGGAATCGCTGTTTCAGAAGCCGTATCCGGCGCGCTCGACAGTCGGTGTGGCTTCGTTGCCGAAAGGTGCGCTGTTTGAGGTTGAGGCGACGCTCGTCGCCTAGTCAAATTCGCCTGCAGTGAGAGTGCGCAACCCGAGATTCCGACGGACAAGACACCGGGACACAGCGCGAACCACAGCTCAAGACCGCCAAGATGCGCCGCCCAATCAACCGTCGGGCGGTGCGGGCCATTGATCAAATCAAGCGCCATGTTGGCCCCCCAAAATAGCGCCGCCAGCATTACTGAGTTGACGGCAAAAAGCAGCCATGCACCGGGTGACATCTGGAAGCGCGCAAAGCGCCGATGACGCAAAGTGGCAGCGACCGAGACGCAGCACACGTACAACGCCGCCCACGCAAGCATCGACACGCGCTGGTCGCGTAACAGCCAAACGCCTGCCCAAAATGTGACCGATTGAATCAGCAGCGCAAACACTAGGGGCATTGGTTTTGTAACGTCAGCCCTCGCTCTGTGCACGATGGTAGGCAACCAGCGCATTGGCATGCCCGTGGCCCAACGTGTGATCCGCCTTGAGCGACGCCACGCGTTCCATGTGCTTCAGCCCCGTCATGGCGTCCAGCACTTTCATCCAGTGGCTGATCGGCTTGCCATACGTTTTTTCAATAGACGGAAAGTAAGACGCCGGGCCTTTTACTTTTGATTCTTCCGCCATTGGACGCGGCTCCTGAATGATTCGTCGCAAGTCTAAGTGGAGACCCATTTGATCCCTTGCGGCAGACGGTCAATTCGCAACTTTGTGCCAGAAAACGGCATACAGCTTTTCGAAAAAAGTGCCACCATATATGGGGTAATGCATCAAAATGGCAAATACCGACAAATTACATTTATGACCGGTAGCCCCAATGCACTATGGCTTTTAGGCAGAAAGCTGCTTTAGCAAACTGGCCAAATTTGTCGGGCTTTCGCCGCGCTCAATCAGCTTAAATTGGCTCCGGCAGCGCGACCTTCAGTTCCGCTGCGATTGGAGCCAGGGCAGGCATGATCGTTGCGTGAAGCGCCACACCCTCGGCCAATTGCTGGCGTTTGCGCGCCAACCCGCCTTCACCGGGCAAGCGCACGCGTTCAATTCCCGGCCTTGGTTTCGATGCGTGAGAAATTTCACGTAGGTGATCGGTCTGCCGCTGCAACGCGTCACGGCCACCAAATGCTTCCGGGTCAATCACCTGCACGAAAACATTGGCTCCCCAGCCTTCCGGCGGATCGGCGCGACCAAAGCCGGTGAGCCCCGCCGTCATCGATTCGATCATCAGGCCCAGACCAAACCCCTTGTGACCCGCGTCCATGCCACCGAGCGGCAAGAGCGCGCCTTTGGGCTCGACGTACGCCACCGACGGGTCGTCGCTGCCGCAGCCCTCGCTGTCAACGAACCAGACGCCTGGTGCGCGTTTGCCCTCTTTCATCAGCCGCATCGACGGGCCGTTCGCAGTGATCGAACTTGAGATGTCAATCATGATTGGATCGCCGCCGGTCGGGATGCCGATGGCAATCGGGTTCGGCGTCATGATCGGCGTGATGCCGCCATGCGGCGCGACGCTTGCCGTGCATGGATCGGAGCTTTGCACCATGACGATAAAGCCTTCACGCGCGGGTGCTTCGAGGTAGGCTGCGAGGCAGGCGATGTGGTGCGAATGCTTGATGCTGATGGTGCCCGTGCCATGCGCTTTGGCCATCGCCGTTGCGGTGCGGATAGCCTTGTCCGTCAGCCACAAACCCGACAGGCGCTGACCGTGCCAGGCCTGCGCAACAGTGCGCTGATTTTCAATCGTCGGCTCTCCCGCAGCGAGCATCTTGCCGTCTGCCAACGCGCCTAAATAGCCCGCCAGCAGCGCCATGCCGTGAGTGCTGTGGCCGAGTAAATCTGCCTCCACCAGAATGCAGGACGAAATCGCGGCGATGTCCCCGCGCATGCCGCGTGCTTTGTACAGCGCTTCGCAGAAGCTGATGAGGTCCTCGTCGCGGTAGCGCGGCGCGGAATTTTCGGTTGCTGTCGTTGCCATACACTTCTCCATCATGTCTTTGCCCAATGTCTCAAATGCTACGCCGCTGCCGGGTTTGCTCTCAAAGGCGAGCCCGCTTTCGGTCAGCATCGTGGTGTATCGGCTGGATGAAGCTGAGTTGGCGCTCAATTTGGGCACGTTGCGCCTGGCCTGCGAACGAGCCGCGTTGAGTGATGTGGCCCTCACGTTGATTGATAACAGTGAGGGCGGCGTGCAGGGCCAGGCGCTGAACGCCCTTGCTGTCCGAACGGGATGGCCAAACACAACTGTATTGTCCGGCCACGGCAATGTCGGCTACGGCGCGGGGCACAATCTTGCGATTCGCGCCACCAGCATGCCCGCGCATCTAGTGCTCAATCCTGACGTCGAACTCGACGTGACTGCTTTGCGGGCGGGCCTGACAACCCTCGCGCTACCCCGAGTGGTTCTGGTCGGCGCGGTGGGGCGTGATGGCGACGGCAAGCCGGGTTACCTGTCGAAGCGCATGCCCAGCGTATGGACGTTCTTCCTGCGCGGATTTGCGCCTGCCTGGCTCAAGCGGCTTTTTGATACGCAGTTGGCGCATTACGAGTATCGCGACTTGCCAACTGATCGCGTGAGCGACGTCATCCTCGTGTCCGGCGCATTCATGTTGTGTCGCACCGATGCACTGCAGGCGGTGGGTGGTTTTGATGAGCGCTACTTTTTGCATTTTGAAGATCTCGATTTGTCGCTGCGGCTTTCAAAGCAGGGACGAGTTGTGAGCGATCCTCACGTCACGCTGATTCATCACGGCGGGAATTCGGCATCGCGCGGCTTCGCTCATCTGCGCGTTTTCGTGCGCAGCGGGCTGCGCTTCTTCAATACGCATGGATGGCGACTCTTCTAGGCGCGTGTTCGGGCTTTTAGCCCTCAACCTACAATCGGCCTCCCGTCCCACACAAAAATACCTCCTCATGCGTCCTTCAAATCGCTCGTCCGACCAGCTTCGCCCCGTCAAAATCACATCGCACTTTACGGTTCACGCCGAGGGCTCGGTGCTGATCGAATGCGGCCACACGCGCGTGCTGTGCAACGCTAGTGTCGAGAACGGTGTTCCCGGCCACAAGAAGGGCTCCGGCGAGGGCTGGGTCACGGCGGAGTACGGCATGCTTCCGCGCTCGACGCACACTCGCTCGCGCCGTGAAGCCGCCAGCGGCAAGCAGAGCGGTCGCACGCAGGAGATTCAGCGTCTGATTGGACGATCACTGCGCGCGGTGGTCGATCTGAAAAAACTCGGTGATCGCCAGATCACGCTCGATTGTGATGTGTTGCAGGCGGACGGCGGCACACGTTGCGCGTCTATCACCGGCGCGTATGTTGCGCTGGCGATTGCCTGCAACAAATTGGTGAGAGCGGGAACCATTGCATCGTCACCGTTGATCGATTCTGTGGCAGCGGTCTCGGTTGGCGTTTATCAGGACGCAACCGTGCTCGATCTTGACTACGATGAGGATTCAAATTGCGAGACTGATATGAACGTTGTGATGACGGGCAGCGGCGGTTTTGTTGAGGTGCAGGGTACAGCGGAAGGAAAACCCTTTAGCCGTGCCGAGATGGATGCGCTGTTGGCACTGGCGACTGAGGGATTGAAGCAGTTGACTGCGGCGCAGAACGCGGCCATCGCGTCGGCTTAAATTCGTAAGACAGCAATGCGACTCAGCAAACTAGTCATTGCCACGGGTAACCTTAAAAAACTTAAAGAGTTTGAGCGCCTGCTCGCACCGCTCGGCATTGAGGTCATCGCACAGAGCGCATTCAATGTTCCCGAAGCGCCGGAGCCACATTGCACGTTTCTCGAAAATGCGTTGGCTAAAGCGCGCAACGCCGCACGACACACCGGGCTGCCGTCGCTGGCCGATGACTCCGGCATTTGCGTTCGTGCGCTCGGCGGTCACCCCGGTGTCAATTCAGCGTA
>JAYWHV010000319.1:0-8196 GCA_043777615.1 Burkholderiales bacterium | reverse complement strand
TTTGACGCCAGAATCGCGCCGGGTTTCGCCACTGCATCCAGCGCGTTGAAGACCTTTTCCTTGACGCCGATTTCTTCAAACACGGCCTCGATGATGAGATCGCAATCCTTCAGATCAGCGTAGTCGAGCGTGCTGGTGAGCATGCCCATGCGGGCGTCGAGCACGTCCTGCTTGAGCTTCTTCTTGCTGACTTGCGCTTCGTAGTTCTTGCGGATGACGCCGAAGCCTTTGTCGATAGCTTCCTGCTTCATTTCGAGAATGATGACGGGCACGCCAGCATTCAGGAAGTTCATGCCAATGCCGCCGCCCATCGTGCCGGCACCGATGATGCCGACCTTTTTGATGTCGCGTTTGGGGGTATCTTCCGGCACATCCGGAATCTTCGACGCGGCACGTTCCGAGATGAACAAATGACGGAGCGATACCGATTCCGGCGTGAACATCAGGTTCGTGAAAATCTCGCGCTCGGCTTTCATGCCGTCGTCGAATTTCATCTTCGTCGCGTTCTGGACCGCCTCGACGCACTTGAGCGGCGCCGGATAGCCCTTCGCCATCACGCCCACCGTGTTGCGCGCGAATGCAAAGTACGCGTCAGCCTCAGGATGCCCGACGCGCATATCGCGAACTAGCGGCATCGGGCGAACGTCGGCCTTCTCAAGCGCATACGCAATCGCGCCCGCCATAAGATCGCCTTCGATAACTTTGTCGAACAGTTTTTGTCCGGGGAAACTCGCGATGAATTCGCTCTTCACCGGCTCGCCTGACACGATGATGTTGAGTGCGGCTTCCACTCCAATCACGCGCGGCAAACGCTGCGTGCCGCCAGCGCCAGGGATCAAGCCCAGCTTGACTTCCGGCAGCGCAATGCTCGCGCCAGGAGCGGTGACGCGGTAGTGGCAACCGAGTGCTAGCTCAAGCCCACCACCCATTGCAACGCTGTGGACTGCGGCAACGATGGGTTTTGCCGAGAGTTCGCAAGCGCGAATCAGCGACAGCAGATTGGGTTCGGCGACCGCGCGCGGCGAACCGAATTCCTTGATATCCGCGCCGCCGGAAAACGCTTTGCCAGCGCCAGTCACGACGATTGCCTTGACCGACGTATCGGCGTTGGCTTTTTCGAGGCCTTCAGCGAATGCAACGCGCAGCGCGTACGAGAGCCCGTTCACCGGAGGATTGTCGAGGGTTAAGATGGCAACGCCATCGCGTACTTCGTAGCGGGTAGTCATGAGCGAGCAGTCCTCCAGGTAGAAAATCGTTTTCGATGATCCGGTATGGACGCGGTCATCGATCATCGGCACAGCCCGTGAGTTTACGTCTGTTCACAGCGCCACTCATGTAGATGACATGCTTTGGAGCCAAGGCTTCAAACGTGGTCGAGGCGTTGCCCCGCGTCGCTGGCGATTCGTTAACTGACGACTGGTTTAAAGTTGCGGGCAAAGAGAGTAATTATGAAAACCGTTTTCAAAATTGACGTGCAATTCGGCGACTGCGATCCGGCGGGAATCGTGTTCTTTCCGAACTTTTCGAAATGGATGGATGCCGCCTCGCTCAACTTTTTTGTGAGTCACGGCGTGCAACCCTGGCGCGAACTCGTGAAGACGACCGGAATCATCGGTACGCCCCTGCTTGAGATCAACACTCGCTTCATGAAGCCCGCTACCTACGGCGAATCAATCGAGATCAGCACTGAAATTACCGAATGGCGACCCAAGGTGTTCATCATGCAGCACATCGTGACGCGAGACGAAACGCTACTTTGCGAAGGCACCGAGATTCGTGCGTTCTGTGTGAAGGATCCAGTCACCGACCGCATCCGGGCCATCGAAATACCGGCGGACATCAAGGCGAAGTGCCAAGCCTGATTTTTTCGCACTGCGCTATCAATCTCGCGGCGGGATTAAGATTACGGTATTGCGTAAGAACTGAATAGAGAGAAGAGCCTTGGCGACACCCAACTACGGATTCGAGAAGCGTCAGAAAGAGCTCGCGAAAAAGAAGAAAAAAGAAGAGAAACTCAAGCAGCGAGCGGCTGACAAGGCCGCGGGTATCGTGTCGCCAGACGATGCGAGCGACGCGGATACTGATACCGACGCAGAGGATGCGTCGCCATCAGGCACGCCACCCCAGCCCTAGTTTCAGCTTTATCGATTGACTGCCGCGCCATGCGGCACATTGCGCTAAACGTGCGGCGTGGGTCATTGGCTTTTTACTGAGTACCCCGCCCCACACGGCCTTCGCCCACGTTTCTGCAAATATCGACTCTCTTCGAAATTTGCGTCCAGCCCCAATGAAATAAGCGTTTCAGCCGCAAGCTGTAACACCGGAGACAGCACCCAGCAAACCGCATGAGCGGTGAACGCGTTCCTGATCAAACCGGGCTGGAACTTCGACCGCCAGCCTGAATCCGCCCCCACTTTTGTCCGATGCGGTTACGACATAACCGCGCCGCCCCTCAAGCGCTACGTAATCGTTCGCCGCGCATTCGGTGCTGACGAAAGCGAGCCGAATCCATCGTCCTCAGCCCGAAAAAACGACGCAGGCATCACGGTGATGGTCGCCGCCAGCAGCGGTGTGAAATCCATCTGATCGAGCACGTCACGCTGCAAGTCGATGCCGGGCGCGATTTCGAACAACTCCAAGCCGCGCGGCGTCAGGCGGAAGTTGGCGCGCTCGGTCAGGTATAGCGCCTCCTGCCCGCGCAGCAGTGATTGCGGGCCGCTGAAGGTGACCTGCTCGACACTCTGCACCAGCTTCTTCACACTGCCTTGCTGCGTAATGCGCAGACGACCGTCGCCCGTCTCAAGCTGCACGCCCTTCGCCGCGAAGGCGCCGCAGAACACGACTTTGCGTGCATTTTGTGCAATGTCGATAAAGCCGCCGGGGCCGACGGTCAGCCCACCGAGTTTGGAGACATTGACGTTGCCTTTAGCGTCAAACTCGCCAAAGCCCAGCAACGCAATATCCAGCCCGCCGCCCCCATAAAAGTCGAACTGTGTTGGCGCGTCGAGCATGGCGCTGGCGTTGCGCGCATAGCCGAAGAGCACGCCGTCGAGCAGGCTGCCGCCGTAAGTGCCGTGCTCGATGGTTTGATAGATGTAATCGAGTTCGCAGCGTCGTGCGACGAGCCTTGCGACAGCGTCGGGCACGCCGACGCCGTAGTTGACAACTGCACCTGCCACCAGTTCGCAGGCGGCACGCCTCGCCACGGCTTGCCGTTCACTGAAAGATTCCTCCGGCCGTTGTGACTCGTTAATCGCAGCCTCGAAGCGCGCCTCGCCAATGAGCTCACCCGACAACGTCGCATCGAACGGAATGTCGTAGCTTGTGCGCTGCTCGGAGTCGACCACGATGGCGTCCACCCAGGCCGCAGGGATGCGCACCTCGCGGGCTTTCAGTGCGCCGCGCGGCAGGCGTTCCCGAACCTGCACGATGACTTTGCCGCCGCTGGTGCGCGCGGCCAGTGCGATGGCGGTCGCGTCCAGATTCGCGGCTTCATGCTCAAAGCTGATGTTGCCGTCTTCATCCGCGGCAGACGCCCGCACCAGCGCCACGTTGACTGGATAAGGCTTGTAACGCAGGTATTCGCGACCGTCGATCATCATCACCTCGGCTAGATCCTCGGTAGCGCTGGCGTTCATGCGCCCTCCGCCATAACGCGGGTCGCACACGGTCCCCAGGCCCACATGCGTGATGAGTCCTGGCCGACCGCCTCCGATCTCGCGCATGAGCTGCGACGACACGCCGCCGGGCAGGATGTAAGCCGCGATCTTTTCATCGCGCGCAAGTTGCTGCATGCGCGGCGACCATACCCAGTGACCGCCGATGACCTTGCGCACCAAACCTTCGTAGGCAAAGCAGTTCATGCCGCGATTCTGTTTGTCGCCGATGCCCAGCGCATGCACCAGTGTCAGCCGTTGCGGCAGCGCGGTGCTCAGAAAGCGCCGCTCGACGGCCTGAAACAGACAAGTGGCTTCCATGAGGCCACCACCGCCACCCATCAGCGCAACGGTGTCATCATCGTTGATCAATGCGGCGGCTTCGTCGGCGGTTACGAACTTGGACTTCATGGCGCGGTTCTTAACGATGCACATCAAACAACACTGCGCCGCGCTTGAGCACACTCCGGGCGATCACGCTGCGGTGAATCTCGGAGGTGCCGTCGAAGATGCGGTAGATGCGGGCATCGCGGTAATAGCGCTCAATCGGCAGCTCCTTGCAAAAGCCCATGCCGCCAAAGATCTGCACACCACGGTCGACCACGCGGCCCAGCATTTCCGCAGCCTGCACTTTGACCATCGCGATCCAGTCCCTCGGGTCCTGCCCGGCGTCAATCATCCATGCGGCGTGCAGCACCATGAGGCGCGCAGCGTTGATCTCAATGACGCTATTGGCGAGCATCTGCTGCACCATCTGAAAGTCGCCAATGCGGCTGCCAAACTGTGAACGGTCATTGGCGTATGCCGTCATCAGCTCCAGCACATGCGTCGCCTTGCCGACGGCGCGCGCACCCACCTGCGCCAGCCGCACGACGTTCAGCGCGCCCATCGCCAGCTTGAAGCCCTGCCCTTCTTCGCCCAGCAGTGCAATCGGTTCCAGCGGTACGTTATCGAAGAACAATTCGACGTGAGGCGTGCCGCGCAAGCCCATCATCTTCTGATCCTTGCCGACGGTGAAGCCGGGAAGGCCTTTGTCAACCATGAACATGGAGATTTGTTTGTCGCCGGTTTTGGCAGAGACTAGGAAGAAATCGCTCCACTCACCGTCGCTGATGAAGTGCTTGCTGCCGTTCAATACCCAGCCAGCATCGGTGCGCTCCGCGTGGGTCCTGATGCCCTGCGCATCTGAGCCCGCGCCGGGCTCGGTGATGGCAATTGAGCACGTCCGTTCGCCGCGTACTGTGGGCTTCAACCAGCGCTCGATCTGCTCGCCTTTGCACACCAGCAGGGGCTCGTAAACGTTGCCGAACGCGCGACGAATCAGGATGTCACTGGTGTGTCCGAACTGCTCTTCGCAAAGGATACGGTCAACGGTGTTGAGTCCGCCACCGCCCAACTCACTGGAGATGTTCAGCGCAAAAAGACCCAGCGATTTTGATTTGTCGTGGATCGCCCGTGCCTTCGTGAGGTCGAGCGCGCCAGCCGCTTCGACCTCGTCTTCGAGTGGCTTCAATTCGTCCCTGACGAAGCGTCGCACCGTCTCGATCATCATTTTCTGTTCTTCGTTCAGTGCGAAATCCATAGAGGCTCCGTGAGAGGATTGAGGCCGGGAATAGTCGGCCCCAGCGAGAATTCTATGGATGACGTTTTCAGCCAACAATTGGCAAAGCGTGGCGTTATGATTCACGAATCGTGAACCTCAATTTCCAACTCGACGACTTGCAGGTGTTCTGCATGGCGGCCCGCAAGGCCAGCTTCGCTGCGGCTGCGACCGAGCTGGGCATGTCCCCGGCATACGTGAGCAAACGCATTGCCATCCTTGAAAAGGCGCTGGGTGTGACGCTATTTCACCGGGCCGCCCGGCGGGTCACGGTAACCGACGACGGCGAGCGCGTGTACGCCTCGGCGCAACAGATTTTTCAGGGCGTCGACCACATGAGCGAAACAGTCGCAGGTGGTCGACTCGACCCGCGCGGCACGCTGCGGGTGACGACCAGTTTTCGGCTCGGACGCATGCATATCGGCCCGGTTCTTTCCCGGCTGGCGGAGCGTTATCCGGCGCTCAACATCACGCTGGACCTGGTTGACCGCCGGGTCGATCTAATCCGCGAGAACGTCGATCTGGACGTGCGCATCGGCGACGTCGACGAGCCACATCTGGTCGCGCACCGCATTGCCGACAGCGCACGCCTGCTTTGCGCCGCCCCGGCTTACCTGGAGCATCGGGGTGCACCGGCGAGCATGGCCGAGTTGAGTCAGCACGATTGTCTGGTGTTGCGTGACCGAAATCAGGCATTCGGAGTGTGGCGTCTGAGCGGCCCGAACGGTGCGGAGAAAGTGAAGGTGACGGGGCGACTGTCCTCCAATAACGCCGAAATCGTGCGTGGTTGGGGCAATGACGGCCACGGCATCCTGCTGCAAGCCAAATGGGACGTCAGCGCGGATCTGGCAGCGGGGCGGCTGGTCGCCGTCCTGCCCGAGTACTCGCAGCCCGCCGACGTCTGGGCCGCAAGCACCGTGCGCCTGAGCCATTCGGCAAAGGTGCGCGTGTGCGTCCGCTTCCTTCAGGAACAACTTGCAAGCGGTCCGTTTGCTTTGAAGCCATGGCCACTGGTCTAGCGCGAAATTTATGAGTAAACAGGAATTGACCAAACTTGTAATACAAGTAATAATTTCGGGAACGACTTGTTTGCCAAGCGTCCGTTAACTCAAACGCCCGAAAATCATGAAAACCACGCCTATCACCAAAGCCGACCTCGAACGCTCCGTCATCGCGGTCCCCCCACTGGCGCGCAATGCCGATTTATCGTTGAACAAGGCGGCCAACGTCGCGCTCATCAAGCATCTTGAGAGCGGCGGCGTGAAGAACATCATGTACGGCGGCAACGCCAACTTCTACCATGCGCCTTTGGCTGAATACGCCGGTCTGCTGGACTTTCTGGCGGAATCGGTCGGCGCAGACACGTGGGTATTGCCATCGGTCGGCCCCGACTTCGGCAAGATGATGGAACAGGCCAAAGTCATCAAGGCAAGCCCCTATCCGACCGCGATGCTGCTGCCGATGACCTTCCCGTACACCGATGCGGGCCTCGCAACGGGCATCCGGCATCTGACCGACGCGATGGGCAAGAAGGCCGTCGTCTACATCAAATCAGCAAACTACCTGAAGCCCGAAACCGTCGCCAAGCTGTGCGAAGAAGGCCGCGTTGCCTCGATCAAGTACGCCGCCGTGATGGAGAACCCAAGCGTTGATCCCTACCTGACGGAGCTTGTAAAAGTTGTCAGTCGTGATCTGCTCGTTAGCGGTATCGGCGAGCGTCCAGCCATCGTTCACTTGCGCGACTTTGGGCTAACCGGCTTCACTTCGGGCTCGGTCTGCGTCGGCCCTCGCGGTTCGATGGAATTACTTTCGCTCATCAAACAGAAAAAATACGCCGAAGCCGAAATCATTCGCGCCCGATACATGCCGCTCGAAGACTGTCGCGACGGTATCAGCCCGATTCGGGTGTTGCATGACGCGGTGACGCTGGCGGGAATCGCCGACATGGGGCCGATGCTGCCGATGTTGACTGGCCTTGAAGCTGCGGAGCGCGCGCGAGTTGAGCCAGTGGCAAAAACACTGCTGGCAATCGACGGCGGTATCGCCAACGCCCTGAAACTTGCCGCGTAATCAGCAAACATTCGAACAAGGAGGAACCTCATGAAACCTGGCACTCTGCTCTCCGCATCCAGTGCAATCGCATTTGCGATCGCCACCCTCGTCGGCCCCGCTGCCGCGCAGGACAAATGGCCATCCAAACCCATCACCTACGTCGTGCCTTTCCCGGCTGGCGGCACGACCGACATCCTCGCGCGGCTTATTTCGCAAAAGCTTGGCCCGGCGCTCGGCACCACGGTGATCGTTGAAAACCGCGCTGGCGCGGGTGGCAACATCGGCTCAGATTTCGTGGCGAAAGCAGCACCCGATGGCTACACAATTCTGGGCGGTACCATCAGCTCACACGCCATCAACGTCAGCCTGTATCCGAAGCTGCCGTATGACCCGGTCAAATCGTTCGCACCCGTGGCGCTGATTGGCACCAACGCCAACGTGCTCGTGGTCGGCGCGGCAAGCCCTTACAAGACGGTTCAGGAATTGACCGCGGCGGCCAAAGCGAAACCCGGCTCAATCTCGTTTGCCTCGGCCGGTAACGGCACGTCGCAGCATTTGAGCGGCGAACTGTACAAAGGCATGGCAGGCCTCGACATGGTTCATGTTCCGTACAAAGGCAGCGCACCAGCGATGCAGGACGTGATCGGCGGCCAGGTGCCGATGATGTTTGATACAAGCGTTGTCGCAGGTCCGTTCATCGAGAGTGGGAAGGTACGCGCATTGGCAGTCACCTCGGCAAAGCGCACGCCACAACTGCCGAACGTGCCGACCATGGCTGAGAGCGGCGTTGCGGGTTATGACTTGCAGTCATGGCAGGCGATATTCGCGCCCGCGGGCACGCCCGCGCCGATCCTGCTGCGCCTTCAAAGCGAAGTCGCAAAGATCATC
>JAYWHV010000318.1:0-31137 GCA_043777615.1 Burkholderiales bacterium | reverse complement strand
TTCGAGGTGGCTCGAACGCACGCCGCCTGGGTGGTAAGAGAGACTGCGCACCCACCCACCTTCTACCTCCCGTTGGCCGATGTTCAGCGTTCGCTTTTGCGTCCGGCAGGCGACGGCTCTTTTTGCGAGTGGAAAGGCTCTGCGAAATATTGGGATTTAGTCGATGGTGCGCGTCGCTTGGCACGGGTCGCGTGGAGCTATCCGCAGCCCTTGGCAGGGGCCGAGCCGCTGGCTGAGTGCATCGCTTTTTACGCTCACGATCTCGATTGCAGCGTAGGCGGTGCAAAGGTTCTTGCACAACCTGGCGGTTTTTATGGCGGTTGGATCACGCCAGAGTTGACTGGGCCATTCAAGGGCGAGCCCGGCAGCGGTGGGTGGTAGCGAGATTGGAGCTCGACTTTCCGCGCACGCTGCGTTGTTTTTGCCGCAGAGCGCCGATGTCGGATACGCAGCGCCCGTCTCGACCGACTGATTGTGGCCGAAACCGGTAGTTGGACATTCGCTGGGCGCTAGGCTGGACATGGACGTTGGCGGCGTACAAATCGCTTGTGCTGCTGGTTATCGCTTGCCCCTGCGCCTTGGTGATTTCCACTCCGGTAACCGTCGTGAGCGCGCTGGCTGCGGCAGCTCGACGCGGCATTCTTATCAAGGGCGGCACCTACCTCGAAGAAGCGCGCAATCTCAAAGCCATCGCGCTCGATAAAACCGGAACAATCACAGAAGGGAAGCCCAAGCTCGTTGCGTTTGAAATGCTGGCAGATAGCCAGTCGCGCGAAAGTGCGTCGACGCTGGCGCACAGTTTGGCCGCGCAGTCAGATCATCCCGAGTCGAAAGCGATTGCGGCAGGATTGGAGGCCAGCCCGCAAACCGTCGATGCGTTTGCCGCGATTGCTGGTCGCGGCGTCAGCGGGGTCATCAATGGCACGCAGCATTGGCTGGGCAATCATCGCCTTATCGAAGAACGCGGTCTTTGTAGCCCTGCGATTGAGGCCAGGCTGCAGGAACATGAAAATCAGGGCCGTACAGTGACCTTGCTGGCGACTGACAAGACGGTGCTTGCATTGTTCGCAGTGGCCGACACGATCAAGGCTTCGTCGCAGCAGGCGGTGGCCGAACTGATAGCCATGGGGATCACCCCCGTCATGCTGACCGGCGACAACGCGGCCACCGCAAGCACCGTCGCTGGTCTGGCCGGGATCAAAGATGCCCGAGGAAACTTGTTGCCAGAGGACAAGCTCATGGCCATTGCTGACATGCAGAAGCAATACGGCGCAACCGCCATGACCGGCGACGGTATCAATGACGCGCCAGCACTGGCGCAGGCCGACATTGGCTTCGCGATGGGCGAAGCGGGCACCGATTCCGCGATGGAGGCAGCAGATATTGCCGTGATATACGACGACCTTCGCCGCATCCCGGAGACCGTTCGCCTGTCAAAACGGACGCACAAAATCCTTTGGCAAAACATCACTCTGGCGCTGGGTATTAAAGTCGTTTTTATGGGGCTCGCGCTCTTCGGTAACGCAACGATGTGGATGGCGGTATTTGCAGACATGGGTGCGAGCCTGCTGGTGGTTTTCAACGGGTTGCTACTGTTACGAACATCGGAACTTTCGCAGAAATCGGTACACTAAACTCCCATGCGTCGGTTCATCCTCCTTTTGTTGCTTTGCTTTTTGCCACTTCAGTTTGCGCTGGCGGCAAGCGTGGACGCGCGGTTGCATGCGGGCGGCAACCATCACCATGACGCTGCGCCGCATTCGGATATCGCGGCAGCGGAGTCAATGGCCGACACCGCCAGTGCAGATGAATCTTCGTCGCGCTCGCATGTTGAATGCGGTGCTTGCCACTTATGCCATTCTGTAGCGATGCTTGGAGCGCGCACTGATTTCAAACGCCCAACGGGTGTTGCCAGCATTAACCCAGACGGCCGCGACGCACACCATCGCAACGCCGCAACCGAGCGTCCCGAACGCCCCAACTGGTTAGCCCGCGTCTAGCCGACGGGGACGCAATTAATTTCTTCGCCTGACGCAGTCGCGTCGGTGCACTCCTCGTCGGTTCCCGCCTGATCTTTTTTGATTCTGGAGAACCGAACATGTCCGTGTTTCCCCGAGCACCGCTGAGTGCTCGATCTTTGCTTTTGTTGGCGATTTGCGTCACCTTCAGCGTATTACCCGTTGCCGCACAAAACGCTGTGACGGAACGCGCCGCAGCTTCCGCGCCCGCTGCCTCTCTCACGCTTGCCGAGGCGTTTCAGCTTGCGTTAGCCCAACAACCGTGGACGCTCGCAGCGAGCGAGCGGCAACGTGAGCAACAATCACGAGAAGCGCTCGCTGATTCGTGGTTAGCTGATAGCCCGACCATCGCTTCTGGCCTCAAAACCGGCAATCGCGATGGCCTGCGCGAATTTGAAATCGAGATCAGCGCGCCGATTGCCACCGCTTCACGGCGTTCACTTCAGGTCGCCAGCGCTCGCGGTGAGTCTGCGGTCTACACGGCGAATCTCGCGCAACTTGCGCTCAAACTCGCGGGCGACGTTCGCGATGCCTACTGGGCCGTGCAATTGGCAGCGGGCGAGTTGACGCTGGCAGACGACGAGGTCAAACGCGCGGAACTGGTCGCGACTGATTCGGCGCGACGCACCGCAGCAGGCGACTCCGCTCGCGTGGACACGCTGCAAGCCGAACTGACCGTGCAGACGCTGCGATCGACGCGCGTTGAAGCGGAGCAGCGTTTAAACGCCGCGACGCAAGTGTTGCGCGGATTGATCGGCGACGCTGCAAACCGTGGGCTCGCGGATACGGTTGAAACGCGAGGCAACGTTGCGCCGCGTGCGCTAAACGATCATCCGTCGCTGCGGCTTGCCGGTCAATCGGAGCAATTGGCGCGAGCGAAATTGAACGAAGCGGCAACGCTGACCCACGGCGCACCCACCGTTTCATTCGCGCTCACCAATGAGCGTAGCAACGGCAGCGCCAGCGCATCCACCGCGCGCATCGGTGTCTCCTTTCCGTTCGGTGGCACGCAACGGGCGACACCACATATCGCACAAGCGGGCGCGGAACTGGCGGAAGCGCAAGCAAGCGTTCCGCTGTTGCGCAGGCAGCTTGAGGCGGAGCTTGCCAGTGCGCAGGCTGCTGTGATCAGCGCCGAACGGCGCATTGAGGTACTGGCCGAGCGGGGACGTTTGGCTAATGAAGTAGCGAGCCTTTACGCCAAAGCGTATCGGCTGGGCGAGCTGGACTTGCCAACTCGCCTGCGCGCGGAAGGCGAACGGGCAAACGCCAATCTCGCGTTAAACCGCGCCCGCATCGAACTTAAACACACGATATCTCGCGTCAATCAATCTCTGGGACTGTTGCCATGATTCTTTCAGTTGTTGTCAAAGCCTGCGCAGTCGCCGCAAGTTCTCTATTTGGCGCACTTGCTATAGCGGGTGGCGGCCACGATCATGGCGAGGCAAAGCCCACTGCGGCCGGCCCTGCGCCGCCGCGATTCACCGCGCAATCGGATTTGTTCGAAGCCGTCGGCATACTCCTCTCAGACGAGTTCTCGGTGCTTATTGACCGAACCGCAAGCAACGAGCCCGTGCTAAACGCAACTGTCGAACTGAGTAGCGGAGGCATCACATTGGTCGGTAAGTTTCATGCGGACCACGGTGACTACAGCTTTGATTCAAAACCGTTTGCCAAGGCAGGGGAGTATCCTATTATCCTAACCATTCGTGCGGGGGCCGATAGCGACTTGCTCACCGGCGATCTGGACGTTAGAGACGCCAGCGCAGCTTCGTCTGCCGCTGCAGCCAACGAGCATGCACATGCCTGGGAGCGTGCGGCGCTTTGGGGCGGTGGTGGTGTTTTGCTTGCGGCAGCGCTGTTCTTCGCGCTTCGTCGACTCATCGCCAATCGCCGCAATAGCCGCAACAACCGCCATCGTTTGGGAGTTGCAGCATGAACTTGCGTAAGCTGCTCACGATTGCATTGCTACCGGCCTCATTGATGATGTCCACTCCATTGATAGCGGGTGAAGGTCATGATCACGGCGACAGCGGCCCGGCGACCAATGTCAATGGCCCGCGACGACAACCCGAGGGCAGCGTGTTCTTGCCGAAGCCTGCGCAACGACAACTGAGCGTGCGCACCATGCTCGCGACCGCTGCGGATTTGCCGCGCACCACGGAACTGGCCGGAAAGGTCATGATGGATCCTAATGCTGGCGGCAAAGTGCAGCCAACGATTGCAGGCCGCATTGAGCCGGGTCCGCGCGGACTGCCAAGCCCCGGCCAAGCGGTGCGCAAAGGCGAGGTACTGGCCTACGTCATTCCGTCGTCAGGGCAGATTGAACGGTCCAACCAGACCGCGCTAATCGCAGAATTGCGCGGCAGCAAGGCGCTGGCCGAGAAACGACTGGCGCGACAGAAGGAACTGGCCGACACCATTCCGCGCAAGGAAATCGAGGCGACTGAAAACGAAATCGCAAGCCTGACAGCGCGCGCGAACGCTCTGGGCGGCGGACTCAGCAATCGCGACACGTTGGTAGCACCGATCAGCGGCATCATTGCCTCGGCCAACGTGGTGAGCGGGCAAGTAGTCGATGCGCGTGAATTGCTGTTCGAGGTGATTGATCCGACACGCCTACGCATCGAAGCGCTCGCGTTCGATCCCGCGATGGCCGCAGACATTGGCGCTGCAACGGTTGCCATCGGAGACAAACGCGCGGCGCTTAACTTCGTCGGCGCGACGCGAACGCTGCGCGAGCAAGCGTTGCCGTTGCTGTTCAAGGCCAATGATGCGTCGCTGTCAACGCTTGCCATCGGCCAGCCTGTGCGTGTGTTTGTACAAAGCAAATCCAAAGTGAACGCGATTGCAGTGCCTGCGTCGTCGCTGATGAAAAGCCCGTCGAACCAAACCATCGTCTGGGTGAAAACCGCGCCTGAGAAGTTTGAGCCACGCGTGGTCATGACCGAGGCGCTGGATGGCGTGTCGGTGGCGGTGACCGCCGGATTGAAGGCGGGGGATCGCGTCGCAACACGCGGCGCTACGCTGATCAACCAAGTGCGTTGATTGGGCCAGATACTATGTTTTACTGGCTTCTAAAAAGCAGCCTGAGCAACCGTTTGCTGGTGATTATCAGCAGCGTGGTGCTTATGGTGTATGGCGCATTCACCCTGTCAAAGATGCCGGTGGATGTGTTTCCTGATTTGAATAAACCGACGGTGACCATCATCACCGAGGCGGGCGGTATGGCCGCTGAAGAGGTGGAGCAGCTCATCACCTTTCCGCTGGAAACCGCGATGAACGGCCTACCTGGTGTTGAGAATGTGCGCTCCACTTCCAGCGCTGGACTCTCGTTCATTTATGTCACCTTCAACTGGAGCACTGAAATTTTTCGTGCGCGACAGATGGTGTCTGAGCGGCTGTCGTCGATGGAAGAAGGCTTGCCGGCGGGTATGACTCCGCACATGGGGCCGATCACGTCAATCATGGGCGAAATCATGCAGATTGCGATACCCATCGACGCGGCGCGAGTTTCTCCGATGGCAGTTCGCGAGTATGTCGACTGGGTACTGCGGCCCCGGTTGATGGCCATTCCCGGCGTGGCACAGGTGATCCCGATTGGTGGGGAAGTGCGGCAGTATCAGGTGCAGCCGAACACCCTGCGCATGGCGCAACTGGGCATTTCCCACGAACAGATGCAAGCCTCGCTCAAGGGCTATTCGTCGAACACTTCCGGTGGCTTTCTTGAAATCAATGGCCGCGAATACCTGATCCGCAATCTGGGCGGCACGGCGAAGCTCGACGATTTGCGCAATCTCGCGCTCGCGGCGAAAGTGGGCCAACCGATCCTGCTGCGACAAGTCGCAGACGTGACTTTCGCACCTGCGATTAAACGTGGCGACGGAGGATTTGATGGCGGAGCAGCGGTGATTCTCGGCATTCAAAAGCAGCCGACGGCTGACACCAGCAGCCTCACTCGCGACATCGAAACTGCGTTGGCAGAGATGAAAAAAGCGCTACCCACCGGATTGAGCGAACCGAAGGTTACCTTTCGCCAAGCGACCTTTATCGAAAACTCCATCAGCAACCTTAACGGCAAGCTGGTTGCGGCCTCCGGGTTCGTTGCGGTGATCCTATTTGTGTTTCTCGGCACCCTACGAACCACGTTGATCGCGCTGACCGCCATCCCGGTTTCGATCTGCGTCACCGCGTTGGTGTTCAAGTATTTCGGCATGTCGATTAACACCATGACGCTGGGCGGACTGGCCATCGCCATTGGCGGCTTGGTCGATGACGCGGTGGTTGACGTTGAGAATATTTTGCGACGGCTGAAAGAGAACCGCACCAAACCTGCGACAGAGCGCCTTGGAACCGTGGCGCTAGTGATACGAGCATCGCTCGAAGTGCGCTCGGCAATTCTGTATGCCACCATCATTATCGTGCTGGTGTTTGTGCCGCTATTTGCGTTGCCAGGCATCGAAGGGCGCTTGTTTGTGCCGCTTGGCGTTGCCTTTATCGTGGCAACACTTGCCTCGCTCGCGGTGTCGGTCACCGTCACGCCGGTGCTGTCGTATTACCTGCTGCCGCGCATGAAATCGCTGGATCATGGCGATACGAAGTTTCTGGCGTGGCTCAAACGAAGTTACAGTGGCGCGTTGAGCCGTGTGCTCGCGCGTCCGCGCGCGGCGCTAGCAACAGGTGCTGTGGCGATTCTGGTGGCAGCAGCGGCGGTGCCGTTCTTCGCCACAACCTTTCTGCCGCCATTCAACGAAGGCTCGCGAGTCATCGGAATGCGTCTCAATCCGGGCGTGACCCTCGCCGAAACCTCAGCGCTCGCCAGGCAGGCGGAAGTGCTCATCAAGCAAGTGCCGGAGGTTACCCACGTCGGTCGGCGCAGCGGACGCGCCGAACTGGACGAACATGCTGAAGGCGTGCATGCCAGCGAGCTAGACGTGGGCTTGAAGCCCGCGAATGAGCTGACGCGAACGATGACAGAAATCAACGCCGACATTCGATCAAAGCTGGTGAACTTTCCCGCCGCCATCGAGATTGGCCAGCCGATCTCGCACCGTATCGATCACATGCTGTCCGGCGTGCGCTCACAAATCGCGATCAAGTTGTTTGGTGATGATCTTGACGTGTTGCGCGGGCAGGCGGATGTGTTGCGCGCGAAGCTTGCGGCCATTCGCGGACTCGCCGATCTTGCGATTGAAAAACAGGTGCTCGCGCCGCAGATCAAGGTGCGTATTGATTACGCCGCAGCAGCGCAGTATGGTGTGCCGACGCCGCAGGTGCTGGCCACACTGCAAAGCCTTGTGGAAGGCGAAAAAGTCGCGCAGATTGTTGAAGGCGGTCGTCGCTTTGCGCTGGTGGTCAAACTGCCTGAATCAGCGCGCACGATAGAGGGCCTCGGCCAGATTCTCATTGAGACGCCGACGGGCCGAATTCCGCTGTCAAAAATCGCGACCATCGAGGACAGCGATGGCCCGAACCAGATCAGCCGCGACGATGGCAAAAGGCGCATCGTGCTCTCCGCCAACGCGCAGGGCCGCGCGCTGTCCGAGGTCGTTGCCGACATTCGCAACGTTGTGAACGAAACAAAGTTGCCGGAAGGCTATTTTGTGACTCTCGGCGGACAGTTTCAGGCGCAGGAAGAAGCCTCGCGTCTGGTGGGCTTGCTGTCCATCGTGTCGCTGATCCTGATGTTCGTGGTGCTCTACAGTCGCTACAAAAGCTCGACGCTGGCGCTGCTGATCATGGCCAACATTCCGCTGGCGTTGGTCGGTGCGGTGCTTGGGCTGTGGCTGTCTGGGCAGCCGCTGTCGATTGCCGCGCTGATCGGCTTCATCACGCTCGCGGGCATCTCGGTAAGGAACGGCATTTTGAAGGTCAGTCACTACATCAACCTGATGCGCTTCGAAAGCGAAGCGTTCGATCACAAGATGATTTTGCGCGGCTCGCTGGAGCGGCTGGCACCGGTGCTGATGACGGCACTTGTCACCGCGTTTGCACTTGCGCCGTTACTGTTTGAAGCGGAGCAACCGGGCACCGAGATTCTGCATCCAGTGGCCGTCGTGATCTTCTCCGGTCTCATCAGTTCGACGCTACTCGATACGTTTTTGACACCGGCCATGTTCTGGCTGTTTGGCCGTCAGTCTGCTGAACGACTAGTGGTGGACAGTGATTCCGAAGCACTCTAGTTTTTATCCGTCAAGAAAGGAAACATCATGAAACACAAAGTCCACCTGATCGCACTGGCAGCAGCCGCGCTGGGGCTAGTAACGACATCCACGACGTTGGCGGCGGGAAGCCACGATCACTCGCCTAAATTCGGGGGTATCGTCGCAGAGGGCAAGGCATTCGACGCCGAACTCGTCGCGAAGCCGGACGTGATCACCGTGCACGTCAGCGACCACGGCAAACCGGCAAAGACGACGAACGCGAAAGGAAAGATAACGCTTTTGACTGGTTCAGACAAATCGGAGTTTGAATTGACGCCCGCGGGCGACAGCCGTATGGAAGCTAAAGGAAGATTTAACGTCAGTTCAGGAACGAAAGCAGTAGTTGAAATCACCCTCGACGGTAAAAAGCCAAGCACCGTGCGCTTCGCAATCAAATGACGATCACGCCGAACCATTCAAGGCGACCATCCCGCATTCAAGCATTCGTCAGTTGCCAGCTGCTTGACAGGCATGAATTAGGAATGGAGGCGGGTATCGCTCGGCACCGCAATTGCAATGGAACCATAGCCTTCAGTGGCCGCTTTCGCTGCAAAGCAGCCTCTTCGGTCCGCAAGTCGTAGTGCATCTCTAAGATTGTCTGGTGCTCATGCCCGCAGACGACAACATTGACTACTCAAAACAACCGCCTGTTGACAGTCAGCTACTCGCCCGCGTTTGAGTACTGCTAGAACGTCGGCGCGCCCGATCGGTTCGCGTTGACTCGGTGGTGCGCTGTGGCGGGAACTATGCAACTCAAGGCTTGCCCGTGGACGAATGCCCACGCATCGGTGCTCGCCGTTCGCATGCCAGAGTGCTGTGCACCGGTCGGTCACTTTCCGCGATGCGGCGACGGCAGCGCGCTGCGCTAGCTTTCCGATTGAGGTTCGCCAATTCGGTTCGGCGAGTGCGCAAACGCGAATCGCACTTCGTGAATAAGGCGATGAGGAGGCGGCCAGGTTTTGTTAGCCCCGCTCTGAAGTGCAAAACGCCGCAACCCGCTCGATGTAGTCTGGAAATTCCGTAATCGCGTGGTCGCTGCCTTCGATAATGTGTTGATGCGCGCCCGGATAATGGTCGCGCATTTGCCGCCAGTCGATTACTTCATCTCCCGTCGCTGCTAACAAAAAATAGCGCTCGGGTTGAGTGATCTGATTGATCTGCAACGCGGCAAGCTCGTGGAGATATTCGGCGCGCCACTCGAACGGCTCGCCCGAGTGATAGCTCGTGAGTTCTCCGACATAGCCCGCGAGATCGTTGGCGGGCATCACGGCAGGATTCAGGAGCGCAGCGCGGCAGCCATACGTCTCTGCCAGAAACGTCGCGTAAAAGCCCCCAAGCGATGAACCGATCAGCGTCCAGTCTTGGGCGGCGTCACCCCGATCCTCAATCAACCCTCGTGCCAGCTCAATGGCAACCGATGGGCTCGAAGGTAGTTGCGGGCAGACGAAGCGATGCTCGGTGTTCGCAAAGTGCGCGGCCATGAGACGCGCCTTGGTTGATTGCGGACTTGAGCGGAAGCCGTGGAGATAGAGGATGTTCATAAGCTCGATTTCGCCGTCTGGAATGCACCCATTTTGCAAGAGCGTTGGCCACGTTGTGTTCGCTCGGAGATAATCACGGGTTAATTCAAACAATACCGGTCTCCCCACCATGGCAGTTCAATGCGGCATCGTCGGCCTTCCGAACGTCGGCAAATCCACGCTTTTCAACGCGCTCACCAAGGCGGGCATCGCCGCCGAGAATTATCCGTTCTGCACCATTGAACCGAACACGGGCATCGTCGAAGTGCCCGACCAGCGTCTGGCGCAATTGTCCGCAATCGTGAAGCCGCAGCGCATCGTCCCGGCCTCGGTTGAGTTTGTGGACATCGCGGGCCTGGTCAAGGGCGCCTCCACTGGCGAAGGCCTGGGCAATCAGTTTCTGGCCAACATTCGAGAATGCGACGCAACCGCTCACGTTGTGCGCTGCTTTGAAGACGACAACGTGATTCATGTGGCGGGCAAAGTCTCACCTATTGATGACATCGAAGTGATCAACACTGAGCTGGCGCTTGCTGATCTCGCGAGCGTCGAGAAGGCGATGCATCGCTACAACAAGTTGTCGCGCTCCACCGGAGGCGACAAGGAAGCCATGAAAATGCTTCCGCTTCTTGAAAAATGCCAGAAGGTTCTCGATCAGGGCCGGGCAGTGCGCTCGCTCGAACTCGATGACGAAGAAAAGGCGCTGGTCAAGCAGCTCTTCCTGATAACGTCGAAGCCGACCATGTATGTGGCCAATGTGGCCGATGCGAACGACCTGGAACACAACGAGCACTATCAGGCGGTCGTTGCCTACGCGGCGAAGGAAAAAGCGCCGGTGGTAGCCGTCTGCGCCAATATGGAAGCCGAAATCGGCGACATGGATGACGCCGACAAGATGGAATTTCTGAGAGATCTGGGTCTGGAAGAGCCCGGTTTGAACCGCGTTATTCGCGCGGGTTACGGACTTCTCGGGTTGCAGACTTACTTCACGGCAGGCGTGAAAGAAGTCCGTGCCTGGACGATTCACAAAGGTGACACTGCGCCGCAAGCCGCAGGCGTGATTCACACTGATTTTGAAAAAGGCTTCATCCGCGCGCAAACAATCGCTTTCGATGATTTCATCAAATTCAAAGGCGAATCGGGCGCGAAAGAAGCAGGAAAAATGATCGCGCAGGGCAAGGAGTACGTTGTCAAGGACGGCGACGTGCTGGAGTTTTTGTTTAACGTGTAGCAGGGCTGTTCATGAGCGTTGCCAATCGTTGTTGGCGAGCGCATCTGTGACTTTCTGAAATACAGGCTCCCAGCGCCGTGACTCATCTTGCCGGAACAGGCGCATCGTCGGCGACCATGCGCACGTGTCGCCCGTAATTCCATAACGCCAGTCGCCTGCATGGCGAAGCATCACCCACGTCGTTGCGCCCAGCGCAGCGGCCAGATGCGCCGCCCCGGTGTCGATGGTGATCACCAGATCAAGCGTATCGATCAGCGCCGCCATTTGCGTGAATTCGACGATGTCTGGCGTCCAGTCAATCACGTTCGGCGCGCCCAATGGCGGCGCGCCATGCTGCAGCGATACCCAGACGATGTCGGGGTGAGCCGCAACGAAGCGGCGCATCAAACGCGGCGGAACAGAGCGGTCAGCCATCTGGTTGTCCTGCCCGGCAAACTGGCCTTGCCAGACGATGCCGACGCGCGGTGCCCGCGCCTTCGATCTGGCACTCGAAGAGCGATTTGAAACCTCGTCCAGCCGCTGCCGCCACGCTGAAACGTCCGACGCTCGCGTTTCAAAGTACCTCGCTGGAGCGTGCAAATTCGTTAGCGTCGTACCCAAAGCAGGTGGCAATGACCACAGCGCCGCCCAGTAGTCAAAATTCTGCGCCTCATACTCGCCAATTGCGACGATGCTCACGCCGGGAAACGACTGCTGCATCAGCGCCACTTGTGAGGGCTGCACGGAGAGCGTCGCTTTCAGGCCGCGTGCCGCCACGAGCGGAAGGAACCGGGCAAACATGAAGGTGTCGCCCAATCCCTGCTCGCACATCAAAAGAATCGATTTGCCTTCGGCTGCTTCGCCGCGCCAGATGGGTGTATTGGCTGGAATCTTGCCGCTCGGTTGCGTTTGCGGAAATTGCAGACGCAATTCGTAGTCGGCAAATCCGAGCTCGTAGTCGCCTTTTGCTAGCAATGAAAATGTGCGATTCCAGCGCGCGTAGTCGAAGCCGGGCGCGAGCTCGAGCGCGCGGTCAAACGCAGCAATCGAGCCGTCAATGTCGTTCATCGAGCGCAGGTTAAAGCCGAGATTGTTAAGCGCTCCGAGGTGTTCGTTATCCAGTGCCAGTGCGCGCCCGGCCGCCCAGCGTCCCTCATCGTAGCGGCCTGCGGTCCAGGCCGTGGCGCTGAGATTGCTGAAAAACTCGGGCTCCTGATCAACGAGTTTGACTGATCGCCACATCAGCTCCAGTCCGGCCGATGGTTGTCCCGCCTGATATTGCGACAGCCCGGCAAAGTGCAGCGCGGTGGCATTCTCCGGCTCCTGTTGCAGGATGCGGGCGTAGCACTCGACAGCGTATTGCACGTCGCCCTGTTCGTGGTGCTGCAATGCGTCGGCGAGCACTTCATCCACTGCGAGCACGGCGGGTGTCGCGAGGGCTGCGCCCAGCTTGCCGTGGCAATCCTTGTAGCGCTTGCCGCTGGCGCACGGGCAGGGATCGTTCCTCGATGACGGCGGTTTGATCGGCGGCTCGGTCGTCGTCGGCACGGCTTTCATCGCATCCAGTCGGGCCAGCAAAGCCAGAGCTGCGGGCTCACCTCGAATTGCGGCCAACCGGCGCGTCACAAATTCTCGCGCTGCGGCAACGCGTTTCAAGTCCACCAGATTTCTCGCGAGCGCGCCAAACCCGATGCCTTCGGCAATGGCTGGCGGCGCAGAACGTGCGAACGCGATCAACTCTTCGTCGGACAGCACCTGCCAGAAATTGAACACTCCGTGGAACCCAAGCGTTGGCCCAACCGGACGCCCCACTTCGGCCGAGAATCGGTCCGCTACGCGCTCATCGGCGAACGCAATGCCGTATTTTGTTTCGAGATATTCACGGTGTCGGACGCAAATCGCTTCGTCTTCGTTTTCATCGGCATTGAGCGCAATCTCCGGATCGGCAAGCGCGCGCAGAAGGCGCATCGAACGCAGCGAAAAGCCGCCGTTTCCAACACGAAAGTCCCCCGTCACATGCGGCCACTTGGCGCCTATATAGTCGTAGTTCCAGAACTCGTCAGCCCACATGCTGCCGTCGATGACGAAGCCGTCCCATTGCATCACCAACGCGTAATCGGTCGTGATGAAATTGAGGAGTTCCTTGACCATGAACTGCGAGTACGCAGCGCGTGAACGGATCGGGCGTATGGCAACCATTTCGACGCCGTCGTGCGTAATCGTTGCATCGGTGAGTAACAGCACACGTGCAACAGGCAGCGCAGCCGCCGAGCGGGCGAGGGCGGCGGCCGAGAGCGGTGCATAGGCGCAATCGACCGCGACCAACGTGACGGCGTCACGCGTGTTCATGAGTGCCTCCATCACACGCCATCATTTCAACCCTTCGTAGAGCAACCGCACGCCGAGCAAAAACAGGCACGCAAGTGTGACGCGTCGAAAGATCACGTCGTTAATCACGGTATTCAGACGCACCCCGAGCCACACGCCAACCGGCGCGAACGGCATCAACACGAGGGCTGTGCCAAGGTTGGTCAGACTGAGCTGGCCGAGGATCGCGAAGGGAATGAGCTTGACGGCATTGACCACCGTAAAAAACACAATCGTGACCGCCATGAACTGCATGCGATCCAGACCTTTCGGCCACAGATAAATGGTGATCGGCGGGCCGCCCGCATGGGCAAGCGTGGAGGTGAAGCCGGACAGTCCACACCAGAGCCACGGCCGGATTGCTTCGGGTAACCACGAGTTCAGGTTGCGCAGCGCAGGCACCAGCTGGTAGAGCGAAAACGCCACCGAAATTGCGCCTAGCAGCGCCTTCGTCGTGTCTACTGAAAGACTGCCAAAGCTGAGCGAACCCACGACGATGCCGAAGATCGCGGGCCACATCATGTGCTTCACGCTCGCCCAGTCCCATTGTCCGCGATAGGCCCGCAGCCCGAGCAAATCCATGACGCACAGAATCGGCAGCATGATGCCGGCGGCGACGCCCGGCGCGATGACCTGGCTCATCATCGGAACTGCAACACCACCCACACCGGCTCCGAGGCCGGTTTTCGAAATGCCGGTGATGATGACAGCGGGAATAGCCCAGGCGTAGAACCACGGGTCGGTGATGAACGTCACTGGCCTTAAGTCCGCGAACCGCGCAGCAGTTGGCCCACTCGTTTGTTGGCGTGCGAAATGGCGGCATCAGTGGCGACACTGTATTTGGCCATGCGCAGGAAGCCGTGCGGCAACGCGTCGAACTCGTCATGTGCGACATTGATGTCGGCATTGCGCAGGGTGTTCACGTAAGCGCGTCCTTCGTCGCGCAGCGGGTCGCGTCCGGCTGTGACCACGTAAGCGGGCGGCAAGCCCGAGTGCGAATCGGCCCGGGACGGAGCGACGCGGTAGTCGTTGGCCGCGTGATCGTCGCCCGCGAATTGACGCCAATACCATTGCATGTCGGCGCGCGTGAGGCCCGGGCCAGCGGCGAACTCGTCGTAGCTGCCGGTCGCGTAGGTCGGCTCAATGCACGGGTAAAACAGCGCCTGCAACGCAACGTGAAAGCCGCCCGCGTCACGCGCGCGAATCGCGGTGACGGTTGCAAGATGTCCGCCCGCGCTGTCGCCGGCCAGCGCGATGGGGGTGGCTGCGTCCTGCGCGACGCGGTCGGCGGCAATTGCCGACGCCGCCTGATAACAGGCCTCGGTCAAGGCTTGCCAGTGCGCGTCTGGCGCCAGCGGATAGTCGACGCTCACGACGAGTGCATTGGCTTCCTGAGCGAGGCGCGCACAGGTCGGCATGTGCGTGTCGTTGTCGCCGACCACCCAGCCGCCGCCATGAAAGTAGATGATCGTCGGCACCGGCTCATCGGCGCCGTCATGGCCGTAAAACAGGCGCACCGGAACCTTGCCGACTTCAAGATCAAGCGAGACATCGTTGATCGTCACGCTCGCTGGTAACGGAGTTTTACCGAGCCCGCACAGGGTCCAGTAACGACCGCGTCGCTCCAGCGGCGTGGGATCGGCGGGCAGCGGCGGAAACGTCGCGCCGAGATCGGCGAAATAGCGGGCGAGATCGGGATCGAGAGCGGCCATTTTTCTAGGTACAACTTTTGCGTTAAACGTCTATTGCATTGGGGGAAGAGGCGATATTGAGCGCGAGTCGACTTGTGCGATTCTGCCGTTGTCGCCCCAATTGAATAAGGGATTTCCCGGAAAAGCTGAAACCAACCTGCGTCCCGAAATCAATGCCCGGCCCGCTCGCGTGCCAGCGCAAATTCATCAACGATGGCAGCGTGTCCGAGATACGATGGCGCAACATCCTCTAGCGCGGTGACCGTGCCCGCAAACGCCGGAAATGACGCGCTGGAAACGTTATCGACCGACATTGATTTCACATTGTCCGGCGTCAAGGGCTGCGTCGGTACGAACTGCAACACGCCCGCCAGCATCGACGTGACGAAGCCGGGCAATCCGATGATCACGTGTTTGTCGTTCGCGAGAACCATCACGTAGGCGACGAGTTCTTTCAGCGTATAGACCTTGGGCCCGACGAGCTCATAGCGCTGACCAAACGTTGATTCATTCTTGACGGCCGCAACAAAAGCACGCGCCACATCGTCCACCGACACCGGCTGGAATTTCGCAGACGCACCCGGCAAAGCCATCGGCACCAACGGCGGCAACAGGCTCACCATCTGCGCGAACTTGTTTAGAAATGAGTCCCCCCGACCAAAGATCACCGATGGCGCGAAGATCGTGAAATCAAGGCCGCTGTTCCGCACTATGACTTCTCCGGCAGCCTTTGATTTCTGATATTCGCTCGGCGCGCCCGCGCTCGCTCCGAGTGCGCTCATATGGAGATAGCGCGACACGCCCGCGGCCTTGCAGGCCGCCACAATCGTTTCGGTCAGCGTGACATGCATGCGCGTGAAATTGCCATTCAAAATACCCACGAGGTTGATCACGGCGTCCTTGCCGCGCGCGAGCCGCGTGAGCGTTGCCAGATCGCTGGCGTCAACTTCCTCGACGGTCACGCTCGGCAGCGGAAACAGCGCCCGTGCATTGTCTCGTTTGCGTGTTGGCACGGTAATGCTGTGGCCAGCCGCCACGAGTTTGCTGCAAATGGCGCGGCCAACGAAACCGCTGCCGCCGAGGATCAATAGGTTCATGTTGTTTTCAAATGCCTGATAAAGATGGCGCTTCAGCGCCGGGCTGGAACGATGCCCAGTCGCGTTTTGATGGACGTCACGCCGCTGCCGCTCAAGTGCGAGTACCAGATCGCATTGGCCAGCACTTTCTTGACATAGTCGCGCGTCTCGTTGAACGGGATGGATTCAGCATAAATCGCGCCTTCGAGTGCCGTGTCAGCGCGCCAGGCGCGTGCCCGACCCGGACCTGCGTTGTAAGAGGCTGCGGCCATCGGCTCCGACCCGCCCATTTGATCGAGCACAGTGCGCAGATAGAACGCGCCAAAGCCGGTGTTTACCCCCACGTCAATCAACTGGCTCGGGCGATATTCGCCTGCTTTCATTTGTGTGGCAATCCATTTGCCAGTGGCGGGCATCACCTGCATCAGCCCGAGCGCGCCAGCCGAGGACACCGCCTCCGCCCAGAAGCGCGACTCTTGTCGGATCAGCCCGAACACGAGGCCGTGATCAAGCGCCGCTTGCGCCGCCGCTTTTTTGATTTCAGCCGCGTAGGGCATTTGATAGCGCAGGCCGAAATCATGCTGCGATTTCGTTCGCTCAGCGGTGTTGATCGAGCGATCCCAGATGCCTTTGCGACGCATCCAGTCGGCCTCCATCAACGAGACAGTATCGTTGAAATCCTTGACGACGCTGTACCACTCTTTCGCCGCATCGGCGCGCAGACCCAGCTCTGAGAGTTTCAGCACACGTCGTGCCGCTGCCGACTGTTCGAAACGCTTCACATCCTCTGCTGTGGGCTTCACTGCACCCGCCCTGAGCGCATCGGGCGTTGGTAGCGGCGCACCAATCTGCTCGGCCGCCAGCAATCCGTAAAAGCTGAATTCTTTTGCGAGTTCAACGTATAACGCCTGCGCGCCCGCCTTGTCGGAGAGTTCGTCCAGCGCCCGCGCTTTCCAGTAACGCCACGTTGGGTCGCCTTGACCGGTGCCGCTGGTGCTCATGGCATTTACCGCGCGCAACACTTCTGCCCACGCACCCAGACGCAGGGCGCCGCGCGCAATCCAAGCGGCCTGCCAGTCGCCCATTCGCGTCATCATGCCTTCATCGCCCGCTCGCTTGAACCACGCAATTGCCTCGTCACTGTCGAGCCGTCTCGCACTGGCGTAGGCCAACTGTCCTGCCGCGTAGCGCTGCTCCTCGTCGGTGAATTTGCTGCGCATGCCAAACCATATCGCGCGCGCCCTGGCAACGTCGCTCCGCGCGAGTCGCGTCAATGCATAAAGCGCTGCTTCACGCCGGCTGCGAGACGACCACGCCATCCCCGCGCTCAGATAAGCCTCGGGTGAGCTGTGCGCGCGCTGCAAATTTTCGCCACCCGGCGCAATTCCCTCAGGCAGCGCTTCGGCAACCCGCGAGCCCGCCACAAAGGTACCGCCGTCGGCGGCAGTCCTGAAGCGCCAGACGGCGTCGTCCTGGCTCACCTGCTTGCGCCGCGCCAGTGCTGCGAAGGCCTCCGCGCATGACTCGGTCAATCGTTCCTCCCAGACACCCTTCGGAACAGACAGCAGATCTTTTGCTTCACTTCGGCCCGCCATCGCCGTGCGGTAGCACGCGACTTCGCTGTCGTCAGTCTCGAACCCCGTCGATACCGAGGCGAAAGCATCCCAGTCGCCTGTTTTGCCAAGTTGCTTCAGCCAGTCCACCCGCATGCGGTCACTGACCGCCGTGCCCGAATATTTCTTCAGGAAACGATCAATTTCGCCGCGATCGGCGCGATCAATCTGCAGTCGCAAAGCCCAGTACTCCACGTAGCCCTCAAGCACGTGACCACGGACTTGCGGCAAAACCGTCGTGACCCGCCGCAGTTCGCCCAGACGAAAGCCTTCGCTCGCGTCCTTGACCGCCGAATCGCTGGCGTAAACAGGGTAGGTCGCTGCGAAGGCCGCAGCCATTAAAAAGAGGCGAAGAACTGGCATACCTTCTATTTTCCGCGAAGACGGACTTTTATCCAGCGTGCATTCAGAAAATCACATTGAATTCACCGGCCGTGCCCCTTCGATAGAATCCACGAATGCAAAACGGGGCTAACGGAATCGGTCCAGTCGTCGGGCTCGTCATGGGCTCTTCTTCCGACTGGGACATCATGAAAAACGCAGCAGAGATGCTAGAGCGTTTTGGGGTCAATTTTGAGGCGAAAGTGGTGTCCGCCCACCGCACGCCCGACGACATGTTCGCCTACGCGGATACCGCCATGGAGCGCGGCATTCGCGTGATCATTGCGGGCGCTGGCGGTGCCGCGCATCTGCCGGGCATGCTGGCAGCTAAAACCACGTTGCCCGTGCTCGGTGTGCCCGTTCCGTCGAAGTACCTTCGTGGCGAGGATTCTTTGCTCTCAATTGTGCAGATGCCGAAAGGCGTCCCTGTTGCGACCTTTGCCATCGGCGAGGCCGGTGCCGCCAACGCAGCGCTGTTCGCCGTGGCCATGCTCGGGATTTCCAACAAGGCGCTCGCGCAACAATTGCTCTCGTTCCGCGACGAGCAGACGGCCAATGCGCGCTCGATGCTGGTGCCGCCCGTTCTCGCTGACAAGTAATGATGGCCCCTGAAGGAAGTTGGCTCGGCTGTCTGGGCGGCGGGCAATTGGGCCGCATGTTTGTGCATGCTGCACAGGCAATCGGGTACAAAGTGCTGGTGCTCGACCCCGACGGCAGCGGGCCTGCGGCGCAGGCAGCGGACGACGTACTCGTTGCCGCCTACGACGATGGCGACGCGATCGCGAACTTCGGCAAACGCGTTGCTGCGGTCACCACCGAGTTTGAAAACGTTCCCGCCGCATCGCTTGAAGCGCTGGCGGCGATGCTCCCCACGCGACCTGGAGCCGCCGCAGTGCGCATCGCGCAGGATCGGCGTAAAGAGAAGCGATTTTTTGTCGAGCACGGTCTGCCGGTGGGCGAATTTGCTGTGATCGAGCGTGCCGAGCAGCTGCGCGATGCCCCGACAACCTTGTTCCCCGGCATATTGAAGACTGCCACCCTCGGCTACGACGGCAAAGGCCAGCAACGCGTCACGTCCACCACGCAGGCGTTGCTCGCATGGATGAGCATGAAGCAGGCACCGTGCGTGCTCGAAGCGATGATTCCGTTTGAACGCGAAATTTCGGTGCTGGTCGCTCGCTCGGCAACAGGCGAAGTGCGCGTGTGGCCGGTGCAGGAAAACCAGCACGTCAAAGGCATTCTCGATCTGACGATTGTTCCAGCGCGGCTTGACGCTGCGGTGCTAAACCAGGCGCAAACATTGGCGCAGCAACTGGTCGTTGCGCTCGATTACGTCGGCGTATTGTGCGTGGAAATCTTCGTCACCGCTGACGGCTTGTTGTTAAACGAAATCGCGCCAAGACCGCACAACAGCGGCCACTACACGATAGAAGCCTGCCAGACCTCGCAGTTCGAACAACAGGTTCGCGCGCTGGTCGGCGCACCCCTCGGCGATACATCATTAGTGCAACCGGCGGTGATGGTGAATGTGTTGGGAGATGTGTGGTTTGACGCGGTCTTGCCGATGCAGCCCGCGTGGAATGAGGTGCTTGCGTTGCCTGGCGCGCACGTACACCTGTACGGCAAAGCCGAAGCCAGAAAAGCCCGCAAAATGGGGCATGTGACGTGTGTGGCGGCGACGCAGGAAGAGGCGTTGGCGACGGCGATTCAAGTGAAGCGGATACTTCGGATCTCGTAGGCGGTTTTGTCCGCTCCCGGTTCCCATCGGCCGTCATCCTCGGCGAAGCCGGGGATCCGGCGCGTGAAGCCGCGCGAGACGCAAATCAGTCCCCGCTCACCTCGCGGGAGAGGGCTAGGGTGAGCGGTTCGTAGCCCCGTTCGTGGTGAGCTTGTCGAACCATGAACCGCAGGGTGGGTTCCAACCCACCTCAAATTGATACAAACCAAGTGAGTTCGTCGCGGGCTTGGTTCGTCTGCCACCCGCCGCGCATGCCGCGGGGCAGTCACTTTCTTTGCTTTGCCAAATAAAGTAAACAAAGAAAGGCGACCCCGACGATTGTCCTGATCCTGCGATGCTCAGAAAAAAGCGGAACGGCCCGAACTCGCTATCGCTCAAACAGCGGGTCGTTCTGATCGCTTCCCCCCCCCGCTTCTCGGGGCCAATCAACGGGGACCCTTAGTGCCGATATTTGATCGCTTCGCGATGGGGGTTACGAGTGCCCGGACGCAGCCATCCCAGTCGGATCGCGCACGTTGTTATATCGCCGAAATCACGCTATAACAAAAGTATCGATATCGAATCAGTGGCTTACGAGGCAAACCAGAAAATCATGATTTGCACTATTAAAAAGTTACACGCGCAACGCGCATAAAAAACACGTTAGGCGTCCGAATCCAAGGTCTGTTGCGTCAGTCAGCAAAATCACACGCTCACTACTCAGGAGGAAGAATGTTTGCTCGACTCGTCCCATGCCTCATCGCATCCCTAGGCTTTACCTTTTCGGCCATGGCCGCAGAGATCAAAGTCCTCGCACCGAACGCGGCCAAAGAGTCGGTGACCGAAGCAGTCTCGACATTCGAAAAGGCAACCGGACACAAGGTCAGCATTTCGTGGTCGGGAACGGAAGCCATTACCAAACGTGTCGCGGATGGCGAGGCAGTTGATGTTGTCGTCAACGCAGCCCAGAACATCAATCAACAGTCTAAGGACGGGAAATTGTCGGCAGCAACTCGCACGGACTTCGCCAAATCTGGCATCGGCGTAGCAGTCCCATCATCTGCGGCAAAGAAGGACGTCTCGACGCAAGATGCACTCAAGAATGCCCTGTTAGCCGCGAAAACAGTGGTCGTGTCTTCTGGTACCAGCGGCCGCCACATGGTCGAGGTGTTTGCCAAGCTCGGGATTGGCGAACAGGTGAAGTCAAAGACAAAGCAGCCACCGTCTGGCGCTCAGATTGCTGACTTTTTGGCCGCAGGCGATGCCGATATTGGATTCCAACAGATCAGCGAGCTCTTGCACGCCAAGGGAATCAAATACCTCGGGCCTGTGCCTGCTGACTTGCAAAACTACACGATCTACTCGGCAGCCATAAGTGCCGGTAGTGCAAACGCAGACGTCGCAAAAGATCTCTTATCGGCCCTCCGTGCACCCTCGACGCAGGCGATAGTTCGCGCTTCGGGCATGGAGCCGATCTGAGTCACGCCGCCGTCGTGCGGCGGACGACTAACGCCTCGGTCAAGCTGAGCACCAACGTTACCGATGCAGTCCAACAGTCGCATTAGGGCTAATCGTAATCCCTATCGCGCAGCGATCAAATATCGGCTCAACAGGGTCCCCGTTGATTGGCCCCGAGAAGCGGAAGAAGAAAGCGATCAGAACGGTCCGATGTTTGAGCGATAGCGAGTTCGGGCGATCCGTTTTTTTCTGAGCATCGCAGGATCAGGCCAATCGTCGGGGTCGCCTTTCTTTGGTTACTTTATTTGGCGAAGCAAAGAAAGTGACTGCCCCGCGGCATGAGCGGGACGTGGCAAGTGGCGACGAATTTGAATTGCGCTTCGCGTGGTTAACGAGTTGGATCCCCGGCTGCGCCGAGGATGACGGCGGTGGTGGTGGGCGAGAACAGCGCGACGTCCCGCCATAATCTCGTTCTATGTCTGCTCCCCTCTCCGGCCTTCGTGTTCTTGATCTCACTCGCCTGCTTCCTGGCCCGGCTTGCACTCGTATGTTGGCTGAGTGGGGCGCGGAGGTCATCAAAATTGAGCCACCGGAAGGTGACTATGCCAATCGTCTTGGCCTGTCGGCGGATGCGCCGCCTGAGCAAATTGCGCCGCTGTACAGCATCGTCAATCGTGGCAAATTCGTTGAGCGTCTGGATTTGAAGTCTGAGGCAGGGCGTGCGCGATTGCTGGCTTTGGTGGCTGAGAGTGACGTACTGGTTGAAGGGTTTCGCCCTGGTGTAATGACCCGTCTTGGACTGGGTCATGAGACATTGCGTGAACACAACGCAGCACTCGTTTATTGCGCGATCACGGGCTATGGCAGCTCAGGTCCGTGGGCGCTGCGGGCGGGGCATGACATCAATTATTTGTCCGTGAGCGGTGTGCTGGATCAGGTGGGCGAACGTGGTCGACCGCCTTCAATTTCCAACTGGCAGATTGCCGATCTGGCGGGCGGCGCGCTGGCTGCTGCGGCGCGGATTTGTGCGGCGCTGGTGCAGGCGAAAGCGACCGGCGTCGGTTCGTTTGTGGATGTGTCGATGACGCATGAGGTGGCGCGGCTCAACATCATTGCGGAGCATGGGTTGGCGCTGGATGCGGCCAGGCCGCGCGGTGAGGATTGGCTCACGGGCGGCTGGCCTTGTTACGGCATTTATCGCACGTCGGATGAACGGTTTATGGCCGTCGGTGCGTTGGAAGAAAAGTTCTGGCATGGGCTTTGTGATGCTCTTACCAAGCCACATTTGAAGTCGATGGGAAGCTCTGAGGGCATCGTCGCGTTGCGCGTGCGCAAGGAGCTGGCTGATTGTTTTGCCGCGCACACGCTTGCCCACTGGATCGAAATCTTCGATGCTTTGGATTGCTGCGTGACTCCGGTGCTTACACTTGCAGAAGCACAACAACATCCGCTTTTCAAGGAGCACTCATGAGCACATCGAACGGCAAAGTCGCCATCATTACCGGCGCGTCCGCTGGCATCGGAAAAGCATCCGCACTGGCGCTGCTGAAGGCGGGCTATAGCGTGGCCTTCGCGGGGCGTCGACAAGCGGAGCTTGAGGCTGCGGTGGCGTCTGCGGGCGAAGATGCTTCTCGCGGCATTGCGGTAGTCACCGATGTTGGCAACCCGGCTTCGGTAAAAAATCTTTTTGAAAAGACCATGGCTGCTTTTGGTCGCGTCGACGTGATCTTTAACAACGCAGGCATCGGTGCGCCGCCAGTGCTTCTGGAGGACATTACGTACGAGCAGTGGAAGGCGGTCGTCGACACCAATCTGACCGGCGCTTTTTTGTGTACGCAAGAGGCGTTCCGCATCATGAAGGCGCAGAACCCGCGCGGCGGACGCATCATCAACAACGGCTCCATTTCGGCCTACGCGCCACGCCCGAACAGTTCGCCATACACATCAACCAAACACGCGATCACGGGCCTCACCAAAACAACATCGCTCGATGGCCGCAAATACGACATCGCATGCAGCCAGATCGACATCGGCAACGCCGCTACCGAGATGACCGAGCGCATGGCGGCGGGCGTGATGCAGGCTAACGGCACGATGGCGATTGAGCCGCGAATGGACGTGAAGCACGTCGCCGATGCGATTGTTCACATCGCTGGACTGCCGCTCGAAGCGAACGTGCAGTTCATGACCATCATGGCGACCAAAATGCCCTATGTCGGGCGCGGCTAAGCAGGGTTAATGCGGGCTATGCCGCCGCTGCCCTTGTGGTGGCGGCTCTGGCAGCAGCTGCTGCATTTTCCCTTAGCGCGCGCCGCGCTTTTGACCGATAAAGCGCGCGGTCGGCGGTGCGCAGCGCCTCGGAAAATTCACCCTCGATCACATTAAATCGTGCGGAACCGTGGCTCACTTTGCATGAAATTGCGGCGGGTGACGTTAACTCCAGTCGGGTCGGCAATTGCAGTTTGAGCGCGTCGATCCAGTCGGCATTCTTTCGCCGCATTTGCGCCGTTTCAACGACACAAAATTCGTCGCCGCCGAGTCGCGCCACAATCGCCCCGGCTGGTGCGGTCGCCCGGAGCGCCTGCGCAAAGGTTTTCAGCAGCATGTCGCCCGCCTCGTGACCGTATCCATCGTTGACCCGTTTGAAATGGTCAATGTCAAACACGTTGGCCACGCCCGGTTGACCTTTTGGCCATGCGTCCAGCGCGTCGCGCAGGCCGCGCCGGTTGAGCACACCTGTCAGGCTGTCCTCGGCGGCCAGACGTCGCAGCATCGTCTGCTTTTCAGCAAAACAAAGCAGCAATATGCCTGCGAGATAGGCGAGGATCACCAGACCACTGATACCGTAGACCAGGGCGTTGACGGGCGTGCTCACGATGGAGCTCACCGGCTCGCCGAACGCCACTACGGCGATGGCGCGCAGCGCGATGAACGCCATCAGCAATCCGTTGGTGATGATCAGAAAGCGCGCAGGGAAGTGGTAATAACCGTGGTCGAGCTGGCGCAGCAGCGACATGTTCATGAACGTGATGACGCTCAAACACGCCACCTGCACCAACACCCGCCCCGAGAGGCTTGGCCAGAGTCCGGCAAAAATGATGCTACCAATAATGGCAATTCCCACCACTGGCGCCAGTTGCATCAGGGCAGGCGGTTGATCAAGCAGGTGTCGTACACCGACCAGAAACAGGCAAGCTCCGACGACTGTTAACGGGTTTGCGATCATCAGCGCGATGGATGGCGGCAGAACCACCTGCAACGCGTTCATCAGATAGCCCAGCGTGATGCATAGCGAAGCGCCGACCCACCAGGACAACGAGCGCGTCCACTCGCCGACGCGCCCGAGTAGCGCGATTACTACCGACACGACCAGCCCGGCCAGACCGAACAGAAGTCCGATCATCGCGGGTTCGATCGATAGCAGCCGGGCGGTCACGGCTATATCAGTTAAACAGCGCCGTCAGCGCAGGATCGGTGAAGTCACTCACCAGATGCAATACATGTCGAGTGTCATCAAGCGCCGCGACCTGTTCGCGGGTCAGAGTGCTGGTGATGACGACACAGCGCATGCCGGCGCGGCGCGCTGCCTCAATGCCCGCTGGCGCATCTTCAAACACGACGCAGTCCTCGGGCCGCGAGCCCAGACGCTGTGCCGCCAGCAAAAAAATCTCTGGATCCGGCTTGCCGCGCACTACGTCGGCATTGCACACGATGGTCTGAAAGTGCTGGCGAAGGTTCAATCCGTCCAGCACCAGGTCGACATTGTGCGGCGGTGCTGCGGTGCCGACGCCACGCCGATAGCCGGCCGCAGTCGTTTGCTGCAGAAACGCCTCGGCGCCGGTCACAGTAGTCATCTGCGTACGATAAAGCTCGCGGAAGAGGGCTTCTTTATGGTCGGACAGCCGGTTGATTTCCGCCACCGTGATGTCGCTGCCGAGCAAACGGGGAAAAATTTCGCGATTGGTGAGTCCGGCCGACCAGCTAAAAAAGTCGTCGCGGTCCACCGTCACGCCAAGTTCCGGCAACAACTTGTCCCACGCCAATTGGTGAGTCGGCATGGTGTCGGCGAGCGTGCCGTCCATATCAAAAATAAAGGTGCGCATCGGGACTTCTCTAGGACTTCATTCTTTTTCGGAGCCGGCGCATTCGACGCGCTGCTCATTTATGGGCAGGAGCTTACACCGGGAATTCCCTGTCCGGGCTGGTCGCGCCCGAACTATCGGCATTCAGACTTTACGGCATGGCAAATAACGCATTTCTCGCCATTTAATCCCCCTTGATGCGCCGAAAACCGCGCCCATTGGGGATTTCCGCGTTGACAGGGCCGACAGCGCAAAGCATAATCCATGGGTTTTTCTATCGGAGGATTCCACCACATGAAACATACGAACAAGTTCGCGTTAGCAGCAGTCGCGGTCGCAGTCGCAGCCGGTCTGGCCGCTTGCGGCAAAAAAGAAGAGCCAAAAGCAGCTGCTCCAGCAGCCGCTCCAGCGCCAGCCGCCGAAATGGTAGTCAAGATCGGTCACGTTGGCCCAACGTCTGGCCAAATCGCTCACCTGGGCAAAGACAACGAAAACGGCGCGCGTCTGGCTGTTGAAGAAGCCAATGCCAAAGGCATCATGGTTGACGGCAAGAAAGTCAAAATCGAGCTTCTGACCGAAGACGACGCAGCTGACGGCAAACAAGCCACCCAGGTTGCTCAAAAACTGATGGACGCTAAAGTTGTTGGCGTTGTCGGTCACCTGAACTCCGGCACTTCGATCCCAGCTTCGGCGATTTACAACACCGCGGGTGTTGCGCAAATCTCCCCATCGGCAACCAACCCAAAGCTCACCAATCAGGGCTTCAAGGGCGTTTTCCGCATGGTGGCTAACGACATCGCGCAGGGTGCAGCGATCGGTAACTACGCAGTCAAGGGCATGGGCGGCAAGAAAATCGCCATCATCGACGACAAGACCGCCTACGGCGTTGGCCTGGCCGATGAGACCGAAAAGGCTGTCAAAGCCGCCGGTGCAGCGATTGTGATCCGTGAAGCGCTTGCCAACGAGAAAGAGCAAGACTTCAAAGGCGTTCTGACCAAAGTTAAAGCGAAGAATCCTGACGTGATCGTATTCGGCGGCATGGATGCTCAGGCCGGCCCAATGGTCAAGCAGATGAAGGCACTCGGCATCAAGGCCAAGTTCATCTCTGGCGACGGTGCAAAATCCTCTGAGCTGATCAAGCTCGCGGGCGATGCAGGCGAAGGCGTTTACGCAACTGAAGCCGGTCTGCCTAAAGAGAAAATGCCACAGGGCGCGGCTTTCTATGACAAGTTCAAAGCCAAGTTCAACGCCGATGTTCAGGTTTACGCACCGTTCACCTACGACGCTACGAACGTTCTGATCGCAGCCATTTCCAAAGTCGGCACCGATCCAGCCAAAATCATCGACGCTATCAAGGCAACTTCGATGGACGGCGTGACCGGCAAGATCGCGTTTGACGACAAGGGCGACATCAAGGACGGCGCAGTGACCGTTTCTGTCATCAAAGGCGGCAAATGGGAAACCGTTCAAATCGTTGGTGGCCCAGCTGAAGCAGCAGCGCCTGCCGCAGCCGCTCCGGCAGCTGCAGCGCCTGCAGCCGCAGCGCCAGCCAAGGAAGAGAAGAAGAAGTAATTCTTCACGCTTCACAAAACGGCTCCTTCGGGAGCCGTTTTTTTATGCCCAAAATGCTTTCTCGGCTAGACAGCTAAATCGTTAAACGACCACTGCACTGGGGATATACGGGGATAATGGCAATAGTCGACTTTTATTGTTTTGCGCTTCCAGCCGAAGTGCAGTGGTCGTTACATTCAAAAGCAGAGTCTACAAAAGCACCTCCAGGCGCCAGCCAAATCGAACGGGTTTCCACAAAAAGTGATCGCCCGCTATCTCGCAAAGTCAATCAGAGAAAGACGCTCGCAATCTGCGACCGCGACCGCGGGCTCCGCACTTTCCTTGCACATCGACGACGCCTCGGGCCAACGCAGGCCTGGACGGCATAGGCCAAACGGGCGGCGACGCTTATGCGCCGACCGAGGTCGCGTCACGCGTAGATGTGACTGCGGGGCCTTGCGGCGGCAGACATTGGGCTGTCCGACTGAGCGGCCACCAAAGTCGAAAACAGATTTTTAGGGTTCTCAAGCGCGGGAATCAATTCGATCCGCTGGCCGAAACCATGCGCTTCGGCGCAGTCGTACATGAAGCGCAATGCCGAGAAATCCTCCAGCGCGAAACCGACCGAATCAAATACGGTGATTTCGGCGGCCGACGTGCGTGCCGGTGCCTGCCCGGTAAAAACTTGCCACAGCTCGGTCACCGGGAAATCGGCCGGCATCTGCTGAATTTCGCCTTCAATGCGCGATTGCGGCGCGTACTCCACGAACACGCTCGCGTCTTTCAAAATGTCGGCGTGCAGTTCGGTTTTACCCGGACAGTCGCCACCGACCGCATTGATGTGAACACCCGGCGCGATCATTTCAGGCGTCAGGATGACCGCCTTCGTCTTGTCGGCGGTCACGGTGGTGATGATGTCGGCACCGAGTACGGCCTCTGCCACGCCTTCGCAAACGACGATATTAAAGCCGAGGCTTCTCAGGTTCGCCACCAGTTTGGCCGTTGCGCCGCGATCGACGTCGTACAGTCGCAGCGTATCGATGCCCACCAGGTACTTGAACGCGAGCGCCTGAAATTCACTTTGTGCACCGTTGCCGATCAGCGCCATCACGCGGCTGTCCGGGCGAGCCAGCGACTTTGCTGCGAGCGCAGACATTGCGGCGGTACGCAGCGCCGTCGTGATCGTCAGTTCGGAGAGCAACAGCGGCGCGCCGGTGTCCACGTCGGCATAGACGCCGAACGCCATGACCGTTGACAGGCCAAGGCTCGTGTTCTTGGGGTGGCCGTTGACGTACTTGAACGCATAGCGGTGATTGTCGGAGACGGGCATGAGCTCAATGACGCCAAACTCGGAGTGGTTGGCAACACGCGCCGATTTGTCGAAGTCGCCCCAGCGCAAAAAGTCCTCACGGATATTGGCGGCGATGCGGTTTAGCGAAAACTCGAGGCCGACTTTGCGCACCAGAGCTGCCGCTTCGGGTGCACTCAGGTAGAGCGTGCCGGTCGCGGAGAACTGGTTGACGGCGGAATTTGTCATGGTGTGTGGTGCAACATCGTGCGAGCTGAGGGATTACCAAGAATTTTTACGCACCTCCGTGTCAACCACAATGGCAATTAGTGATTGTTTTTGCCATAGTATTGCGCAAAATGATAGACATAATTATCATTGTGCATATGGATCAGACTGATACCGCCCTGATCGCCTTGCTGCGGCAAAACGCCCGGCTGACCGTCGCTGTTCTGGCGAAGAAGCTCAAGGTCTCGCGCGGCACAGTGACCAATCGCCTGCGCAAGCTGGAAGACGATCAGGTGATCGTCGGCTACACCGTCAAGTTGAAACCCGACGCTGAGCCCGAACGCATCCGCGCCTGGATGGGCGTTTTGGTGGACGGCAACCGCACGCTGGCGGTCGTGCAAAGCCTTTTGGGTGAGCCACGCGTGGTGTCCTTGCACGACACCAATGGCCGCTGGGATCTTTGGGCGGAGCTGGAAGTCAGCTCAATGGTGGAGCTCTCACAGCTCCTGGAGCGAGTGCGCCTGATCAGCGGCATTCGCAATACCGAGACGAGCATTTTGCTGTCGAGCTTCCGCTAGTTCCGCGAATTTTCTCGTGTTGCCCGGAAAGTAGGGCCAAGACTGCGCTGGTTTAAGTTCCGCGTCCATGCTGCGGAGTAAATGATCGGCGAATGTCCATTTCTCCGAAACTTCCTCGTTCTCCCACCTGTAGGGGCCAAATGTGCTCCGCCAGAGTTTCGGCCCTGTCTTTCGGGGCTTGCAAGGAGAATCGTATGGACGTATCAAACCGAATGCTCGGTGTGGTTGCCGCCACCGTGCTCATGAGTAGTACAACGGTATTGGCGGCGACGCCCCCCTTTCAGCAGACCGATCAAATCGTCGCGCACACACAGGTCTCGCCGCTTCTGGCCGTGGATCTCAACCGGCAGTCAATCATCGACACGCTGATAACAAGCTGGCAGACGCAACTGCCTGCGGGTGAAAGCGGCGCAGCCAATATCGCCGAGCTGCGCAGCGCGCTGAACAAGCTGCGTGCCGATGAACTGCTAGCGGCTTCGATGTCGCGCACTTCAGAAGGCCTTAAGCGTGTGCTCGCTGCTGCTGATGCGTCAGACGCAACACAATCGCTGCCGCTGGCGCTGCAATTGGCGGAAAGATCGCCCGGCGAACGCCAAAAGGCGGTGGGCGACCCGGATAAAGACCTCGTCTACACGCCTCTCACGCCATGTCGCTTGTTCGACACTCGCGCGGGTCAGACGTCTGCACTGGGTACGGTTGGCGGTACTTTCTTGCCGAACACACGGCGTACGATTTCTCCCGGAGCTTCGTGCGCGATACCTGCCACAGGCGTCAAGAACCTATTCATGGCAGTTACCACGTTCAACAACACCGTCAACAGCGGCGGTTTTCTTGCCCTGCCGCTGCCTGCAGCGCCCATTACCGGCGCTGTCGACATCTTCAATCTCGGCAGTCAATGGAGCACCACCAATACGATCACTACAACCACGAGCGTCGCGGCTTTCGACGTATTCGTTGCGAGTGCAAATGCTGATCTCATCGTTGACGTGCTGGGCTACTTCGCGCCGCCCACCTCGGGCAATGGCTTGCGGGTGCTGGTAAGCGTCGGTTTGGGCAGCACGCCGAACGTAGTGAACGGTTCCGTCACCAACAGCATCGGCAATTCGGGGGGAGGGCAACAGGGCGTGACGGTCGCCGGCGGCAATGCCAATCGCGGCGGCACGCCGGACGGCTCCAACGGTTGGTTTTCAACCATCGCCGGTGGTTTCAACAATAAAACCGGCGCCGACGACAACTCGCAGGGTGACTATTCAACGGTCGGCGGTGGGCAGAACAATCACGCTTCCGGAACCTTTAGCACCGTGCCAGGCGGAGCGAACAATGTGGCTTTCGCTCACTCAACATTTGCTGCAGGCCGCAACGCCAAAGCCGTAAACAGCGGCTCGTTTGTGTGGAGTGATGCGCAGGGTACGGACTTTTCGTCGACTGCAAACAATTCGTTCAACATCCGCGCCATTGGCGGCGTGCGGCTCAATACAGACACGTCCCTGAACTTCGAGCCGACTAGTCGACAGATGATTAATCTGTTCACGCCAACGTACGGGATCGGGATCCAGGCCAATACCCATTATTTCCGCTCCGGCGCGGTGTTTTGCTGGTTCATCAACGGAACCCATGTCAACACGGAGTGTTCGCCCGGGACGGGCGGTGGCACCAAGATGCGGCTCGACAGCGTCGGTCTCGACGTGAATGGCACGATCTCGTCGCTTAGTGATCGCAACGCCAAAGAGAACTTCGGTGCAATCAACGCTAAAGCGGTACTGGCTAAAGTGATCAGCCTGCCGCTCACCGCGTGGAACTACAAGGCCGACGACATCAAATCACGGCACCTGGGGCCGATGGCTCAGGACTTCAAGCGCGCCTTTGGCCTCGGTAAGGATGACAAGTCGATTGCCACCACTGACGTGAGCGGCGTTGCACTTGCAGCCATTCAGGGACTCAACCAGAAGCTGGTGGCTGAAGGCAAAGCAAAAGACGCGCTGATCGCCGCAATGCAAAAAAAGTTGGCCGCTATCGAGAAGAAACTTGGCCTGTAACTGATCTTCGCGCGAACGCGAAAAAGCGCGCCTGGTTTGGCGCGCTTTTTTTGCACTGTTTCCCGCACCGCAGGGTTGGCTAGCTTTCCACGCGGCGAACTCACTGGCGAGAAGGCGTTC
>JAYWHV010000317.1:0-8229 GCA_043777615.1 Burkholderiales bacterium | reverse complement strand
CAGAAGCGCCGTGCCGAGCACCCACGCAATCATCCAGAGCCACGGCAGCCCGGCCCAGCTCACACAGCGCGTGACGACCACGTCGAACGGCTGGCTGTCGGTCGCGAGACGTTTGCGAAAGTCGAAGCGCCAACGCGCGTCAAAAAGCTGTCCGGCTTGCAGCGGCAACGATTGCCCAGCGTGGTCGAGCGTGACGCGCACGGCGCTGTCGCGGCCTTGGTTCACGGGGCTACCTGCGGCGGGCCATTCGCTCCACGGCACCATCGCGCGGGCGTCGATTTGCAGCGCGTAGCTGTTGGGCGCGGAGGCGAGCACCAGCCAGTAACGGCCTTGCTGAAAATCAACCGGGCCGAGCTTGGGACGGGATACGGCGCGCGATGCGTCCTCCGCTGTGCTGAGCGCTGCGATGTTGGTTGTGCTCGGCCACGGCGTGCCTGGCGTGTGCTTTTTAACCGCAATGATCTGCGGATACACAGACGATAAACGGCGCTCGCGTTCATTGTCCGGGCTTTGCGTGCTTTGCGATTGCAGCAGGCCGAGCGTGGCGAGCACGGCGTCGTGCTGCGACGCGCGCTGACTGAGCAAGCGATGCATGATGCGCGCATCGACCTCGAAGGATTCGCGCAAATTGACAAGTTCGTTGCGCGCGATCCACACCGCGCTGATGATGGCGAGCCCCAGCCATGCGGCGATCCAGGGCAAGCTGTGGCGAAGGCGAGCAGTCATGTAAAGATTGTCACACGGGTTAGCAGCTTTTTCGTGTAGCCCCTATTTAATATGGGCTTAGGGCCTAAATGCCTCACTTATCGACTTTGCACCGTTTTGTGACCTTTGCCCATATTGAATGGCGCTTTCAATGAAAAGCTGGTTGTCGGTGAAAGCCCTTAAAGGAGGCGAAAAGCACTATCTCGCGCTGGCCACTTCCAGCATCGTCACCATCTCGCGATAGCCGCGTGATTTCGCCAATGCGAGCGGCGTGTTGCCCTGCCGGTCAGCAAGTTGCAGATTGGCTTTAGCGTCGATCAGCGCCTTCAGTGTGGCCTGGTGCCGCGCGCCGCCGTTGCCGAGCACGATGGATTCGATCACCGCCGTCCAGTGCAGATTGTTAACGTGATCAAGCGGCGCACCGGCCGCGATCAACTGCCTCACCACGCCGCCATGGCCGAGGTGCGCGGCGGCGATCAACGCCGTGCCGTCGTAGCGGCTCGTCGTCAGCTTGGCGCTGGCACCGAGCGTGAGCAACGTGCGCAACGTCTCCTCGTCGTCGGCAACCGATGCGATGGTGACGGCGTCGTAGATGTCGCGTTCGAGAAGGCCCAAGTTCGCGCCCGCCTTTGCCAGCGCGCGGATCGCGTCGCGCTGCCTGGCAAATGTGGCGACGTGCAGCGGTGTTCGGCCATAGCCATCGCGAGCGTTGACGTCGGCTTTGCCGGCCACGAGTTTTTCAATCGCGACCACGTCACCACGATTCGCGGCGGCGTGCAAACCGGTGTAGCGTGCGACTTCCACCGCGTCGGGCGCGACCTGCGCCTGTGCTGGCGACACGCCGGTGGCGAGGCCGGCGAGTGCAGCGAACACGATCAGATTCAGGCGCAGGTTCATGATGAGTCTTCCGGTTTACTTGAGTTGATCTTTGACTTTTTCGAGCGCGGTCATAGCGCACTGCTCGTCAAGATTGCCGCCCGGTGCGCCGCCGACGCCGACCGCGCCGATCACCTCGTTGCCCACTTTGATCGGCACGCCGCCGCCCAGCAGCAAGAAACCGGGAATGTGCACGAGGTTTGCCGCCGCCGGGTTTTTTTGCGATCCGTCCTGCATGGCGAGCGTCGTGTTTTTAGCCGATGCGGAGGTGAACGCCTTTTGCTGGCTCGCGCCGAGCGTGTGCGGGCCTGCGTTGTCCGCACGTTGCACGGCACGCACGCCGCCTGCGCGATCAACCACAGTCGCGGTGACGGCATAACCATTGGCGGAGCATGCTGCCACGGTAGCACTCGCGATTTCGTTGGCTAGCGCCAGCGAAATATTGCGTTCGGTGCGGACCGCTGGCGATGGCGTTTGTGCGTTTGCGATACCGGCGATGAGCGCTGCGGCGACGCTGATCGCCAATGAAATTCTGTTGAATCGTTGCATGGAAAGTTCTCCCTGATTTGCCGCGCAATCGAAGTGTTGCGCGATGGGTAGAACTGTAGGCGTTGGGCGCTCTGATGGCTATTCGGTCGGCTACGCGGTTGACCGCGTAGAACTACTGAGCCGCTGGGCGCGCGAGGGCTATAGGTCGACCGAAGTGCCTGCCTGCGCTGCGAAAATCCGGTGCCTCAGTAACCGTCGGAATCGTCCGGTTTTCAACCCCGCCTACGGGCTGACATTCAAGAAATGCGACGCGATTATGCCAACCACCGTTTTCGCCGCCGATAACTCTTCACGTCGCGAAAGCTTTTGCGCTCGCCAGACGACACGCCGAGATAGAACTCCTTGACGTCTTCGTTGCTCGCGAGTTCTTTGGCGTCGCCGTTCATCACCACGCGGCCGCTCTCGAGGATGTATCCGTAGTCAGCGTACTTGAGCGCGACGTTCGTGTTCTGTTCCGCGAGCAGGAAGCTGACGCCTTCCTTGGTGTTCAGGTCTTTGACGATCTCGAAAATCTCAGCGACGATCTGGGGCGCGAGGCCCATCGACGGCTCGTCGAGCAGAATCATTGATGGCTTCGCCATGAGCGCGCGGCCTACGGCGGTCATCTGTTGTTCGCCGCCCGAGGTGTAACCGGACTGGGACGCACGGCGTGTTTTCAGGCGCGGGAAGTAAGCGTAGACACGCTCCAGCTCGGCCTTGATTTCGGCGCGTGAGAGTTTGCGTGTGTACGCACCGGTAAGCAGATTTTCTTCGACGGTCAGATGCGAAAAGCAGTGGCGACCTTCCATCACCTGACACACGCCCATGCGCACGAGATCATTGGTGGTGAGCTTGTCGGTGCGTTTGCCGTCGAACTCGATGGAGCCCTTGGTCACGTCGCCGCGCTCGGTGCGCAGCAGGTTGGACACGGCTTTGAGTGTGGTGCTTTTGCCCGCGCCATTGGCTCCCAAGAGCGCGACGATCTTGCCTTTGGGGACTTCGAGCGACACGCCCTTCAACACGAGGATGACGTGGTCGTAGATGACTTCGATGTTGTTGACGGATAGGTAGGCTGACATGGCGTTCTCGGTTAGAGAGAAGGGGTTGCTGCTGTTGCTGTTGCCACCAGCCCCCTCACCCTAACCCTCTCCCGCGAGGGGAGAGGGGACTGATTCGATCTCCCGCGAAGCGGGAGACGAACCATTAACCTGCTGCGCAGGCAGCCGTGATTTTCTTCTCAGCCGCGTACTTCGCGGACGATTCAGCGACCATCTTCTGGACCATCGCGCGGTCGCCCATCACCCAGTTGGGGGTCACGGCTTTCCATGCTTTTCCATCCCATACCTGAACCTTGGTCGCGCCGGAGCCTTCGTGATCCTGGCAGCTGGTTTTGATGGTTGGGAACATGTTGAGCACGCCGAGAGCCTTCTGGCGAGTCTCGTCAATGTTCAGGTTTTCGAGACCCCAACGAACCTGTTCGCCCGTCGACACTTTGCCTTTGCCGTACTTGGCCTGCGCATTGCGCATCGCTTCAACCCAGATGATGCCGGCGGTGATACCACGCATGTGATAAACCGAACCGATGCGATCCTTGTCCGAGAGATTGCCTTTGCCAGCGGCGTAAACTTTCTTGCGGATGTCATCAATCACCGGATAGTTGCCCGGCGTGTTGAACGTCATCGTGGAGTAGCCCTTGGCTGCGTCGCCTGCTGGAATCGTGTCCTCTTCCGAGCCCGCCCACCACACGCCGAGCATCTTCTCGCGCGGGAAGCCAACGCGAGCCGCGGTCTTCACCGCCACCGCGTTCATCACGCCCCAGCCCCACAGAATCACGTAATCAGGATTGGCCTGACGGATCTGCAACCACTGCGAGTTTTGCTCGTTGCCAGGATGCGGCACCGGGATTTTGATTAACTGAAAACCCAACGATTTTTCGTATGCTTCAAGCACCGGGAATGGCTCTTTTCCGAACGCAGAGTCGTGATACAGGTGCACGATCTTTTTGCCTTTGAGCTTGTCCATGCCGCCGGATTTGTCGCCCAGATACTTGATCATGCCGGCCGCCTGCGACCAGTAGCTCGTGATGAGCGGAAAGACGTACGGAAAGACCGCGCCGTTGGCCGCGTCGGAGCGGCCGTAGCCAAGCGTCGTCATCGGAATCTTGTCGGTGGCGACACGATCCAGGATGCCGTAGGCGATGCCGGTGCCCAGTGGCTCGACGATGGAGGCTCCGCCGTTCTTCGATTTCAGGCGCTCATAGCATTCGACGCCGCGCGAGGCGTTGTATTCCGTCTCGCACTCTTCCCACGAGAGCTTGACGCCGTTGATGCCGCCGTTGGCGTTCACCAGATTGAAGTAGTCGATCATGCCACCGAAGAACCCGGAGCCGCCCGCCGCATACGGGCCAACGCGATAGGACAGTAGCGGAACGAATTGCTCCTGCGCGGCTGCGAGTGAGCCGCTAAGTGCGGTGGTCGCAGCGACTGCCGTAATCGCCAGCAACCTGGAAAATTTAAACTTCATGGAACCTCCTGTTAGTGCGTAGTGTGTGTCGTGAAAAGTAAATGTTGAATCGTGAATCGTGAGCAGAACTGGTCGACGAGCGCAGGGAGCGGCATCGTGTTCTAGTGCGGGAACGGCCAAAGTCGCAGCTTCTCCTTGCCGATTTGCCAAAGCCGCGCCAGTCCATGCGGTTCGACAATCAAAAAGAAAATGATGAGCGCACCAAAAACCATGAGTTCCAGATTGGATGTCACGGAGTTAGGCAGACCGGTGTAATGCACAACGACCGAGAGAAGAATAGGAAGCAGCACGATAAACCCTGCGCCAAGGAATGAACCTAGGATTGACCCTAGCCCGCCGATGATGACCATAAACAAGATGCGGAACGACAAATCAAGGTTGTACGCCTCCGGCTCGACGGTGCCAAGGTAGCAAAACGCATAGAGAGCGCCAGCGACGCCGCAGTAAAACGAACTGACGGCGAAGGCGGTTAACTTGGTTTTCATGATGCGAAAGCCGATCACCTCCGCCGCGACGTCCATGTCGCGTACCGCCATCCATGAGCGGCCGACGGTTGAACGGACCATGTTCTTGGCGAGCAACGCCATGACAGCGACCACTGCGAGAACAAGTAAATACTTCTGTTGCGGTGTCTCGAACTTGAAGCCCAGAATCTCGACTTGCTGCGCGGTGATGACGCCTGATGAGGAGTTGTTGGTGAACCATGGCACTTTGGTCAGGCACCATACGACGAAGAACTGGGTTGCCAGCGTTGATGCGGCAAGGTAGAAGCCACGGATACGAAGGCTCGGCAGGCCAAAGAGAATGCCCACCAGCGCCGCACAAATGCCGCCGAGGACGAAAGCAACCAGAACGGGCATCCCGGGCACGCGCAGCATGAAGTTGTAGCTGGCAAATGCGCCGACAGCCATAAACGCTGCTGTGCCCAGCGAAATCTGGCCTGCGTAGCCGGTGAGGATGTTGAGGCCCAATGTGGCCAGGGCCAGAATCAGGAACGGAATCAGAATCCCCGAAAAGATATAAGGCGTTGCAAATAGGGGAATCGCGACAAACGCAACGACGAGCAGCAGCGCCACTGCGATGCGATCCTGCGCAATCGGAAAGATTTGCGCGTCGTTCAGGTAGGTGGTTTTGTATTGACCGGCTTCTCTATAGATCATGATGTTTCTCGTGCCTGATCAAATACGACGAATAATTTTTTCACCGAACAACCCCTCGGGTCGCACCAGCAAAAAGAGCAGGGCCAGCACGTACGGGAACCAGCCCTCAATGCCGCCGCCAACGAGAGGGCCGATGTAGACCTCCGCCAACTTTTCGGTCGCACCAATGATGAGCCCACCGACGATCGCGCCAGGTACCGAAGTGAAGCCGCCGAGAATAAGGACCGGCAACGCCTTGAGTGCCACAAACGTCAGCGCAAACTGCACGCCGTTTCTGGAACCCCACAACAATCCCGCCACCAGCGCGATAAAGCCCGCCACCGCCCACACGATGCCCCAAACGTGGTGCAGTGGAATGCCAACGGTCAGCGCCGCCTGATGATCGTCGGCGACCGCGCGCAGTGCCCGGCCAATCTTTGTTCTGTTGAACAGCAGTGCCAGCGCCGTAACCAGCACTGCGCAGATTCCGGCAGCAATCAAATCGAACAGCGAAATAAACATGCCGGCTTTGTCCAGCAACCATTCAATCGGAACGTCCGGAATGCCCAGCTCCAGCGGGCGCACCGTCGATCCCCAGACGAGTTGCGCGAGCCCTTCGATGAAAAACGTCAACCCAATCGTCGCCATGAACAGCGTGATGTCGTGCTGATTCACCAACGGCCGCAGGACAAATTTTTCAATACCCAGACCCAGAAGCGCCATCACGACGATGGTGATCGGAATGGCTACCCAAAGCGGCACTCCGAATTTCTCGGTGATACCCACCGTAGTGAGCGCCGCGAAAAAAACCATCGCGCCCTGCGCAAAATTGAACACTCCCGAGGCTTTGTAAATCAGCACAAAGCCCAGCGCCACCAGCGAATACATCACACCGGACAGGAGCCCGCTGATCAATACTTCAGCAAATTTAAGGAGCATTTCCATGTCTAGTGCGCCCCCAGGTAGGCTTTGATCACATCGGGATTGTTGCGGACTTCATCCGGCGTGCCGTCGCCAATTTTCTTGCCGTAGTCGAGCACGACTACGCGATCCGAGATGTCCATCACCACACCCATGTCGTGCTCGATGAGCACGATGGTGGTGCCGAACTGATCGTTGGTGTCGAGTACAAAGCGACACATATCCTGCTTCTCTTCAACGTTCATGCCCGCCATTGGCTCGTCAAGCAGCAACATCGTTGGCTCGGCCGCCAGCGCCCGCGCGAGCTCCACACGTTTCTTGATGCCATACGGCAAACGCGCTACCGGGGTCTTGCGAACGGATTGCAACTGCAAAAAATCGATGATCTCTTCGACCTTCTTGCGGTTCTCAATTTCCTCGCGACGCGCACGACCAAACCAGAAAGCCTGCTCGATGAAGGTTGATTTAATCTTTAAGTTTCGCCCGGTCATGATGTTGTCAAGCACGGTCATGCCAGTGAACAACGCGATGTTTTGAAACGTCCTCGCAATGCCGTTTTCAGCGGCTTGATGCGTGTCCATGTCCTTGCGCACTTCCCCGTGGAAGGTGATGGTGCCTTCCTGCGGTGTGTAGACGCCGTTGATCACGTTCAGCATCGAGCTCTTACCTGCGCCGTTCGGCCCGATGATGGCGCGAATTTCATGTTCGCGTACGTCGAATGAAATGTCAGTCAATGCCTTGACACCGCCGAATCGCAAAGAAATGTTGTCAACCTTGAGGATGACATCGCCAATCTTGCGCTCACCGCCTACGCTGCCACTCATGCCGCTGCCTTCGTCACTGCCGGGAACCGCTTCGCGTCGCTTAATTTCACGTCCGCTGCAATGCTTCCGCTGCGTCCGTCTTCGAACTTAACTTTCGTATCGATGTGTTGCACGTTCTTTCCGCCGTAAAGCCCATCGAGCAGAGCTGCATACTTTTCTGCAACAAAGCCGCGACGAACTTTGCGCGTCCGTGTCATTTCGTCGTCATCCGGATCAAGTTCTTTGTGCAGGATCAGAAAGCGTGCTATCTGTGAATGCGACAACTCGCCTTCAGTCGCCAGTTCCGCGTTCACCGATTCGACGCATTCTTTGATAAGCGCGTACACCTCATCTTTGCCCGCGAGATCGATGTAGCCCGAGTAAACAAGATTGCGGCGCTCGGCCCAGTTGCCGACGGCGGTCAAATCGATATTGATGAAGGCGGTGACGTTGTCTTTATCGTGCCCGAAGCAGACCGCCTCCTTGATGTGCGAAAAAAACTTGAGCTTGTTTTCGATGTAATTCGGCGCGAACATTGCGCCGGTTGACAGGTGCCCAACGTCCTTCGCGCGATCAATGATTCGGAGGTGGCCTTCGCTGTCGAACACACCGGCGTCGCCCGTATGGAAGTACCCGTTGGCATCGATGGACTCGGCGGTGGCGTCGGGTCGTTTGTAATATTCCTTGAGCACCATCGCCCCGCGCACCATCACCTCGCCGTTTTCCGCGAGCTT
>JAYWHV010000316.1:0-8230 GCA_043777615.1 Burkholderiales bacterium | reverse complement strand
TGAAGGGTTAGCCGATCAGTCTCGAAGACCGCTGGCAAGCCCCGCGCGTACGGAGGCGACGCTGGAGCAAGCCGTCGTCGAGCTACGCGGCGAGCACCCGGCGTGGGGAGGACGCAAGATCAGTCGACGGCTCAAGGACTTGGGTCAGTCCGTTCTCGCCCCGAGCACGGTCAACTCCATTCTCAATCGCCACGGCTTGATCACGCAGGCTGCCCGTGAGGCAAGCGCACCGTGGACACGCTTCGAGCGCGACAGCCCGAACGCGTTGTGGCAGGGGGGCTTCAAGGGCTACTTCAACCTGGCGCAACAGCGCTGCTCGCCCTTGACCCTGCTTGATGATCACTCCCGCTTCAACCTCGCGCTTGAAGCCTGCAGCGAGATCACCACAACCACGGCGCAGGAGAAGATGCGCCGGGTGTTTGCCCGCTACGGTTTGCCGCTACAGATGAATTTCGATAACGGCACGCCGTGGGGCTCACCCAAGCAACCCGCCCAGCTCACCGAGCTGGGCGTGTGGTTGGTGCGTCTGGGGATTCGGGTGAGTCACAGCAGACCCTATCACCCGCAGACCAACGGCAAGGATGAACGCTTTCATCGAACGCTCAAAGCGGAGGTGCTCAATGGAGGCGGCTTTGACAGCTTTGCAGCCCTTCAGGTGAAGTTTGATCGCTGGCGAGAGATCTACAACCATCAGCGACCACACGAGGCGCTACAGATGGCTACACCGATCACGCGCTACCAACCCAGTCCGCGCAGTTTGCCCGAGAGGCTGGCGGCTATTGAATACAGTCCCACTGACGAGATTCATCATGTGGGTTGGGCCGGTGAGCTTCGCTTTCGAGGGCGCAAGTACCGGCCGTCCACCGCGCTGATGCATTACAACGTGGCTATACGGGAACGACCCGAAATCGATGGCATGTTCGACGTGTTCTTTGCTCATCACCGATGCCTGCGTATTGATCTGCGCGATACGGCACAATCCGTATGAAATCCGTCCACCATGTCCCCGCACACCCGTCCACCATGTGTCCGGTCTGTACAGACCACAAAAAAGCCCGAACTGTTTCGGGCTTTTTATTTTGCGCTACCGTTTAGCTAGCCCGACGAAATGCTTGCGTTTGCCATCAAGTCCTCAAGCAGGGCTACGGACACCCTTCCGGACACTGCGTAAGGGTCGAGCACGGGCTTGGCCGAGTGCTTCAACAGAATAGCCATATTGACCCGGTCAAAGCTCACCTTGCCCATTGACCACACGGCAAACTTGCGCTCAGTGATCTCCTCAAAATTGAGAATCTGGACGTCGTGATGTCGTTTGTCGGCCACGATACGGTTGTACGTTTCATTCACTTCCTTGCGACCGCCCTCAAGCATCTGCAAAAAAATGTAATTGTTCGTGCAGAGCACGCCGGTAATGCCATTCGACGGATTGTTCTTGCGCGAAGTCGCAAGAATTGTCTCCATCGCGGCCGCGGTCAAAGCCTCAGTCGCGCGGCTGGTGTAAGTCAAACGAACCAACATGATCAAGCCCTCCGATTGTCAACTAGGGCCAAAAATTCGCGGCGCAAATTCGGGTCCTTCAGGAACGAGCCGCGCATCACGCTGTTGATCATCTTCGAGTCCACATCTTTCACGCCACGCCATTGCATACAAAAGTGATCGGCCTCCATCACCAGCGCCAAGCCATCCGGCTGAATCTTGTCCTGCAACAAGTTCGCCAGCTGCGTCACGGCTTCTTCCTGAATCTGCGGTCGACTCATCACCCAATCCGCCAGCCGCGCGTACTTGGACAAACCGATCAAGTTGGAATGCTGGTTCGGCATCACGCCCACCCAGATGCGCCCCATGATCGGGCACAGATGATGTGAGCAAGCCGATCGAATCGTGATTGGCCCGACGATCATCAGCTCGTTCAAGTGCTCCACATTCGGAAACTCGGTTACCGAAGGCTGCTGCACATAGCGCCCGCGAAACACCTCGTTTAGAAACATCTTCGCCACACGCTTTGCCGTGTCATGCGTGTTGTGGTCGCTGTCGGTATCGATCACGAGGCTCTTCAACACCTCGCGCATCTTCGCCTCCACCTCCGTCTGCAACTCATCAACCTCACCCGTGCGGATGAACTCGCTGATGTTGTCGTTGGCGTGGAAGCGCTTGCCTGACGCCTTGATGCGACCGCGCACGCGCTCGCTGGCGGGCATGGCGGCAAGGTCGCGCTGCGCATTTTCGCGCGCGGCGGTGTCGGTAATGGGGGGGGATTTTGTGGCGGTCATCGGGTACTACTTTACTGCTGGTGGTGGCCGGGGTCGTCATTCTCGCATGGTGACGGAGCCATCGCTATCTGCGACCTGTTCTGTCAAGTTACATCGGCGCGTAGCGTCGGTGCAGCAAAGCGAAATCGTGGGCCCATCTAGCCGACCAAAAATTGTCGCCTGCAAAGAAGTAGAGATTTAGAGTCGTGACTCGATCTTGTCGCCGAGATCGACGGTGTGAGCTTCGTCCTCGTCAACAAGCACATCGCCCGAAAGTCCGCCGCACTGTCCGGTGAATTTCACAATGATTCAGCAGATCGGCTGTGCGTCGCCACTGCGAGAGATTTGGCCGCTTTTCTCGAGATGGCGGAAGGGAAGATTCAGCTGTATTCGCACGTCGCGGCGACTTGGTTGGTGACGGCACCTGTTCGCTAGACATTTGGCGTGTCGCGCCGCGGCTCGATGCAAAACCATCTGATCGACGAATTGACCGCCTCGTGGTCCGTAGGACATGCCGGAGGAACTCAATTCTCAATTCGCGCAACGCAGGTAACCGATGACCGAAGTTGACGTGCCGAGCTGCTCGCCACTGCGCCGAATCATTTCTCCGACGACTGAAGAAAGAATGCCCCGCAATAGGCAACTCCAACCTGCGCTGGTAGGGTGCAAAAGTCCGTGCGACGAATACGCTCCGGTCGTGTGCGAAATCGCGACAAAAACGTTTCAAATCGCCAGAAGGGCGCGCATTCAAAGAGTGCAGGATGCGGTATTGTTGCGTGCAGGTAAAACTTGAATGTGGGGATTCAAATGCTAAGGAAAATCAGCGAACGCGATTCGAAACCGGAAATGCGTCAAGTGCTGTTGATTGAATTGTGTCCAGTACTGCGCGGCTCTGCACTTGATCCGATTTGCCTCAGGAGTGTGGTCGCGGCGCTGTTCCTTGCTCCATCCTTCGTACTACTTGGTGGGTGCGCTGCGCCGTCGGCGATAACTAAAGTCGCGAAGAATAACGCGGCGCTAATATCGCACGTCGAAGCTGCGCGAGTGATCGCCCGTAGTGCGCCGCGCCAAGCGGCACTACTGCGACTGTCCAACGAAAATCAGACACCATCCATAGCGTATGGACTTTCCAATAGTGAGTGGAGGGATTTTGAGGCGCTTGCGTGCCCGTTGCCGGTTGACGAACGAGAAGAAGTTTTTACGGTGGCGCTGGTGCAAGAAACCGCCCGCATTGCGAGACTGTCGAGCGACCTCAACGCACTTGACCTAGGTTTTGCTGGTTGGCTAAAAAATGGGAATGACGCACTGTTGGATTCGGGGATGCCAACCCCGATTGCTGTTCCAAACGAAGTTAAGACACCGTCCGTAGCGGCACTCAAAACGGCCGAGCGATGCACCGAGTTTCTAAAGAAGTTCCGAGAAAATCCAAACGCTGGTCTCGACCTTGGACAGACACCGTTTATCGCTGTGCAAACCATACAGAATCCTGTTGTGCTGGACAAGGTAGGTACGACTAATCTCGGGACTGTCTCGTCCAACGAAGGAGCGAGATCGCAGCCAGTGTCGATAGCAGATCTCGAGCAAACAATCATTCTGCGGGCAATCGCTAGTGATGCTGCCACCCCAGTGGCCACCAAACCTACGACGAGCCCGTTAATTCAGTTTCCTGCAAGGATGTCTGTAATTGAATCCGCTCTTGGCGCCCTCGATTTACTCGCGCTCAACTGGGCAAATCAGGCGAGAGTTGGGACGTTGAAGTGGCTGATATCTGATGCAGACACCACGCGAAAATTTGAAAACGCTGTCGATAAATTCGCCGGTCCAGGTTCGCGAGTCGCCGTCGTTATTGCCGAGCAACGCCTCATGGCGATTCGCGACTCCGTGACAGCCTTCGCAGCGACAATCCCAGATTATCCGGCACCCATCGTTCCCACTTCCTCTGTGCGTGCGACGCGGGTCGCAGCTCTAGAACGTCTGCGAGCCATTCACGATCTACGGAATGCGCTGGAAACTTGGGATATCGCGATCAGTGTTGATAGCGACGATATCGCTTCGAAATTGAAAAAATCGAGAGAGGCAATTGGAAAATCCGTTGAAACTAGTCCAGAGGGGATTGAGGCCGTCCTAGACCAAGTTGAGCAGGTATTTAAACGTATGCGAGCCATCGAACGACCAATTACGACTGGATTAACGACGCTTGGCAAGTAGAGGCTCCGCCACAGCCCTATGCAATAGCACTTCGCATTTGCCTCAATTGTTCTACATTTTGAACCGGTAAGAGCGATAACAATAGCGCTTGCTCGGTCTGAACCTAATCCAGTTCCCGTACCAATCATCGGTTAGGGACGCTGGCGCTTGGATTGCCGTGCAGAACTTGCTTAACCCGTTTAGCAGGGAGACTTCGCTCGAAATGCCCCAGCTTGGCTCAAAATGGGCGTGGCTCGCGCGATGTTAGTCGTTCAATTCCTCGTCCACACTCCGATTGTGATCTGCAGTCTAAGCACGTGAATCGGTGTGCCTTCAGGCGCACGTGACCAAATGCGCGATCTGCACTGCAGCGAACCGACTGTTCTTCTAAACAACTTTCTGATCCTATGCGGCCAATCATGCCGAACAATCTACTGTGACTTGAGCCAGTTTTGTGTGTGAGATGCGCGAGGCGCCGCGGGGAAAGTAGTGGCTGTGGCGGCGAGGCGCGAGTGTGTGCGGGCGTTGCAGGTACGAGGACTCTCTGAGAGAGCCGGCTTTCGTTTGACGGGGGTGAGCGGCGGCGCAACAAGCTACCGGCCGCTGAGCGACTAGCGCTCACGCGGCCTGGGCAGCCCAACCAAGTCTGGAGTATGGGCTTCGTGTTCGATGATCTCGTCTGCGGACGAAAGTTGAAGACACTCACCGTGGCCGACGATTGCAGCAAGGAGGCGGTGCGGATCGCAGGCGACAGCTCCATCGCGGCACGCTATGTCACTCGGCTACCTGGCGAGGCGATCGCCAACCGAGGCAAGCCACGAAGCATCAGAAGCGACAACGGCCACGAGTTCTCAGGCCGCGTGTTGCAAGCGTGGGCGGCTGAGCGCACCATCGAACATCGCTTCGTTCTGCCGGGCAAACCAACGCAGAATCCCTACATCGAGAGCTTCAACAGCCGCTTTCGCGACGAATGCCGGTCGCAGCAATGGTTGGCCGGTTTGAGCAAAAGGCGTAGCGTGATCGACAATTTGCGGGAAGATTACAACCACCGTTGGCCGCGCAGCAGCTGCGGCTACGTACCCCGGGTGAAATTCGCTGCGCACTGCCGAGGTTATGCCCTCGGCAGTGCGGACCCAATCAACCGTCAACCAAGTTCAGATACGATTCAACCACTGGGCTCCAATTCCTCACGCTGCTGATCTTGAGGGCGGCGCATCAGGGACATAAGCTCCAAAGGCTTATCGATGCCAGAAAATTTTTGACTCGTTAGCCCCCCCCCCCACCTTGTTCAGCTGGTGGCCAAGCGCTCTTCACGCCCGGACCCGCATCAGCCTGAAATTCTGTAATGCGTTTGATGAGTTGATTGCAAGATTTCTTGACATCTGCATTCCATTTTTTTATGTCGTCTTGAGAAGGGGTTTTTGGGTATTCGCTTAGTAGATCGAACTCGATGCTTAGGCGCGCGAAGCTACTGTCGACCTGCATTTTTGCATCAGTCAAATATGCAACTATTTTGTTTGCGCGAGCATTTTTGAGTTTGGGCAGTGACACGAGAATCTCCTAGTTAATTAAATTTGGCGTGGATACGCCGACCTTAAGCCCCACAACAGCGAGGAATGGAAAAGTGCGGAGGTCGCGCAAACAACGCGGAGGCTCACCGGACGATCTTGTCTGCGCTGTACAGCACACGGGGCGGTAAAGTGATGCCGAGTTCGTTAGCGCGCCGCAGATTGGCAGTCAATCGGAACTTGACTGGGCGATCAACAGCCATGTCACTAGTCTGCCGTCCCGTAAGTACCGCGTAAATGTACTCTCCGATGCGGTCACGAAACCGGGTGCGATCCTCTTGGTAGGTAACTAGGCCGACATCGTCGCCCCAATTCTCGCTGTTGAATGCCGCAGCAATCTTGTTTTCGCGAATGTGAACCATCCACTCGTTGGCGGCAACAAAAACGGCAAATCCTGCTGGGAAAAACCAAGCGTCGTAATCCGTTGGCCCGACTTCTTTCATCAAGGCAATTGCGCCTTCCACCGAATCAACTCTACGAAAGTCGTATTGGAGTTGCTTGTGGGAATCAAGATGCGTGCGGAGATCACCAGCGGCGCGATTTTCCTCCCACCATTTGTCAGTAACCACGAGAATACGTTTCGCTTTTGGCAGTGCCTGTATTAGCCAATCCAACTGAACTGTGACGATCGGCGCGGCGAGAGTCACTCCCGAAGCGTTCGCTCGTGGCCAACCTTCTTGCTCAACAAGACCTACGTCAACTGGCTCTGCCATCGAAAGAAAAATCACGGGTAAAGACTTAGAGGTGCGCAAAAACGCTCGTGCTAAAACCCAGTTCCCCGCAACTACAACACTTGGATTATCCAAAATTATTTGGCGCGTTTTTGACAAAACATCTTCGTCGGACGATGCGTTTATAGGAATAAACTCGAAACTTACTTGCGACAAATCGTCCCCAAGAAGAGAGCTTGCGCGAGCCTTGTAAGCTTCGAAGGTTTCGCGTTCACGCGCCGCGTCATATCCCACTCCCACTACGCGTTTTGTCTTTGGAGTGTCCATAGCGATAAACGCAGCTGGAGCGCTCGCAGTGGCCGCAGTAACGACGACCACAAAAAGTGCCTTACTTAAGCGCATCTTCAAGCGCCTTAAGCCCACGTGAATACGCACTTACGGACGATTGGCTGGCATCATGTGCACGAACCGCCTTCAAGACAAAACTACCGTCTACGGCACGTTTCAATCGTGCTAGCAGTCCACGCTCTTTGAAGTGCTTCAAGAGCCTCGCAAGTGTTATCCAAGAAGCCATATTGTCCGACGGGTAGTGTAGCCCCGCTAAAACACGTCTGTCGCCCACATCCACGATGCAGCTAGCACAAGCCGATTGCAACTCCGAACTTGCGCCAGAACCAGCCATAGCCTCTGCTCCAGCCGCAAAATAGATTGCATAGTCGATGGCGTGTCCACTGCAGAATGCGGGCGTGTATGCAGATATTGCCGACAAAAAACGAAAGTCCGTTTGAGTCTTTGAGAGCAAAAAAGCAGCTTGATGTGGACGAGGGCGCTGGAACGCGCTTTTCAACCTAAGAGAAATATCGCCGAGAAATCGTTCGCGTGAAATCTGTCCTACGTAATCGAGCAATTCAAGGTCGGAAGCACGTGCCACCCCAGAAGGTAGATACATGGTTACCGATTCTGTCGGTTTATTGAAGTCTTCCGGCAGAAAAGCGTCCGAATGATGTTTCGCCGTTAGTGGCGGGTTGGTTAAAAGAGTTTTCCAAATGCCCAGAGACGTGAGATGTTGCATTACGCTTAAATCGGCCTGAGTAAGGCAAAGCCACGCTTTTTGCCAGCCGGCATGTCCCCAACGAGGGGCGAAAGCGTTCTCCAGAAGTTCCACCTCGACATTTGCCCACTCGTTCCAGCGGTCGATGCGCGTATCTGAGCTTTCGTGAGGCAAGAACGCCGTAGGAATGTATGTGGGGCTACCTACAACCTGCGCTTGGCGAGTATTAAGGAAGCCGTATGGCGGCAACTCTACGTGCGCAGCCGTTGAAGCGCTTGCAGCAACCGAAGACGAATTTGTAGCTTTCGAACGTCGCGCCATGTCGGTACGCATTTCAATCTCCTTATCGAATCGCAACTACTAAATCCTTTGGAATTTGCACCGCGATCGATTAAGTGTAAGTGCGTGTTGCGCTACCTGTCTAGGTAGGATCAACGCCGATACGTATGTTGTACGATTTCGTTCTAATTAAAAGTGGCAAATTCAATGCAGTTAATGGCGGAC
>JAYWHV010000315.1:0-8240 GCA_043777615.1 Burkholderiales bacterium | reverse complement strand
AACGAGACTGGATGCATTCCAGAGGCTGCAGCGAGCGGTTGCAGCGTTGTGCCAACGATGATGATGGCAGGAATCGCGTCGAGGAAACAACCGACGATCAGGAACACCACGGCGATCAAAAAGCCGGTGCCGATGATGCCGAGATCCCAGCCCTGCACTCCGGAAAGTAGCGCTTTCGGAATCTGGTAGTAAGCAAGCAACCAGCCAAAGACCGAAGCTGTGCCGACGCAGAAGAGTGCTGCGCCCGAGAGCTTTCCGGTTTCGACGATGGCATGCCAGAGCTGTTTTAATCCCATTTCCCTGTAGTAAAAAATCGAGAGAACCGCTGCGTAGAGAACCGCTACTGCGGCCGATTCTGTCGCAGTGAACCAGCCAGCCAAAATGCCGCCAACGATGATTAGCGGCGTCATGAGCGCGGGAATCGAGACGAGCGAAGCTTTCACGATTTCCATGAAATTCGAGCGCGGATAGACCGGATAGTTGCGTCGTTTTGCATACGCATGAACTGTTGCCATTTGCGCGACCCCGATCAGCAGGCCGGGTATGACACCGGCAAGATACATCGCGCCAATCGAGGTGGAAATGACGCCACCCCAAACCACCATCAGGATTGACGGCGGGATGATCACCGCGAGTACCGCCGACACCGCAGTGATCGCGATTGAAAATGACAGGTCATATCCTTCTTTCACCTGCGCTTCAATGAAAAGCTTTCCCTGACTTGCTGCATCCGCCGTTGACGAACCCGAGATGCCAGCGAAGAAGACCGAGAGAATCACATTGATCTGCGCCAGACCACCGGGAAAGTGTCCAACCAGCGCCCGAGAGAGGCGCATCAGCCGATCGGTGATTCCGCCCACGTTCATCAGATTCGCCGTCAGCAGAAAGAACGGTACAGAGAGCAGGATGAAAGAGTTGTATGACTTGAACATCTCGTTAAAGATCACCATCGGCGACAGGCGCGGCTCAATAATGAGCACCGGCAAGGACGCCAGACCGAGGGCGAATGCCACAGGCACGCGCGCCACAAGTAGCGCAAAAAATGTTCCAAAGAGCACGAGCGACGCCATTCCGGATGAAAGTACGACGGCGCTGTTCATGCCTTGCCTTCCTTGTCCAGCGCCAACCATGCGGCACGGTCGTTGCGAAAGCGCTCGATCTGAAACACCAGCCAGCTCGCGCCTGTGACTGGCCATGCAATAAAGATCAGCCACATCGGCAGGTCTGCCAACTCGGAGGTTTGATTCCAGCCGAACCGCGTGAATTCGATGCCCCACCAGATCATGACCGCCGTGAAGATGAGCACCAGAGCGTTCGATAAAAAGCTCAGGATCAGATTTTTGCGCGGTGACAAGTCGGGCCACACATCCACATCAAAGTGCAGCTTGTCCCTCACTCCCACCATCGCGCCCAACATCACCATCCAGATGAAGAAGAAGCGGCTCATCTCCTCGGTCCAGATGTAGGCGGGGATCAATTGCGTGAACCGCGAGAAAATTTGCAGCGATACCGGGATGATCAGCACGGCGACGGTGACCGCCATGATCCACGTCAGAAGTTGATACCAACGGTCAAGAAATCGGGTCACAGAAAGACCTTTCGTGCAGGCGCAGGGAGGGGAGCGAACCCGGGGTTGCCTGAGCGGCAATCACCGAAAACAAAAAAGGTGCGCAGCCGCGAATGCAGCGCGCAAACCTTCAACGAGTCGTGACTTATTGGATCGCGTTGATGCGTGCGAAGATGGCCTCAGCGCCAATTTCTTTCGCATAAGCCGCCATCACGGGATCCACCGCTTTTTGCATGGCTGCGCGATCCTTGAACGGCACCAGCGTGAGCTTGTTTGCTTTTGCAAGCGCATCAAGCTTCGCTTGATCCTCGGACGATTCGATTTGCCGACCATACACGCCGGCCTCTTTCCCGGCCTTCAGAATGGCCGCCTGCAAGTCGGCTGGCAGCGTCTTGAACGTTTTCGCCGAGAAACAAATGGGACGAATCGTGATGGCATGCTGCGTCACGTTCAGGTTCTTGCCCACTTCAAAGAATTTCATCGCTTCGACACCGGCTGCCTCGTTCTCGCCAGCCTGAATAACGCCGTTCTGAATGGCGTTGTAAATCTCGTTGTAAGCGATTACGGTCGGAGCCATGCCAGCCGCCGTAAATGTGCGGCTCCATATCGGCGCGCCCTGCACACGAACTTTCAGGCCCTTCATCTCTGCCATGTTGGTGAACGGTTTGGTTGCGAAGATGTTGCGTGTGCCGCCACCAGCGTAGCCGATCAGCATCACTTCACCTTTTTGTGCGACTTCATCGGCAATCGGCTTCAGCACATCCTGATCGAGCACTTTGTTCCAGTGTGCGAGGTCACGAAACAGGAAAGGCGCGTCGATGAACGGCGCTGCTTTGGAAAACGTAGACATGTGAGCGGGCGAAACGATCGCGTAGTCAACGGCCTTGCCTTGATTCATGTAGGCGAAGTAATCCTTTTCGAGCCCGAGTTCGCTGTTGCGGTGGAGCACGAAATTGATGGGCTTTCCGTAGTACTTCTTGACCAGTTCTTCGAACTTGAGCAGCGAACGATTGAACGCATGATCGTCAGCAAATTGCACCGCGCCATGCAAAGTAATCGGGGCCTGTGCGAGCGTTGGCCCCGCCAGCAGAGCCATGGAAAATGACAGCGCAAAACCAATGCGCCCAAGCTGCAAACGTAACTTCATTGTGCCTCCTTGTGTTTGAGAACTTCGCACTGCCGTCGTGTGCGGAAGTTGCGCGGGTCGGACGTCAGACGACCGCCCAATCGCAGCGTTTCACAGTATCAAACCCTTGTCAATCTGGTAATCCGCATTCGCGCGTTTACCGCAACGAAGAACATCAGAAACGGAACTGTATTTCTGTTGTAGCTGCGTGTAGTTTTGCGATAGATTCTGGCGCGGCATTCAGTTTCCGCGCCCAAAACGCAGTCAGCGCTTCGGTTGCGGCGCGTACTTTATGAGTAAACGTTGCGCATCGGCGAGCAGTGTTACCGCGTCGATTTCTTTCGCCTTCATTTCCGCGACCCATTCGCGCGTTACACGCTGCCCGGCTTCTTGCCAACGCGCATACTCTTTTGCGTCGAGCGTGACGAGTTTGTCGCCACTTCCGATCTCGGCGCGACGCGCTGCAATCGCAGATTGATCCCAGGTTCGACCGATGAGGGCCCCCAGTTCCATGCCGGAATTTTTGTCGAGAATGACGCGCAGATCCGCGGGCAGTGCCTTGTATTTCGCGTCGTTCATCGCAATCACGATCACGCTGGTGTAGAGCGCGGGCGAGCCGTCGGGCATTTCCGTGTGAAACTTCACAACTTCGTTAATTTTGGTTGATGGCAGCGCTTCCCAGGTGATGAAGAGCCCGTCGAGAATGCCTTTCGACAAACCCTCTTGCAACGCGGTAAAGGGCAATGAAACGGGCGACGCACCAAGTGCCGCCAGCATCTTGTTGGCCACGCGGTTGGGCGCGCGCAGCTTTTCCCCGCGCAAATCCTCGGGCGTACGCACCGGCTTTTTCACCATGTGCAAAAGCCCTGCGTCATGCGTGTGAACCGACAACAGTTTCACGCCTTTGAACTCGTTGAGCAGGTGCTTCTGCGAATACTCCCACGCCGCGCGGCTCGCCTGTTCTCCGTTCTGCACCATCAACGGGAGCTCAAACACCTCGCTCTTCGGAAACCGCCCCGGCGTGTATCCCGGCAACGTCCACACGATGTCCGCGACCCCGTCTTTTGCCTGATCGAATAACTGATTCGGTGCTCCGCCCAACTGCATTGCGGGATAAATTTGAAACTTGATTCGCCCCTGGCTCGCGGCTTCAATGCGCTGTGTCCACGGCATCAGGATGTTCTCGTGCGCGTTCGAAGTAGGCGGGAAGAAATGGGAAATCTTCAACACCACCTCTTGTCCGAACGCGCCACCCGATATCGTGATAAGGCTCGCGACTGCCCATTTCCACAAGGGTTTCAGGGGCATCGTGCGTTTTATCGCCGCTTTCGACGGCGTTGGTCTTCTGGCATAAGATTGCATCCCGAAATTCTCACACACGACATCCGGTTATTCATGTTTGATCGTATTCGCGAAGATATTCAAGCCATCCGCAGCAAGGATCCCGCTGCGCGCGGCGCGCTGGATATCTGGTTGTCGTATCCAGGGTTCCACGCCATCCGTTTTCACAGGATTGCCAATGCGCTGTGGCGTGGTGGTTTCAAGCGCACGGGTCGCTGGGTATCGCATTGCTCGCGTTTTTTCACGGGCATCGAAATTCATCCCGGCGCGTTCATTGGTTGCCGCGTATTCATTGATCATGGCATGGGTATCGTAATCGGCGAGACGGCCGAAGTCCACGACGACTGCACGATTTATCAGGGTGTGACCCTGGGCGGAACGTCGCTCGAGCGCGGCGCCAAAAGACACCCGACGCTCCATAAAGGCGTCATCGTGAGTGCGGGAGCGAAAGTACTTGGCAGTTTCACGGTGGGTGAAGGTGCGAGTGTGGGCTCAAATTCGGTGGTGCTCAAAGCGGTGCCCGCAGGAGCCACCGCAGTCGGCATTCCGGCGCGAATCATCACGAAAGAAACCAAAGAAGGCCGCGAGGCAACAGCGCAAAAAATCGGCTTCTCCGCTTACGGTATTTCCGCCGATCTCGACGATCCGCTGGTACAGGCGATTCACAAATTGCTTGATCACAGCGCAGCGCAGGACGCGCGGTTAAACGCCATTTGCGCGGCGCTTGCCAAACAGGGCATGGACTGCGCCTCGCTCGGCGGCACGCCGGTGGACGCGAAGGCGATCGAGAAGTTGGTCGATTCCGACTAAGGCGCGATGTTGGCACGCCGGCACATCCAATGAACGCTCGCCGCTTGCTGCGACTCGGTGCAAAAGCAGTGCATGACATCGCCGCGATCGGGTTCGGTGGCGGCCTGGCCGCATGCCTCGTCATCAACATGACGGCAAACCGGGCTTCATCGTCTGAATTCGCCTCTGCGCGGCAGCTGTTTGCTGAAATTTCGCAATATTTGCTGATCCCGTCAATGGCAGTCGTTGTGGTCAGCGGATTGATCGCGATGATGGCCACGCGCGGGTATCAAGATGCCGGTTGGGCCTGGGTCAAGGCGGTGCTTGGCATCAGCGTGTTCGTCGCCACGGTTCGAGTCGTAGGCTCGGGCAGCAAGCCGGCCGAACTCGCAGCGGCCGCTACCGATCCGGGTTTGCTCGAAGCCATGATTCGCTCCGAGCGCAACATGCTGTGGCTGCTCATTCTCCTCTGTGTGGTGAATGTCGTGCTTGCCGTGTGGCGGCCCAAGATGATGATTACGATTCGTTAGACGGTGCCGCACTTCCGCGCGTTTGACCGGCGAAATGGATGACTGTGACGGTTCAGATTAGCTTGATTTGGAATAAGAAAACGCCAACAGCATAGGGTTGCCCCGTGCAGCGCAACATAAAATTGAGAGAATTCAGACTCTTGCAAGAAACAACGTTGTGGACATGACCGTCAATCCCGCTATTCCCCAAGCCGTCGCCAATGCTGGCAGCCCTATCGAAGCCGACGCCGTCATCATTGGCGCAGGCCCGGTTGGTCTGTTTCAGGTGTTTGAACTCGGCCTTCTGGAGATCAAGGCGCATGTGATCGATTCGCTCGCGCAGGCGGGCGGACAGCCGATTGAGCTCTATCCCGACAAGCCGATTTACGACATCCCGGCGATCCCCGTGTGTACCGGGCAGGAGCTCACGGCCAGTTTGCTCAAGCAATGCGAGCCGTTCAAGCCGACGTTCCACCTGGGCCAGGAGGTCAGCCTGGTCGCGAAGCGCGAAGATGGCCGCTTTGATGTGGCCACGGCTGCGGGCACAACCTTCATCACGAAGACGATCTTCATCGCGGGCGGCGTTGGTGCATTTCAGCCACGCAAACCGAAGGTGGAAGGCATTACCCAGTTCGAAGAAAACGGCCAGCTCGCTTACCGCGTTCGTGACCCGCAGCAATACGCGGGCAAGAACGTGGTGATCCTGGGCGGAGGCGATTCTGCGCTCGACTGGGCGCTGGCGCTGCAACCAATTGCGGAATCGGTCACGCTGATTCATCGTCGTGATGAATTCCGCGCGGCTCCGGCAAGCGTTGCCAAAATGAAGGCGATGGCTGAGGCGCACGAACTGATGCACATCACCGGGCAGGTGACCGGTTTTGAGGCGGAAGACGGCGTGTTGAAAGAGGTCAAAGTGACGAGCCTTGACGCCGTGACGCGCCGTTTGCCGCTCGACAATTTGCTGGCGTTTTTTGGCTTGTCGCCACGGCTCGGGCCGATTGCAGAATGGGGTCTGGAGATCGAGCGCCGCCAGGTGAAAGTGGACACCGAAAAATTCGAAACGAGCATCCCCGGCATCTTCGCTGTGGGTGACATCAACACCTATCCCGGCAAGAAAAAGCTCATCCTGTCCGGCTTCCACGAAGCCGCGCTCGCTGCGTTCGGTGCCGCGAAATACATCTTCCCGGACAAGAAGGTGACGTTGCAATACACCACGACCAGCACCAAGCTGCACACAGTGTTGGGCGTTGAATCGCCGGTGTTCGACTAAGCTCGAAGTAGCTTTTTCGTGAAAGCCTGATGGCGTTGGGGCTAGGCGCAAAAAGTCGCCATAGTCAACTTACGAACTTTTCGCCGGATAGCCCTGAAACAGGCGTCATTTCAGCGAAAAGCTGTAACGGACAAGCTCCGAATTAATTCATCGAATGCAACCCAACGCGATTGCCTTCGATATCCAGAAAATGCGCGAAATAGCCCATGCCTTCGGCGATCAGGGTTTTTGGCGTGAGAATCTTTCCACCCGCCGCTTCAACGCGTCCGAGCACCACAGCCAAATCATTTCCGCAAGCCAGATAAACCAGCGAGCCCATCGTGCTCGGCACGTGCCCCTCCACTTTGATGATCGCACCGCCGATGCCTTTGCCCTGCTCATGAAGCAGGAAGCCCATCTGCGCTGACCCCATCGGCATCGTCGGCATGTCAAAGTCAAAAATGGCGCTATAGAACTTCTTCGCGCGCGCGAAATCGATCACTGGAATTTCAAACCAGTTGATTGCGTTGACGGTCATTTCCATGGTGTTTCCTCCTTAACTTCAAGTTTGAAAGATGAACTGGAACTAGGGCTGAAGCGTGGATTTTAGAAAGCCGGAGGTGATGTCCCGCACCGCTGGCAGGTTGAGCAGCGTGTGTGGCGCACCGGGGATGAGCGCGACGCTCGCGCGCTTGGCGTCCTTCAGCGCGTCGGCGCAATGTCCTTTGGCGGTAGCGTTGCCAAGCCACGTGTTTGACGGCGAGAAAAACGGGTCAGTCGCGCTGATGACGTTGAGAACCGGCTTGCTGGCCTCGAACGCATTTTGCGGCTCCATGACGAAATAGTTTGCTTCGCAGCTCCACGCGAACAGCATGCGTGCGGCGAACTCGGTGCCACGATAACGAGCGACCGGCACGCCGCCTTCGCTGGTACCGGCCAGCAAAATGCGCGCGCCATCAACCCACGGCAGCGCTTTCAACGCAGCAAGCATCGGCGCAATTTCGGAGGCCCGCATTGCATGGATTCGTTCGTACTCCGCTTTGCTGATCGGTGACTTGTAGGTGACGTGATCCGGCAGCGCAAACGAATCAGGCGCGGCGCTGGCAATGCCTTGCGTGGCGAGCCACTGCTGCCATTCGCCGATGGCCTTGAGGCCGAGCCCCGACGACCCGTGCATGAACAACACGACGGGGATTTTTGCGGACTTGACCGTCGGCGCATCGCGGAATTTTCCGACGAACATCGCGCCGCCCGTTGCCGCGGCCGGAATGACCAGATCGGCCTGTTGAACCGTCGCCGCGAGCGTTGCCGGCGCGTGCTCCCAGCCGCTGCCTTTCACTTCGCCAACCGGCGTGGTCGCCGGTTGCGCGCTGAGAAGGTTCGTGCTGCATGCGAGCAGCGCGAAACTCACGCGGGCCAGTGTTTTTTCAAGTGTCATCTGTCTATCTCTCCGTTGGATCGAGGCCGTGGGTTAGCGGCAAAGTTTAGCGAGTACCCGTTGGTACGAAGTCGCATCACCATTTTCGGTAGTATCCCGACGATCCCATTTTCTGTCCGCACCCCCATGCACCTGGCCCTTGAACCGGTTGATCAGCCGGACGTTATTGCGCTCATCGACGCGCTGGACGCCTATCAGGGCGCGCTCTACCCGCCGGAGAG
>JAYWHV010000314.1:0-8276 GCA_043777615.1 Burkholderiales bacterium | reverse complement strand
CGGCGCAAGCGGCTGCAACGTCCGCAGCCTCGCCATCATGCATCGCGTAGTAGCGACCCATCGTGCCCTGCAGCTCGGGGAACTCGCCGACCATCAGTGTCATCAGGTCTGCCTTGGCGAGCATCGCTCCACGTTCGGCTCGCGCTTTATCAGCCCCAATCAGCACGGCGATTTCACCGGCGAGCTTGCTTACGCGCGCGACGCGCTCGCCCTGCGTACCGAGTTTGTTGTGATAAACAACCTTGGCCAGTTCCGGGATGCGCGCATCGAGCCTTGTCTTTTTGTCTGTCTCGAAGAAGAACCGTGCGTCGGCCAAGCGTGGACGCACAACACGTTCGTTGCCTTCAATGATTTTTTTCGGATCGGCTAACTCCATGTTGGAAACGATCAGAAATAAGTTCTTGAGCTTGCCCGCGCCATCGAACAGCGGAAAGTACTTCTGATTCGTCTTCATCGTCAGAATCAGGCACTCCTGAGGGACGGCGAGAAATTCTGGTTCAAACTGGCAAACGTAAACGGTGGGCCATTCGACGAGCGAGTTCACTTCATCGAGCAAATCGGCGTAGCTCGCTGGCGCACCGAGCGTTGCGCCAAGCGCAGAAGCTTTCGCTTCGAGCTGCAACAGGATCATGTCGCGACGAGTCGCAAATATTGGCTCGACCTTGCCATACTGACGCAACAGTTCGTCGTAGCGACTCGCCGTATCAATTTCGATGTTGTTCGCACCCTGAAAGCGATGGCCGTGAGCAATGCGGCCCGAGTCGAGGCCGAGCGTTGTCGCCGCGATAACGTCATCGCCATGCAAAACGACCAATCCGTGCGCCGGACGCACGAAACTCACGTCTGTTTTGCCGTCCGCAAGTTGATAGGTCATGGCTTTCGGTATCGGCAGTTTCGCGAGCGTGGCATCGATCGCGTTCTGGACACCGACATGGACTTGACTGCCAGGAGCCAGGCCGATGAGATAAAGATAATCGGCCTTACCATCGTTCTCAACGACCAGCTTGTCCGAACCGTCAGAGGCATTTGGAAAAGTAGCGGCGAGCGCCTCTCTACCTAGAGCGCCAAGCTTTTTCTTCAACGCCACAGACGCGTTCCCGGCGGCATCCTTGGCCACAGCTAAAGGCATCAACTTTTCCTTGACAGCCTTCGCGGGTGCTTCTCCCAGCACGGCATCGATACGAACACCCAAGCGTCGCGGCGTCGCAAACGAAACCGCCGTAGCGCCTTCCGCCAAAAGCCCGTCAGCGCGCAAGCTGCTCTCGACGCCCGCCGCGAAAGCTTCTCCCAATTTCTTCAACGCTTTGGGCGGAAGTTCCTCAGTAAAAAGCTCAATCAATAGTGGTTTCGAATTCGCGGTGCTCATGCGGCCACCTTGGCCACGACGGCCGCAGAGTTCGGCAACATCGGAAATCCCAGCCGCTCGCGACTGTCAAAGTAACTCTGCGCGACGGAGCGCGCGAGATTGCGAATGCGCCCGATGTAGGCGGCTCGTTCGGTCACGCTGATCGCGCCGCGCGCATCAAGCAGGTTGAACGTGTGTGCGGCCTTGAGCACCTGCTCATATGCGGGGAGCGCGAGCTGCTTTTCCATCAGCAATTTGGCTTCCACTTCATAGTCGTTGAAATGGCGAAACAGTGCATCGGCATCGCTGTATTCAAAGTTGTACGTCGATTGTTCAACCTCGTTTTGATGAAACACATCGCGGTAATAAAGTGTGCGCGTTTCGCCTGCCTCCTGCCAGGTCGTCCAAACGAGGTCGTAAACATTGTCGACACCCTGCAAATACATGATCAGGCGCTCAAGCCCGAACGTGATCTCGCCGGTAATTGGTTTGCAAGGCAAGCCGCCGACTTGCTGGAAGTACGTGAACTGCGTGACTTCCATGCCATTCATCCACACTTCCCAACCAAGGCCCCATGCACCGAGGGTCGGATTCTCCCAATCGTCTTCAACAAAGCGAACGTCGTTCTCCTGCAAGTCGAACCCAAGGGCGGTGAGAGAGCCAAGGTACAGATCAAGAATATCGGGTGGCGACGGCTTCAGGACGACCTGATACTGGTAGTAGTGTTGCAAACGATTTGGATTCTCGCCGTAACGACCATCTTTGGGGCGACGCGACGGTTGCACGTATGCGGCGCGCCATGGCTCGGGTCCGAGCGCGCGCAAAAATGTGGCTGTGTGTGACGTGCCGGCCCCAACCTCCATGTCGTACGGCTGGATGAGGGCGCAGCCCTGATCATTCCAGTAGGTCTGCAGGCGGAGGATAGCTTCTTGAAAAGTGATCATTAGGGTCGTGAAGTGCGCGCTTGCCTGTTCGCAGAACCTGCGAACGACAACGATAGACAAGATGTCACTATTTTATTGTTTGTTGCCCTTACGGCGTGAGAAATACGGCCGCTCGATCACATAAAACGATGCCAGCGAGATGAGCCAGGTCGCCGCGACCAACGCCACGAGATAGAGCGTCATGGCGACAACGTTCGGCAAAGATTCCAGTCGTTTGGGAAGTCCGAGCAACTGGCCGAACGCGATCAGTACCAGCAAGTGCCACAAATAAATTGAGTAGGAAATACGGCCCACATACCGCCCAATTCGCACCAGCAGGCTATCGCCAAATATGTGCTCCGCCGTTTTAAGCAGCAGTACACCCGACACCAGCGCGAAGGCGGCCGCGTGATACTCGAATGCTCCGAAGCCGCCCGCTTGAAGACGCGCCGCAGTTGCGGTGGTCAATGCATAGACTAAATTGACGCTTACATACGCGGCGACTACGACCCACCACGGCGTCTTGTGAATCCATGCCTGCCAGTCCTTCTGCTTCAAGGCGCAGACAGCGCCCGTCACGAAGAATAGTGCGTACGCAGCGCCGCGAAGGCTCGTGCCTTTGAGAATCGCCATCGCGAGCATTCCGACGACGATCACGGCGATCAAACGTTCCCGCTCTGTGTTGCCAGACGTTCGCGCGCACCATGCCACGATTGGAAGCGACAGATAAAACAGCCATTCGGCCTGCAGCGACCACGTCACGATCAGCAGATGGTGCGTGTCATCGCGACGGAACCAGTTCAGGAAAAGTGCGTTTTCCAGCCAGCGCAATGCTGGGGTCTCGGGGGTTTGATTCGCCAACGCGAGCATACCCAGTGCGACCAGCAACGCGAACCACGCGCCGGGAAGCGTCCGCAATGCGCGATCGGTCAGGTACGGTCGCAAACGCGTGTTTTGCGTGACCAGCCAGCGCTGCGACAACAGATAGCCGCTTAGTACAAAGAACAGATATACGCCGTGTTGCGAGTGATACACCCACATCCAGAAGCCTTCATCCCAGCTTCGCGCATGCAAAATCGGGAACATTTCGAAGTCGCGCTGATACTGCCACGCGCCGATCGCCCACACGAAATGCATCGCGCAGGTCAGGGCAATCGCCATCGCCCGCAGCAAATCCAGACCCGCATTTCGATTGGCAGGCTCGGCCCGGGCGGAGCTCACGACGGGGTCTCCGTAATCACTAGCTTCCGCGACGCAGGCGTTGCCCGATTCCAATACCCAAACCGGCGAGACAGACGAGCAGGATGGGCAGGTCGCCCCATGCCGTGTACGGCGTGTACCCCTTGCGGCCCTGAACTGTGGTTTCGAGGATGCCTTCTGTGAACGGCGTCAGGCGCTGGGTGACACGGCCTTTCTCGTCAATCACGGCAGTGATACCGGTGTTGTTGGCGCGCAGCATCGGGCGCGCGAACTCGATCGCCCGCATCTGCGAGAGCTGCAAATGTTGCTCGGCCGCCGCGCTCTTGCCGAACCAGGCGTCGTTGCTGATGTTCACTAGCAGCGTCGCGTCTGGCAAGGTGCGGTACACGTCGCGCGCAAAAGCGTCTTCGTAGCAAATGGAAATACCGAGAGACTGTCCGTTTACGCTGATGTTCGGCTGGCGAGCGTCGCCGCTGGAAAAATCACTCATCGGAATGGTGAGATTTGCATAGAACCATCCAAGCAACCCACGCAAAGGCATGTACTCGCCGAAAGGTACTAGGTGCGCCTTGCGGTATTGCTGCGCCGGATCAACACCAAGCGAGATGGCTCCGTTGTAGAACTTGCCCTGCTCCTGCAATGGCACACCGATGACGAGATTTGCGTTTTTGGCTTTCGCCGTTGCTTCGAGCCGCGCGATGTATTCGGGTGGAATGCGCGATAGTGGCGCCGGGAAAGCGGTCTCCGGAAGGATGATGAGTTCGCCCTTCGCACGGTTGATCAGACGTTCGTACATCACAAGCGTATCAGCGAATTTTTCGGGCTCCCACTTCATCGATTGCGGGACGTTGCCTTGCAACAGCGATACCCGGACCGGACTTCCAGTCGGATCGCTGAACGAGAGATCGCCGATGGCGTAGCTGATGGTTACCGCGCCAAACAGACCAACCAGCGCCAGTTCTGCCCTCAAATCCAGCCGCAACCAGCGCCAGGCAAGACCGCGTCGCGTCGCCCCGTCCGGCTTGAGAATCCACGACACCACAAGCGACAGCACCACCGAAAAAAACACGACGGCAAAGGTTGCACCGAATGACCCAAACAGCGTGGCGACTCCTTTTATCAAGCCCAGCGGCGCTTGCGACACCCCGACACTCAACCACTCGAACCCCGTAAACAAATGCGCACGCAAATATTCAGCAAACGTCCATGCTGACGCGAACACAAACGCAAAGAACCAGGGATTTTTCGGTTTCGCCCAAACGGTGAATGCCCCAGCCAGCAGGGGATACAGCGCGAGAAAGGCGCAGAACAAAAGCGCAGCGAACCACGCCATCGGCAGCGGCATGCCACCGAATTCATTCAGGCTGATTCGCACCCACGAAACGCCTGCGAGGAAGTAACCCAGTCCGAACACAAAACCGATCAGCGCTCCGCGCGCAACCGTGTGCGCTCGGGCAAGCAACGCGGCAAGCACCGCGAATCCGACAAATGGAAACCACCACCAGCCCATGGGCGCAAAGCCAAGCCAGGCCGTAAGGGCACCAGCCGCAGCGGCAGCAGGTACCAACCAGCGGGCGATCAAGCCCGTTCTACCGTCATCAGCCAGACACGTCGTCCGTCAGCCCGCAGCACAGTGAACTTCAAACCGCCGAGCATGACCGATTCGCCACGATGAGGTACGCGTGCAAACTCCTTCGTCAGCAGGCCGCCAACCGTGCCCGAGTCATCGTCACTGAACTCGGTGCCGAATTTTTCGTTGAAGGCGTCAATTTCGGTCGAGGCCTTGACGCGCCACCGCGTCGCAGTCTCGGCAATGATGTTGTCGGCTTCTTCGTCGTAGTCGTACTCGTCGATGATCTCGCCAACGATTTGTTCGAGCACGTCTTCGATAGTGACGAGTCCAGCGACGGAGCCATGCTCATCGATCACAATCGCCATATGGTTTCGCTGCGAACGAAATTCGCGCAAAAGCACATTCAATCGCTTAGTCTCCGGCACAAACACCGGCGCGCGGAGCACGGCCTTGAGCGAAAACGCCTCGGCGTTCACCAGATACGCGAGCAAGTCCTTGGCGAGCAGCACGCCCACGACTTCGTCACGATCCGCGCCAATAACTGGGTAGCGCGAATGGCGCGTCTCGACCATTTCGGTGATGATCGCGGCGGGATCATCATCGATCTCGATCACGTCCATTTGCGAGCGCGGCACCATGACGTCCGACACCGTCATTTCGGCGACCTCGAGCGCACCCTCGAAAATCGAGAGCGCATCGGCATCGAGCAATTTGCGTTCATGCGCATCGCGCAGCATGTCGAGCAGATCTTCGCGATCTTCCGGCGCACCGGAGAGCATCGTCGATAGTCGCTCAAAGAGCGTTGGTTTTGCGCGTTGTTCAGCTTCGCTCATGGTCGTAAAACAAGCGCTGTCGATAAGCTACAGCTTTTCTCTGAAACGACCGCTGCAATGGGGATAGAAGCCAAAATAAATCTAAGTCGACTCATACTGCTATTCAACGCTATCCCAAATACACGCGTGCTTGAAGCAAAAAGCTGATAAGGACAAATCATTCAATTTCATATGGGTTTTTTATACGAAATCGGCGTAGCAGCGCAATCTCGATAGCCTCCATCGCCGCTGCGTCGGTGTCGTTTTCGTGATCGAAGCCCTGAGCATGCAGCATGCCGTGCAGCACCATGTGACCATGGTGCGCCGCGACCGGTTTCTTCTGTTCTCGCGCTTCGCGGGCGATGACGGGTGCACAAATGACGATGTCAGCGGAATAATTTCGCGCTGTTTTCGGCTGAAACGGCGTTGGCTCATGCACAAACGTCAGCACATTGGTCGCGTAATCCTTGCCGCGAAAATCACGATTGAGCGTACGGCCTTCCTTTTCGTCAACATAGCGAATCGTCGCCTGACCCGGGCCATCAATATGCGCAGCTAGCGCCCATCGACGAACCTGCGCACGCGCGGGCAAATGTTTCGCTGTGGAGGCAAATTGCACAGAAACCGAGAGCGTCACGAATTGTCCTGCGAGCTCTGCCGTTCGTACGCGTTCACAATCTTCTGCACCAGCGGATGGCGCACCACATCGACGCTGGTGAATCGCGTAAACGCGATCCCCGGCACGCCGTGCAAGACATGCTGCGCATCATGCAAACCACTCTTCTGATTTTTGTGCAGATCGTTCTGCGTGGGGTCGCCGGTCACCACCGTCTTGGTGCCGTAACCGATGCGCGTCAGAAACATTTTCATCTGCTCGGGCGTGGTGTTTTGCGCCTCATCGAGAATGATGAACGCGCCGTTTAACGTCCGTCCACGCATGAAGGCAAGCGGCGCGACTTCAATCGTGCCTCGCTCCATGAGCTTGGTCGTTTTTTCCAGGCCCATCAGCTCGAACAGGGCGTCGTACAACGGCCGCAAATACGGATCGACCTTTTGAATCAAATCACCGGGCAAAAAACCCAGCCGCTCGCCTGCCTCAACCGCAGGCCGCACCAGCACAATGCGTTTGATCAAATCGCGCTCAAACGCGTCCACCGCGCACGCCACGGCTAGAAAAGTTTTGCCTGTGCCGGCCGGGCCGATGCCGAACGTAATGTCGTGATCGCGAATGTTTTGCAGGTACGTGAGCTGCGTCGGTGTGCGAGCTACGAGATCGGTGCGCTTGACTTTCAACGGGATGGACGCGGCAGCAGCCTCGAGCTGCGCAAACGTCGAAACAGCGTTCGGCGCGGCCGGCAATTTCAGCTCGGCCAGCGTGAGTTCAATGTCCTCTTCCGTCAAATCGCGCTTGCCCTGTTTTGCCATGTAGCGAAAGCGCTCAATGGCCCGCTTTGCGGCCAGCGCTGCCGCCGCTTCGCCTTCAAAGCGCAGCATGCCGACACGGCGATTGATGGTGATCGAGAAAGCGGCCGCAACCCGACGAATGTTGTCATCCATCGCGCCACAGACTGTGGCGAGCGTCGCGTTATCAATAGGCTCGAGAGAAAGTTCGAGCGAGGTGGTAGTCAAATGGGTAGTGCTTGGGCTTGGAAGCCTTTATTTTCGGGCATTTGCGGCTGTGCTGCAAACAGCCGTCGTTGCAAACCGTTAGCCCGTGTTCCGCAACCCCGCCGCCAAACCGTTAATCGTCAGGTGCAGCGCGCGTTGCGTGCGCTCTTCCAGATCACCTGAGCGCACGCGGCGAATGAGTTCAATCTGCAAGTGATTGAGCGGATCAAGGTACGGAAAGCGATTGCGAATGGAGCGCGCAAGCGTCGGGTTGTCGGCCAGCGGCGCAGCGCCAACGATTGTTTCGTAGGCGTGCTTTGTACGCTCCCATTCCGCGTGAATCTGCCCGCCAACACGTTCGCGAATCGTGCGGTCCTGTACCAGCGAGCCGTAGGCGGCAGCGATTTGCATGTCGGTCTTCGCCAGCACCATGCCGAGGTTTGAGAGCACGGCGGCGAAGAAAGGCCAGTCCTTTGCCATTTTCCTGAGCTCGTCGATCACTGCGGGTTCTTCTTCAATCAATTGCGCGACGGCACTGCCGAAGCCGTACCAGCCCGGCAGCGATACGCGCGCCTGCGCCCAGCTGAACACCCACGGGATTGCTCGCAAGTCTTCGATCCGCGTGCTGGCCTTTCGCGATGCCGGTCGAGAGCCGATATTGAGTTCGGCGATCTCCTTGATTGGCGTGCTTTCGCGGAAATAGGTGACGAAACCGTCATCGCCGTAAACCAGCGCCCGGTACGCAGTGAACGCGCGTACGCTCAGGCGATCAGCGATGGATTCGAAGCGGGTTTGCTGTGAGGTATCGCCCGCGA
>JAYWHV010000313.1:0-31346 GCA_043777615.1 Burkholderiales bacterium | reverse complement strand
TGCTGAATCGGTGGCGCGCGAAATCGCGGCTGACTATTCATATCTCGTCGTACGCGCCGGCGAGCGACTGCTGGGTCGGCTGTGGAACCGCATTTATGAGGGCGTGACCGTGCGCGGCACTGAGCGACTGCAAGCGCTCGCTCGCGACAACACGCTGGTTTACGTTCCCTGCCATCGCAGCCACATTGACTATCTGTTGCTCTCGTATGTGATCCATCGCGCGGGGTTGACCGTGCCGCATGTGGCGGCCGGCGCGAATCTGAATTTGCCGATTGTCGGCAGTCTGTTGCGCAGAGGGGGTGCGTTCTTTTTGCGCCGCTCGTTTAAGGGAGATGAGCTGTACGGCGAGGTGTTCGCGGCTTATGTGCATGAGGTGCTGAAACGCGGCTTTCCGATGGAATATTTCGTGGAAGGGGGGCGCTCTCGCACCGGGCGATTGCTGCCGCCGAAAGCCGGGCTGATCTCGATGACGGTCCAAAGTTACCTGCGCGAACACACGCGGCCCCTTTTGTTCATCCCGGTCTACATCGGCTATGAAAAACTTCTGGAAGGCGGCAGTTACACCGAAGAACTGGCGGGTAAGGCCAAACGTAAAGAATCAATTTTCGGTTTGATCACTGCGATTCGCGATATGCGTCGCGAACGCTTCGGCGTCGTAGGTGTGAGCTTTGCGCGACCGATCTCGCTCGGCGAATTGCTCGACGCCGAAGACGCGAAAGGCATGGAAGACTGGCTCGCCGACAAGTCATTGCGACGGCGCACGTTGACCGACGTTTCGCGGCAGATCGCCGAGCGTATCAACGGCGCGGTGCACTTGAATCCGGTGGCCGTGGTCGCAACCGCATTGCTCGCAACACCCAAGCATGCGGCGGACGCGGCGCAACTCGCAGGCATCGTCGAGCGATTGCTGCATCTGGTTTCGCAAGCGCGCACCTCCCCAGAAGCCGTGCCGACCCAACTGACGGGTGCGGAGGCCATCGCCTACACCGCGCGTATGGGCTACCTCACGCGCAAGTCGCATCCGCTGGGTGACGTGGTGCTCGCGGAGCCGACTGCGGCGGTCGCGCTCACCTACTTTCGCAACAACGTCTTGCACTGCTTCGCGTTGCCGGGACTGCTTGCTTGCCTGATCGTGCAGCACGGCGTGATCGGCAAAACCAAGCTCGCGCGGCTGGCGCGTGAGCTCTACGTCCTGCTCGAATCGGAGCTTTATCTTCCGCCGTGGCGTGAGAACGAAGCGGGGCCCCAGTTTGACTTCACCGTGGACGAGCCTTTGGGCGACCTGGGAGCGGTGACGCCGAAGTTTCTTCCATTTGAACGGACTCTGGAAACGCTGGGCACTGACCGCTGGGTGACGATTGAAACGGAAGCCAACGTCGTGAGCGCGTCACCACAAGGCACGGACGCCGCGATGCACCTTGAAGTGCTCGCGTCCACCATTCGCCCGACCCTCACGCGACACGCATTGATGCTGGCGCTGGTCGTGCGCGGCGAAAGTGGCGAGAAGAGCCGCGAATCGCTGGAAACCTTGTGTCAACAAGCCGCGCAACATCTGGCGATGACCCACGTGTTCAACGCACCAGAGTTTTCAGATCGCACACAATTTCGCTCGGCGTTCGACGCGTTGCTGCGGGCTGGTCTCGTGCAGCTTGATTCGGCGGATTGCGTGCATTTTGAGCCTGTGCTGCTGGCTCGCGCCGAGGATGCCGCGTTTCTGTTGCCGCCGGACACACGGGCCGCCGTGCTGCGCGCGGCCGGGCATGGCGCGAGCGCAGTGCAGCGCAGTGGTGCCGCAGCGTTGTAGCGGCAGGAATTTTCAGCGGATCGAACCCGCTTGGCGGCAATCAACTTTTCTATAGAATGCCCACCTAAATTGGGCTAGCGGCCATAAAAAGATATAGTCGAAATCAACGATTAATAGCCCCAAGCCCATATACACAGGGCGTTGCACGAAAAAGCTGTATGCCTCGGCTCACAGCAGAAGACGTCCTCTCGCCGATTCGTCCGTGGTTCGAGTTCCCGCACGGTACGCTATGGGTAGCACTGATGGATGGGTCGGTGGTGCAGTTCGCTTACGCCATCCATATCGTCAGCGAGGCAAAGCGAGCAATCGCTGTATTCACTGAACACTGCGGCAATCATGTTTTTCCTTACCATCAGGCAAAAGTACACCGTGACGGAAAGTTGGTCTATGAACAAGCGGTTTAACTCGTCGGCCCAGAGGTGATCGCCTTCGGCTCCGCCTGGCCTTCAACGTTAGCCGTCGCGAATGTCGAACCTGTCTGTGCTTGAACGCCTTGAAGCCACGCTCTCCGAATACGGGCGCGGAGAAGTCGCGCGCGAGCAGTTCGTTCGTTTCTTGAGCAGTAGTATTGAGGCGCTGGAAGGGATTCCGTACAGCGTACTACTCGACCTCCGGACACACGAGCGTAGTATCGAAATGGAGGGATACTTTGACGAAGAGGGGTTCGACTCGAAGGCCGAGGACGCAAAGGCTGCCCTGTCCGAGTGGCTCAGTGCTTTGAAGGCTAGCTATGCGTAGCGCGATGGTTAACTGGTCGGTCGACGCGGACACGTTGCGGCAAGAGGCCGCACAGTGCGGTAGGAAATCCTGCGCCGTGCGGCCGCTCGCCGCAACGTGCCGGTCACCTTTACGTTAGAGCGCTTCATATGCCGCGCACTTTGTACTTTATCACTCATCCAAATGTCGTTATTAATCGGGAGGTCCCAGTTCCTCAATGGCCTTTGTCAGAGCTCGGACGCAATCGGATGAAAGCCGGCCTTCGCCAGCCATGGATGATAGACGTCACTTCGATCTATTGCAGCACCGAACAAAAGGCAATTGATGGTGCCGAAATCATGGCCAATCACCTGTCTCTCGGCTACACCCAAGTTCACGCGCTCGGTGAGAATGATCGCACCGCGACAGGCTTTCTTCCTTCTCATGAGTTTGAGGCCGTGGCGGATGAATTTTTTGCTAAGCCTTCACAATCGGTACGAGGCTGGGAAAAGGCGGCTGATGCGCAAGCGCGAGTGGTCGATGCCGTGTGCTCAATTGCCGCCACAGATCAATCAGAAGGGGCCATTGCTATCGTGGCGCATGGCGCTGTAGGCACTCTGCTTTATTGTTACCTGTCGGGCCAAGCCATTGCGCGGCGCTGGGATCAGCCGCCAAACAGTGGCGGCAACTATTATGCGTTTGAGATCAATCCAAATCGTGTGTACTCGTGGCGGCAGGTAATCGATGAAACCGCGCTCTAAATTCCGTCGAGAGGGACCACCCGCAAGCTGCGCGAGTGGTTTCCCCTCGCGGCTTCGCCGCTACGGCGACCCGTCACGTCGAACGTTAGGCATCGCGAACAACCCACTCCCTTTTTCTCGGAGGTACTGGTGAATCAATCCCTCGAACTCCTCGCACAAGACCTCGGCTTGTTGAACCCCGGCAATGTGCGAATGAGATTGGCCTTCGGATATGCGTGCACTGAACGAATCACACACCTCCTCGAAGAAGCAGCGGTAGTCGATTGCTTCGATACCCTGAAAAGATATTTGGAAGGTCGCGCTACGGATGAAGAGTTAGAACACTCCCAGAAGGAAGCTGATCGTCTGGCCAATCACCATCGAGGCTCCAAGTCGATTGACGGCTGCGGCCATGCGTCCGTATCAGCCAGCTATGCCGTGGCGAACGCGATCAACGGTAGGGCACTGCAGGCTGCAGATTACGCTGCATACGCTACGGTCTATTCCGATGGCGGATACGGGGCGGTCTCGCAGCGAGAAGCATTTGAACCGGAATTCCTGTGGCAGGTTTCCACCCTCCGGGAACTGTGTGCCGGGGCGCAGGTGGGTGCATGAGCAAAATCCGTCTCATTGATGCCGCAGCGCAGCGTAACCTCTCGGTTAATCGGCGCGCCAACGGCAGGACACCACGCGCGGTATGGCGGTACGCGTTACTTTTTCGCCAGCTCGGGGTCTTTGCCATTGTTACCCCGTTTCTTTGATCCTTACGCCGCACAGCGGATCTTCCGATGTCCTTGTACATCTTCCATACCGATCGAGTCTCCTGCAGACGATGGTTGCCTGCAGATTTCGATGCGCTAGTACGCGTGTACGGCGATGCAGACGCAATGCGCTGGGTCGGACAAGGCATAGCGATCACCCCCGAACAGTGCAAACAGTGGCTCGAAGTCACCGAGAACAACTACCGTACCCGCGGGTACGGCATGTTTGCTTGTGAAGATCGCAGCACTTCTCTTGTCGTCGGCTTCTGTGGGCTGGTTCATCCAGGAGACCAGACTGATGCCGAGATCAAGTACGCCTTTGATCGGCGGTACTGGGGTCGTGGTCTTGCGACTGAGTCGGCGAAGTCGCTGCTTGCATACGGCGCGCGCGAACATGGACTACTGAAGATCATTGCTTCCGCTGCACCGGACAACTACGCATCGCACAACGTTCTGCTCAAGGCGGGTATGACACCTGCGGGCACAAGAGATAACAACGACGGTTCGCAGACCAAACTCTTTGTTTGGCAAGCAGGCACACAGCAAGATGCCGCCTAACAAGTCGCCCCACCCGGAGCGCCTTTGGCAGGGCTCCTGGGCCGCCGCCGTCGCCCGGTCAGTTCTTCGTTGCATGCCTGCCGGGCAAGCAGCAGCCAGCGATCCACCACATTTGCTGGGCGTTCTTAGCCGCGCTTTGAATCTGCGCTCGGCGCAGTGGCCCCGTCTGCCATTCGTCGCAAGGCAGCCGCAAACGCCTAAAATCAAAAGCTCGCTCATTTAAAGCTGCGCAGCAGCGAATGTTTATATGGCTGGCCGGACGCTCTACGACAAACTATTCGATTCTCACGTGGCTCACACTGAGACCGATGGCACCGCGCTGCTCTACATTGACCGTCACCTGGTGCATGAAGTCACCAGCCCGCAGGCGTTTGAAGGGCTTAAGCTTGCGGGGCGCAAGCCTTGGCGGTCGCAGTCGATGGTTGCCATGCCCGATCACAATACGCCGACCACACCCGGATTCACCACGATTCTTGATCCGGTCTCACGCACTCAGGTTGATACGCTGGACGCTAACGCGAAAGAACTGGGCCTAACGTACTACCGCATCGGGGACGTTCGTCGCGGCATCGTGCACGTGGTTGGCCCCGAGCAGGGCGCAACTTTGCCCGGCATGACCGTGGTGTGCGGCGATTCGCACACTTCCACGCACGGCGCGTTCGCGGCGCTCGCATTCGGCATCGGCACCAGCGAAGTCGAGCACGTTATGGCGACGCAATGCCTGCCGCAGAAGAAATCGAAGTCAATGCTCGTGCGCTGTGATGGTCGCCTGCCGACCGGAGTTACCGCGAAGGATCTCGTGCTTGCGATCATCGGCGTAATCGGCACTGCCGGTGGCACCGGGTACGCGCTCGAATTCGGCGGCGAGGCAGTGCGCTCGCTCTCGATGGAGGGCCGAATGAGCATGTGCAACATGGCTATCGAAGCGGGCGCGCGCGCCGGGATGGTGGCGTATGACGCGGTGACCGAGGCATACGTTAAAGGCCGTCCTTTCGCTCCGCGAACACCCGAGCTATGGGACGCGGCGACGAAGTACTGGCGCACGCTCGTTAGCGACGACGACGCAGTGTTTGACCGGACAGTGGTCATTGACGCCAGCGCGCTGATTCCGCAAGTGACGTGGGGAACATCCCCGGAAATGGTCGTGTCGATTGACGGACGGGTGCCCGATCCGGACAAGGAGAAGGACGCGACCAAGCGCGAAGGCATCGAGCGGGCGCTGGCTTATATGGGGCTGACCCCGAACACACTGATTTCCGATATCAAAATTGACAAGGTCTTTATCGGCTCCTGCACCAACTCCCGCATCGAAGATTTGCGTGCTGCGGCAGCGGTGGTCAAGGGGCGGCGTCGCGCGGACAACGTCACGCTTGCGATGGTTGTTCCGGGTTCGGGTCTAGTCAAAGCGCAGGCCGAGCAGGAAGGGCTGGACAAAATATTCCTGGCGGCTGGCTTCGAGTGGCGCGAGCCGGGGTGCTCCATGTGCCTGGCAATGAATGATGATCGACTGGGGCCAGGGGAGCGGTGCGCTTCGACCTCCAATCGCAATTTTGAAGGCCGCCAGGGCGCGGGCGGTCGTACCCATTTGGTGAGTCCGGCAATGGCCGCTGCAGCCGGCCTTGAGGGACGTTTTGTCGATGTTCGTCGACTTGGTTAATCTGACAAGAAAAGGAATTTCTCCATGAAGCGCGTATCTACTGCAATCGTTCTCGCCCTGCTCATCGCCGCAGCCGCTGGCTGCAACACCGTTCAAGGTGTCGGCAAAGACGTGCAAAAGGCCGGCGAAAAAATCGAAGACGTTGCGAAGAAAAAATAATTGATGGAAAAGTTTGTCACGCTGACAGGGCTGGTCGCGCCGCTTGATCGCGCCAACGTTGATACCGATGCGATCATTCCCAAGCAGTTTCTGAAGTCAATCAAGCGCACCGGCTACGGCCCGAATTGCTTTGACGAATGGCGGTATCTGGATGTGGGGCAACCAGGCGTGGACAATAGTCAGCGTCCGCTCAATCGCAACTTCGTGCTGAACGAGGCGCGCTTTCAGGGTGCGACCATCTTGCTTGCCCGCCAGAACTTCGGTTGTGGTTCGTCGCGAGAACATGCGCCATGGGCACTACAGCAAAACGGTTTCCGCGTGGTCATCGCGCCTTCTTTCGGCGATATTTTTTATAACAATTCGCTCAACAACGGCCTGCTCGTGATCCGCTTGCAGGACGTTGAAGTAGATCGCCTGTTTGCCGACTGCGCGGCCTTCCCCGGCTTCCAATTGACGGTCGACCTGGAGGCGCAGCTTGTTCGCGCGATTGACGGTAGTTTTGCGTTCAGCTTTGATATCGCGTCCTCGCGCAAAGAGCGTCTGGTGAACGGTTGGGACGATATCAGCCTGACACTCGGCCGCTCCGATGCGATTCGGGCGTTTGAGGCAAAACATCTTTCTGCCCAGCCCTGGCTTGCCTGAGTCGGCGTTCAGCTGCGCAGAGTCGTTGACGCGCCTCGCTGCTTCCGGTGTATTGGCCCATCACTTACGTTTCATAGCTTCCTAAAAATGAAAATTCTCATCCTCCCAGGCGACGGTATCGGCCCGGAAATCATGGTTCAGGCTGCGCGAGTACTCGAAAAGCTTAAGGCAGAAGGTGAAGACATCTCGCTTTCGCACGGCATGTTGGGTGGCGCGGCGTACGACGCGCATGGCCATCCTTATCCCGAAGCCACACAAGCACTGGCGCGTGCTGCGGACGCGATTTTGCTGGGCTGCGTAGGCGGCCCAAAGTACGACACGCTGCCCCGAGCAGTGCGCCCTGAGCAGGGACTACTGGCGATTCGCAAAGACCTGAAGCTATTTGCCAATCTCCGTCCCGCGATGCTGTACCCCGAGCTGGCAGCAGCCTCTTCGTTGAAGCCCGAAATCGTGGCCGGTCTCGACATCATGATCATTCGCGAGCTCACGGGTGACATCTATTTCGGCCAGCCACGCGGTCGTCGTACCAACGCAGCTGGTGAGGATGAGGGCTTCGATACGATGCACTACGCGCGCTCGGAGATTGAGCGCATCGCGCGCGTTGGGTTCGAGAGTGCGATGAAACGCAACAAGAAACTGTGTAGCGTTGATAAGGCGAATGTTCTAGACACGTCAATTTTGTGGCGTGAAGTTGTCACTGAAATGGGTAAGACTTATCCTGAGGTTCAACTCTCGCATATGTACGTCGACAATGCTGCGATGCAGTTGGTCCGCGCGCCAAAACAATTTGACGTCATCGTTACCGGCAACATCTTTGGCGACATCCTGTCTGACGAGGCCTCGATGCTGGCCGGTTCGATTGGCATGCTCCCCTCGGCCTCGCTCGACGCCAACAACAAGGGACTATACGAGCCCATTCACGGCTCTGCGCCGGACATAGCCGGTCAGGACAAGGCGAACCCGATCGCGACCATCCTTTCGCTTGGAATGATGATGCGCTACACCTTCGGTCGCGCCGATCTGGCGCATCGGATAGAGGCCGCCGTTCGCAAAGTGCTCGCATCGGGCCTGCGAACGGGAGATATCGCGACAGCGGGTGACCGGATTGTCGGTACCAAAGCAATGGGCGATGCGTTGATCGCCGCTTTGTAGCGGAATATCTACAAAACTGTTGTATGACGTTGACATCGTATGCTGTCGACATAGATGCACAACATATGGTGCTCCGAACGGCCTCGCAACACAATATATTGCGTATTGTTATACGCAGTGACAACGCGGAGTGAGCGCTCGCTCATGCACTTCCAAACTTAAAGCTTATTCTGAGCTTGCAGCGGCAACTCCATGATGTTATTTTTCTTATAGTTTCAGAATTAAGAGGGCGGCATGCTGCGCCAAAAACCACTCGTTGTTTCGCTTGTACTGGCTGGATTGATTGCCACCACCGATGTTGGAGCACTGGGCTTGGGGCGTCTTAACGTGACGTCCCCGCTTGGTCAGCCGCTCGTTGCCGAGGTCGATTTGACCATCGCGCCAGGTGAAGATGTCGATTCCATCCGTGCAAATATCGCTTCACCGGCTGTGTACCGGGCGGCTAATGTCGAATATCAGAGCGTGGTGCAAACCATCCGCGCGCAGGTACAGCGACGAGCCAACGGCCAGCCCTATTTGCGTCTAGTGAGCAGTCAGGCGCTGAACGACCCGTATCTGGACCTGCTGCTGGAGGTTAATTCCAGCACTGGTCGACTGGTACGCGAATACGTATTCCTTCTGGATCCGCCCGGCGCTGCCGCGTCGCAATCGGTAGAACCAACACAACCGTCATTGCCGTCCATGCCCGCGCGCGCTTCAGCGGCAGCACCTGTTGCCCCGTCCGCGCCAGTGACCCGGCAACCGGCCGCCGGTAACGCGACCGCGTCGGCGCCATCCGGAGATGGCACCAGTTACGCTGTGAAATCGGGAGACACGTTGTCCGGGATTGCAGGGCGAAACCTAGCTTCGGGAGCGACCATCGAGCAATTGATGATTGCTATCCAGCGCGCAAACCCCAACGCCTTTATTGGCGGAAACATCAACCGATTGCGTGCGGGAGCAACTCTTAATATTCCGCCCGTCAGCGAAGCGCAAACGGTTGCGCAGAACACCGCGATCAGCGAAGTCCGTGCGCAAACGGCGAGCTGGCGTGGATACGTGGCCCGCGTTGCGGATTCGGTGCCGAGCGTTGCAATGGATCAGCCCGCCGCTCGCGCAAGCGGCAAAGTTTCGGGTGCAGTGGCAGATACCGGCGGGGGTCTGACCGCCGCCGACAAACTGAAATTGTCACAAGGTGAGCGCAACAAGCCGTCGTCTGGAACCGAAAGCAAGGTTGCTGCCGCCAAAGCTCTCAAGGAAGAGCAGTCCCGTACCGCACAGCTTGAAAAGATCAAGCGTGATCAGGAACGGGTCATAGCCCTAAAAAATGAGGCTCTAGCCGAGGCACAAGCCAAAGCAAAAGCAGCTCCACCACCGCCGGCGCCGATACCGCCGGTTGCCGTGGCGAAAGTCGAACCACCCAAGGTAGCGGCGCCACCGCCGCCACCTCCCGCGCCGGTTCCGCCGCCACCGCCGGTCGCGCCACCGCCTCCTCCCCCGGCACCGGTCGCACCGCCACCGCCGCCACCGGTTGCGCCTCCACCGCCGGCACCTGCCCCGGTGATTGCTCCACCACCGCCTCCGGCTCCAGTGCAATCGCCACCACCTCCTGCGCCGGCTCCGAGTCCAGCTCCGGTCGCGCCGCCTGCCGCAAAGGCTCCCTCAGCACCGCCTGTGGCTGAGGCGAGTATGTTTGACGCCCTCGGCGACAATCCGATGCCGCTGGCAGCCGGTGGTCTGGGCATCCTCGCGTTGCTTGGCGCATTCCTGTGGAGTCGTGGCCGCAAGAAAACGCCTTCGTCATCCGCAAACTCCAAAATGGCGGAGCCGGTCGTCAACACGATGAATCCGGATACCGTCTTCGGCACATCCGGTCTGGGCGTCGTCAAAACCAACGACATGCCGGTGCAGAGCCAGTTCAGTCGTTCGGGCATGGGTACCATCGACTCGGGCGAGGTCGACCCGGTCGCTGAGGCTGAGGTCTACATCGCTTACGGCCGTGAAGCCCAGGCGGAAGAAATTTTGCGGGAAGCGCTGTTGCGTGATCCGCATCGCCTCGACGTTGCGACCAAGCTGGCAGAAATAAACGCGACGCAGGGAAAGCGGGATGTCTTCGACAAGCTCGCCGGTGACGTGGCTGCGCTTGATCGAAATAACGACTACAAGCAAAAGCTTGCCGCTATCGCGGCAGCGCACTTCCCCGGACACCCGCTCGCCGAAGGCGCCAATCCGCCGTCCGCACGTGGCGTTGCCAGTGTCGTCAAGGTGGTGGCCCCTGTGGCTGCAGTTGGAGCCGCCGCTGCAACCGTTGTTTCGACCACCGGCTTCGCCGCGCTGGAGACACCAACCTCCGCCGGTGCTAGTGCTGGCGCCGCCGCCACTCTGGCCGCTGTTCCAGCCGCTTCAAGCTCGCTTGATTTCGTTCTTGATGGCATGACCATCGCGAAACCCAGTAGCCCTCCGCCTCCGCCGCCCGCACCTGCGGCAATGCCGTTTACTGAGTCGGTGATTTCGTCCGTGCCGAGTTCCCCTAACCGGAAGTCACTCGAACAGGATCTCGCCGAACTTGAGGCGTCGCTCAAGAAAGCAACGTCGACAGGCCAGATGGCGGAAGGCGGCATGGACTTCACCGACTTCTCAACGGCGACTCCGACTAACCTCGGAACGGTGGGGCCGTCAATGCGTCCTGAGATGCTGGACTTGAGTTTCGATGCGGGTCGACAGGGATTTGTTGATCCAACGCCATCGATCCTTGATGGTCAATGGCATGACGCATCGACCAAGCTTGATCTAGCACGCGCCTATGAAGAAATGGGCGACCGTGAAGGTGCGCGCGAAATCCTTCGTGAAGTCATTCACGACGGCGATGAAGCGCAGCAGGCAGAGGCAAAAGCCATGCTCGCCAAGCTCGGCGGTTAGTCAAAGCAAAACGCGTATTGATAGTCCAGTAGCAACACCCCAGCCCGCGGATCAAGCTCCGCAGCGCTGGGCGCTCGGGCTTGAGTATCGCGGCGTTGCCTATTGCGGTTGGCAGCGCCAGGTCGGTCAGCCGTCGGTTCAGCAAAAGCTGGAAGAGGCGCTCTCGAAGATAGCGATGACACCGATCAGCGTCACCGCTGCGGGCCGCACTGACACGGGCGTGCATGCTTCCTTGCAAGTGGTTCATTTTGAAACCACCGTCGCGCGCGACGCAATCGCCTGGGTGCGCGGCGGCAATCAGTACTTGCCAGACGATATCTCCATTCGGTGGGCGGTGCCGGTCGATGACGAGTTTCATGCGCGCTTTGCCGCGACTTCGCGACGCTACGTCTATCTGCTGGCGTCGCAGACGCATCGGCCCGGATTGAATCGAGGGCTCGTCGGCTGGACGCATTGGCCACTGGATGTTTCGCGCATAGAGGCCGCGTTGCCCGCGCTCTGGGGCAAGCATGATTTCACGAGCTTTCGCGCCTCCGAATGTCAGGCCAAGTCCCCAATCAAAACTATCTACTCCGCCAAAGTTGCGCAACGCGGCAACGTCCTGCGCTTTGATTTTCATGCCGACGCATTTCTGCATCATATGATCCGCAATATTGTCGGCGCGCTGGTTTATATCGGTAGCGCCCGACAGCCCAGCGACTGGCTAAAAACACTGATCGCACAGAAGGACCGTACGCTCGCGGCCCCAACGTTTTCGCCCGACGGCTTGTATCTCGCCGGAATTGAGTACGATCACCGCTTTGAATTGCCCGAAGCGTTCGTCGATCCGTGTCTCTAAATCCCACCTCTCCTTTGGCCCGAACCCGCATCAAGATCTGCGGTTTGCGTGAGCCGCAGCACGTCGATACGGCCATCGATGCAGGGGCCGACGCGCTCGGGTTTGTGCTGTATCCACCCAGTGCCCGCGCTATCCCAATAGAACTTTGCGCAGAGCTCACGCGCCGCGTTCCGGCCTTCGTTTCGACGGTCGCCCTCTTTGTGAACCCAACCAAACAGGAAGTCGAAAGCGCGCTTTCAGGCGCCCGAATTGACCTGCTGCAGTTTCACGGCGACGAGCCGGAAGCCTTCTGCGCCAGCTTCGGGCGTCCGTATTTGAAAGCACTGGCGGTCGACGAATCATTCGATTTATTACAATGGGAAGAACAATACGCCTCCGCCGCCGCGCTCCTTCTGGATACGCCGAGCGCCGGACATGGCGGTAGTGGAAAGACATTCAATTGGCAGCTCATCAACACAACAAACAAACCAAGCGCAACCGCGCTTCGGCTCGTTTTGTCTGGTGGCTTGACTGCTGCAAATGCGGCCGACGCGATTAGGGCAGTTCGTCCGTTTGCGGTGGATGTGAGTAGCGGCGTCGAGATGTCTCGCGGCGTGAAAAGCTCCGAATTGATCCAAAATTTTTGCCGCGCTGTGCGCCTTGCGGATTCCTCAATGTGAGTCTCGCCGGGGTGCCGCCGGCGCTGAAAGCACCCCATGAAACTCTATGATTTACCCGACGCCCGTGGCCACTTCGGCCAATACGGCGGCACCTTTGTTGCTGAAACGCTAATTCAGGCGCTTGACGAGCTCAAGGCGCAATACGCCAAATATCAGCACGATCCTGAATTCAAGGCCGAATTCGAAAACGAACTCAAACATTTCGTTGGTCGCCCCAGCCCCGTCTACCACGCCAAACGCTGGAGCGACATGCTCGGCGGCGCGCAGATTTATTTCAAGCGTGAGGACCTAAACCACACCGGCGCACACAAAATCAACAATTGCATCGGTCAGGCGCTGCTCGCCAAGCGTCTCGGAAAACCTCGCGTAATCGCGGAAACCGGCGCCGGCCAACACGGTGTGGCGACCGCGACCATCGCCGCACGCTACGGCCTCGAATGCGTCATCTACATGGGCTCGGAGGACATCAAGCGACAGGCGCAAAACGTCTATCGTATGAAGCTCCTGGGCGCGAGCGTGGTGCCGGTCGAGAGCGGTTCGAAGACCCTCAAGGATGCGCTAAATGAGGCGCTGCGCGACTGGGTCACCAACGTCGACAACACGTTCTACATCATCGGAACCGTCGCCGGACCGCATCCGTACCCGATGATGGTGCGCGATTTCCAGTCCGTGATTGGTACCGAATGCCTCACGCAAATGCCCGAGCTGGCGGGCCGTCAGCCTGATGCGGTGCTCGCCTGCGTTGGCGGTGGATCGAACGCGATGGGGATTTTCTATCCGTATATTTCGTATGAAAACACGCGCCTGATCGGTGTTGAAGCCGCTGGCGAAGGCATCGAAACAGGCAAACATTCCGCGTCTCTGACGATGGGTTTTCCCGGCGTGCTGCATGGCAATCGCACGTATCTGCTGCAAGACGCCGACGGCCAGATCATCGAGACGCACTCCGTTAGCGCCGGCCTCGACTACCCCGGCGTTGGGCCCGAGCATGCGTATCTGAAGGACATCGGCCGCGCCGAATACGTGAGCATCACCGACGACGAAGCGCTGAAGGCGTTCCACGAATGTTGCCGCATCGAAGGCATCATCCCCGCGCTCGAATCGAGCCACGCGATTGCGTACGCGACGAAGCTCGCGCCGACGATGGGCAAGGACAAAATTCTCCTCATCAACCTCTCCGGTCGTGGCGACAAGGACATGCACACGGTGTCGCAACGCTCCGGGCTTTCGTTCTACTGCCATCCCGAGTGCGAGCAGGGGCGCATCGCCGCGCAGGCTGCACAATCCTCGACGAAGCCGTTGGTGCGCCAATGAACCGCATCAATGCCGTCTTCGCCACGCTCAAGGCGAACAAAAAAACCGCGCTGATTCCGTTCATCACGGCAGGCGATCCGTCGCTCGAATCGACCTTGCCGACGATGCATGCGCTGGCAGCCGCCGGCGCCGACGTGATCGAGCTCGGCGTGCCGTTTTCCGATCCCATGGCCGACGGCCCGGTGATTCAGCGCTCGTCCGAACGCGCGCTGGCGAAGGGCATGACGATGCGCAAAGTGCTCGCCATCGTCGCTGAATTTCGCAAAACCAACACGGCAACGCCCGTCGTGCTCATGGGCTACGCCAACCCGATTGAGGCGATGGGTCAGGCGAAGTTTGTCGACGCCGCCGCCGATGCTGGCGTCGATGGCGTGCTCGTGGTGGACTATCCGCCCGAAGAGGCCGATGACTTTTCGGCGTTGCTCAGCGGACGCGGTCTCGCGCCGATTTTCCTGCTCGCGCCAACCTCCACGCCAGCGCGCATCGCCCACGTCGCCAAGCTCGCGCGAGGCTACGTCTACTACGTGAGCCTGCGCGGCGTCACCGGTGCGGGCAATCTCGACGTCGCGGATGTCGCGAAGAACGTCGCCGCGATCAAGTCAGCCGTCCCGGTGCCCGTGGGCGTCGGTTTCGGCATTCGCGATGGCGCCACTGCGCGCAAGGTCAGCGAAGTAGCTGATGCGGTGGTAATTGGGTCAGCCTTGGTACAAACGATGTTTGATGCGCCAACGGGCGAAGTGGCCGCACGGGCAGGAGCATGGTTAGCAGAGGTTCGAGTCGCGCTCGACGCTTAGTCTCCCCTCTCCCCTCGCGGGAGAGGGCTAGCGTGAGGGGGGCTGGTGGAACGGAGGCGTCCTTCTGCCACTAGCCGCTCATGCCGCAGGGGCAGTCACTTTTCTTGTTGAGTAGACTTTGTACCGGAGAGCAGCGTCAATGCGATGATGTGTGATGCGCCTGACAATCCGACACCGAACAGTGGAATCATGGCCATCGGCAGCGTGGTCAAGAGCGCCATGCGTGGGTCTTGCAACAGCGTGAAAGTCAGTCCCGTGCCGACCGCGACGATAAAGTCGGCGAAGCCAAACAAATGAATACGACGATAAAGCGAAGTGGTTCGCGGGCGCCATAAAAGCGTGGCGGCGAAGCTGCCTGCAAGGAAGTCACCTACTCCGGCCAGAATCCAGAATACCGGTGGAAGCTCACCGCGCGCGCCGTAGTAGAAAAACAGCATCGCAGCGGGAATTCGCCAGACGTGGAGCAACGTCAATCGGTGCAACCCGATCACATCGACTGCACGACGTACGCTGGGCAGAACGAAGTAAGCTGCGACAGGCAACCCGATCCCAAGCGCGACGATCAATGCAAAGGCTGGCATGAAGCGCTGCCCGAGGCTTTGTAGCAGACCGCTGCTCGCAGCCCAGATGACGGCGAACATCCATACGGCAATGACCGTCCAGACGAGTTGGCGGGAACGGGTGTCAGGGCCGGTGGCTACTAATGTATTCATGTACGTTTTCCTGTGTATAAAGGTTGATATCAACTCTGTGGCGATGACGATGACCCTGGCGTTAACGGCACAGGGGTCACGAGAGTAGGGCGAGAAATTCGCGCATACGCGCGACTTCTGTTGGTGCAAGGCCGCCATTCAACTGGGCTTGGAACGATTGCCAGATCGGTATGGCTTCCGTGACTAAAGTACTTCCTGCAGCCGTGAGTCGGGCATCGCGGCCACGGGCATCAGTCTCCGAAACCTCAGCCTCGACCAGCCCTCGCCTTTGCAACGGCTTCAGAGCAGCGGTGACCGTCGTACGGTCCATTGCAAGATGATCGGCCAACGCCTGGATACCCACCGGTTGCATTCCAGCAATCGCCGTCAACATGGAAAACTGGCCATTGTTAAGTTCAAGGGGTCGCAACGCCTCGTCGAAACGGCGAGATGCCGCCCGGGCGGCACGCCGGAGCCCGAGGCACATGCACTCGTTGGAAATCGTACTTGGCGAGACTTGAAATGGAGGCACGGCTGCATTGTAGTTGATATCAACGTATAGGTCAAACGAGCCGCCCTGCTGAGTTACTGTCAGGCGCGATAGTTCGACAATCGAGCGATGTGGATGCTCGTGGAGGTCACTGTTTCGTTGTTTGTGTGCAGACCGGGGCCACGGTGCGCAGGTGAGGGGATCAGGACAACCGTCAGGGTCGCCTTTTCTTTGGTTACTTGCTTTGGGCGAAGCAAAAGAAAGTGACTGCCCCGCGGCATGAGCGGCTAGTTGCAGACGAACCAGCTCTGCGAAGAACATGGTTGGTATTAATTTGAGGTGCGATGAGATTGCACGCTACGGTTCATGGTTCGAGAGGCTCACAACGAACGGCGCTTCGAACCGCTCACCCTGGCCCTCTCCCACGAGGGGAGAGGGGACAGATTTGCGCTTCGCGTGGATTACGAACTGGATTCCCGCTTTGCGAGAATGACGCCGTCGTGCAAGGATGACGGCGGGTAGTAAGTCGGGCACAGCAGCTTTTTTATGAAAAGCCCACTACACTAAGGCTAGCGTGCAATTAGTTCGCTTCTCGATAAACACAATAAACCGCACCAATCCCCAATGAAATAAGGCTTTCAGCCAAAAGCTGTATCCATCCAGACTTCCGGCTTCAGCACGTCAAACGCCACCCGCTTCCTCATCTTCAGCAGCGCACGGTCATAGGTCAGGAGCGCGTCGGCGCGGCCGCAGTGGGCGGTTTCGACAAACTTCTGATCGTCGCGATCCGAGCATTTGGGGAGGTTGGCGGTTTGATCGGGATCGAGCTGCACCCATTCGATGAACGGGCCGAGGAGCGCCAGGCCTTCGGCGATCTGATCGTCCTCAAGCTTGAACATCGGATAGCCGAGCACGAGCTTTAACTCGCGATAGGTGCGGACGGACAGGAGCGGCGTGACGCGACCGGCGCGCCAGGCTTCGCGCAGCCGCAAATGGCGTGAGTCCTTGAACACCAACGCCGAAATGAGCACGTTGGTGTCGATGACGAGACGGGCACGCGCACGCGTCGCGCCATCGGGCGCGACTATTGAGCCGTCCAACCGCCATCCATGGTGTATGCGCTCCCGGTGATCGAGCCGCCTGCTTCGGTCGTGAGGAAAAGCGCCAGTTCGGCCAGATGTTCAGGCGCGACGAAGCGCTCGCTCGGCTGCTTTTCGCCGACCAGTTGTTGGGTTGCGGCATCCACCGAAATGCTCTGCGCGGCGGCGCGCGCCTCGATCTGTTTGCGCACCAGCGGCGTGTCGACCCAGCCGGGGCAGATGGCGTTGCAGGTGATGAACGTCTTCGCGTTTTCGAGCGCGGTGACTTTGGTGAGGCCGATGATGCCGTGCTTGGCGGCGACGTAGGCGCTTTTGCCCGCCGACGCCACGAGCCCGTGCGCGGAGGCAACGTTGATCACGCGGCCCCAGCCACGCTTTTGCATGTCGGCGATCGCAATCTTCGTGGTGTGAAACGCGGAGGACAAATTGATCGCGATCACGGCGTCCCATTTGTCATCGGGGAAGTCCGGAATGTTCGACACATGTTGAATGCCGGCGTTGTTCACCAGCGCGTCGATGCGGCCGCAAATCGCGATGGTTTCCTTAACCAGCATTTGCGCCTCGGCGCCCTTCGACAGATCGGCGGGGACGTAATGCACGCGGACTTTCGAGGTCTCGGCGATTTCTTCGCGCAGGCGGTCGATCTCGGCCGGGTCGCCGAAGCCGTTGAGCACCACCTCTGCGCCCGCTGCGGCGAAGCGGCGCGCCATGGCGAGCCCGATGCCGCTGGTGGAGCCGGTGACGAGGACGACGCGATTTTCAAGCGATTTCATAGGCACCTCTAAAGATTCATTTGTGGGGCGCATTGTGTCGTCGCGCGGTGCTCGCAATCCTCACGTACCATGGCGTACGTTCCGGTTGCTCCGCGCCGGGCTTCTAACACTGCATCCCCAAAAATGAATCTTTAGAGGTGCCAACGCGCTTTTCAGCAAGTTTTTGTTGCGTTGCATCATAGCCCTTTTCACGCCTCGACATCGCGCTTTGGCAGCGCTCGCTTGAACTCTGCAAGCGTTGCCAGCCGTGCCTCGGCATGGTCGACGACGGGCAACGGATAGTCGCGCCCCGGCACAAAATCCCGCGCCTGCTGCTCAATCGGCGAGGTGAGCCACGGCGCGTGAATGTCTTTGTTCGAGAGCTTCGCCACCTCGGGCACGTACTTTCTGATGAACACGCCTTTTTCGTCGAAATTCTGGCTCTGCGTGACCGGGTTGAAGATGCGGAAATACGGTTGCGCGTCGCAGCCGGTGGACGCCGCCCATTGCCATCCGCCGTTGTTGGCGGAGAGGTCGAAATCGTTGAGCTTCTCGGCGAAATACTTTTCGCCCCAGCGCCAGTCGACGAGCAAATCCTTCGTCAAAAAACTCGCTGCCACCATACGCAGGCGGTTGTGCATGTAGCCGGTCTGGTTTAACTGGCGCATCGCGGCGTCGACCAGCGGATAGCCGGTGCGGCCTTCGCACCAAGCGGCAAAGCGCTCCGGATCGTTGCTCCAGCGGATGGCGTTGTATTCCGGCTTGAACGCGCCGTCCACGACACGCGGGTTGTGATGCAGGATATGAACGTAAAAATCGCGCCAGATCAGCTCTGAGAGCCACACTTCTGCGCCGCGCGAGCCTTCCTGCCAGCGCTGCCACGCGGCGGCCGCCAGGCCACGAATAGACACCGTGCCGAAGCGCAAATGGGTCGACAGATACGACGGCCCTTTGATCGACGGGAAGTTTCGGGTGTCGCTGTAGCGGTCGATGCGTTCGAGAAATTCGGTGAAGAGTTTTTCGCCGCCGGACATTCCGGTTGGGAATTTCAGCTCGTGGAGATTGGTGGGTTTGAAGCCCATTGCTTCTAACGACCGGACCGCTCCATCAACCGCCCCCTCACCCCAACCCTCTCCCGCGAGGGGATAGGGAGCAGCTAGGCGACCCGCGTGCGATTCGATTGGGTAGGACTTCACGTAGAAAGCCTCCACCCGTTTCAACCACGCGTTTTTATACGGCGTGAATACCGAGAAAAACTTGCCCGCGCCAGTCAGCACTTCGTCCTTTTCGAAGATGACATGGTCTTTGCGCGTCTCGAATTGGATGCCCTTGGTCTTCAGCGTCGCCGCCACGTGCGCATCGCGAGCGATGGCCTGCGGTTCGTAGTCGTGATTGGTGAAAACGGCGTCAACGTCCAGCGCCTGCGCCAGCTTCGGGATCGCGTCCCGCGCGGTGTCGTACAGCACATGTAGGCCACCGCCCATCGCCTCAAGCGCCGAGCGCAGTTCAACGACACTTTCCCAGATAAATTCGACCCGACGATCAGCCTTGTCCGTCAGCGCATCGAGAATTTCGCGATCAAACACAAATACGCAGCGCACACGTTCTGATTGCGTGAGCGCTGCGTGCAACGCTGCGTTGTCAAACGACCGCAAATCGCGGCGAAACCACATGAGGGCGGCTCGGTGAAGCATGAATAGAAGCCGATTGGATTGACGGTGCATTTTGCCAGCCACGTAGAATTGCCGATATGGAGTCAAGCTGCCTTGCTGGCCACTTTCTGATTGCCATGCCCGCCATGGCTGATCCCAATTTCAAGGGAACGGTCACCTATTTGTGCGAGCACAACGAGCAAGGCGCTCTCGGCGTCGTGGTCAACCGCCCGACCGAGCTCACGATGGAATCCCTGTTTCAGCAGATCGACGTGAAAGTCGCCGACATCCGTTTGTCGCAACGCAAAGTGCATTTCGGCGGTCCGGTCAGCGTGGAGCATGGCTTTGTGCTGCACCGTTCGCACGGCTCCTGGAATTCGTCCATCATCGTGAGCGATGAGCTATCGCTCACCACGTCGAAAGACATTCTTGAAGCGGTCGCGGGTGGCACCGGGCCGGACGAATGGCTCCTGACCCTCGGTTATGCCGGTTGGGGTGCTGGTCAGCTGGAAGAAGAAATTGCAGCGAACGCCTGGCTCACCGTGCAAGCGGATGCGGATATGTTGTTCGTGACGCCGCCGGAAGACCTTCTGAATGTCGCAATCGAGCGGCTGGGAATTTCCAGATTCGCGCTTTCCAGCGTCGCGGGGCATGCGTGAAAAACCTCTGCGCAGCTGCTGCGCGACGACAACTCGTCGTTGCACCGTGCTCGCAATCCTCATGTACCAGAGCGTACATTCCGGTTGCTGTGCGCGCTGCGCCTAGATTTGTCGCCGCTCGCTACGCTGCGCAGAGGTTTTTGTGAGCGAGAGCACGTTTCTCGCCTTCGATTTTGGCGAGCGACGTATCGGCGTAGCACTTGGCAATGATTTGACTGAGACGGCCAACCCGCTCACGGCGATTGAGGCGATCAACGACGACGCGCGGTTCGCGGCGATTGCTGCACTGGTGAGAGAGTGGGGGCCGAGCGCGTTTGTCGTGGGTCGGCCGTCGCATCCGGATGGAAAACCGCATGCGATGACGGCTCGTTGCGAGAAATTTGCGCGGCAGTTAACAGGCCGCTTTGATCGACCTTCGTATCTGGTAGATGAGCGCTACACCAGCGTTGACGCGGCGCAGGCGCTCGCCGGAACCGGCAGCCGATTGTCAGGCCAGGAGCGAAAAAAGGCGATAGACGCGGAAGCCGCGGCGCAGATTCTGCGCCGTTTTTTTGAGGAGGGCGCGATGCCCGTCACGCATTTAGAAACCAGCAAAGCATCATGACAGCGCAGAACGAAAGTCTTCCTGATGCCGAAGCGTTGTTCAACGATTTGAAAGCGCAAATGGCACCAGCCATCGCCTACGACGCGAAGCTCGTTGGCGTGTATTCCGGCGGCGCATGGCTTGCGGACCGACTCGCCGCGGAGCTGGATGGCGAACACACGGTCGGCTACATCGACGTATCGTTTTATCGCGACGATCTATCGACGAGCGGCCTGAAAAGCAATGTGCGCAGCACACAGATTCCATTCTCGGTGCAAGGCGCTCACATCGTGATTGTGGATGATGTTTTGTTTACCGGGCGCTCGATTCGCGCGGCGGTGAACACGCTGTTTGATTACGGGCGTCCCGCCTCGGTGCAGCTAGCCGTACTGGTGGATCGTGGCGGGCGCGAGCTGCCGATTGCGGCTGATTACGTCGGCGCGCCGCTGATTGTTTCGCGCGATCTGATGCTCGCGCTCAGCAAGGACGACGCCGGAAAATTTGCGCTAACGACTGAACCCTGGATACAACGTTGATGCTTTCGAAGAAGAATTTACAACTCAACGAAAACGGCGATCTGCATCACCTGCTCGCCATCGAGGGTCTCCCCAAGCGCATCATCGAGCGCATTCTCGATACGGCAGAAAGTTTTGTCGGCATCAACGAGCGTGAAGTCAAAGTCGTCCCGCTGTTGCGCGGCAAATCGATCTTCAACATCTTCTTCGAAAACTCAACGCGCACCCGCACAACGTTTGAGATTGCCGCCAAGCGCCTGTCCGCCGATGTGGTGAGTCTCGACGTCGCACGCTCCAGCACCAACAAAGGCGAGACGATTCTCGACACCATCGCGAACTTGACGGCAATGCATGCCGATATGTTCGTCGTCCGCCACGCGGAAAGCGGCGCGCCGTACCTCATCGCGCAACACGCGGCACCGCATGTGCATGTGGTGAACGCGGGCGACGGACGCCACGAGCATCCGACCCAGGGCCTGCTCGATGTGTTCACCATTCGAAAGTACAAGAAAGATTTCACGCGGTTAACCCTCGCCATCGTCGGTGACGTGTTGCATTCGCGCGTCGCGCGCTCGCAGATTCATGCACTGACGACACTCGGTGTACCCGAGGTGCGCGTGATTGGGCCGCGAACATTGTTACCCGCTGACATTGAACGGCTTGGCGTGCGCGTGTTTACTTCACTTGAAGAAGGGCTCAAAGGTGTGGACGTGGTCACCATGCTGCGCCTGCAGAATGAGCGCATGACCGGTGCGTTGCTACCGTCTGCTAGCGAGTATTTTTCGCGGTATGGTTTGACGCCGCAGAAACTGGCGCTCGCCAAACCCGATGCCATCGTCCTTCATCCCGGCCCCATGAATCGCGGCGTAGAAATTGATTCCGCCGTTGCCGACGGCAAGCAATCGGTCATCCTGCCGCAGGTGACTTACGGCATTGCGGTGCGCATGGCCGTGATGGCGATCTTGTCGGGGAGCACGCGATGAAGATCGCTATTCGCAAAGGCCGCGTCATCGATCCGGCGTCGAACTTTGACGCCCAGGCCGATGTGTTCATTGCCGCCAGCAAGATCGTCGCGATCGGCGAACAACCCGCCGACTGGCACAGCAATCGCGACATCAACGCTGAGGGCTGCATCGTTGCGCCCGGACTGGTCGATCTCGCGGTTCACGTCAAACGCGGCACGCTGGCCACCGAATTGGCGGCCGCCGCTGCGGGCGGTGTCACCAGCATGGTCTGCTCGCCCGACACCGATCCCGTGCTCGACGAACCGGGCCTCGTGGACATGTTGCGATTGCGTGCGCAGTCGTTTCACGGCACGCATCTGTATCCGCTCGGCGCGTTGACCAAGTCGCTGGCGGGCGTTCAGCTTGCGGAGATTTCCAAGCTCGCGCAGGCCGGGTGCGTTGGTTTTTCGCAGGCTGATCGTGCGGTACTCGACACGCAAGTGTTGCTGCGCGCGATGCAGTATGCCTCGACGTTCGGGTACTCCGTCTGGTTGCAGCCGGAGGATTTGCATCTTGCCAACAACGGCGTCGCGCATGAAGGCGAAGTGGCAACGCGATTGGGGCTTGGAGGCATTCCGTCTAGTGCCGAAATCATCGCACTCGCCACACATCTCGAACTCGCGGGGGTAACGGGCGTTCATCTGCACGTCTGCCGTCTTTCCACCGCTGAGGGCGTCGCCTTGATCCGCACCGCCAAAGCCAGCGGCCTCAAGGTCACCGCCGATGTTGCGATCAATCACCTGCATCTGATCGATCTCGACATAGGAAATTTCGATTCGAATTACCGCCTGTCGCCGCCACTGCGCTCGTCTCGCGACCGTGACGCCCTGCGCGCTGGCGTCATCGACGGCACGATTGACGCTATCGTCTCCGACCATACTCCGCGTCAAGACGACGCCAAGCAAGTACCGTTCGGCGAAGCCGCGCCCGGAGCAACGGGGCTGGAAACCTTGCTGTCGCTCACGCTGCGGTTCGCAGAATCCGCGCGAATTCCGATCAGCGCGGCGCTAGGGCGTATTACTCATCACGCGGCTCAGGCTGCGAAACTAAATGCCGGACGTCTGGCTGTCGACGCGGTCGCAGACGTCTGTGTGTTCGACCCCGGCGCCTATCGCCTCATCAACAAGGCGGGATTCAAAAGCGCTGGCAAGAATTCGCCCTTCCTCGGCTATGAGTTGCCGGGCGTGGTGCGGGCGACGGTGACGGCAGGGCACATCGCTTTTGAGGCGGCGGCTTGATGTGTGCTGCACGTTTTGGCAGTGAGGTGGCAAGAGGTTGAGCGTTTTTAGGGCGTGGTCGCAGCGGTTAGGCGGTTCGGGCCTTTTCCGCGAAAATCAGCGTCCACGAGAAAACAATGGAACGGGTCATCCGTCCAAGTATCTATGTCCTGGTTAGACAAAATCATTCCCGGCGCGAAAAGTGATGGCGTCGCCAAGCGCGGCGTGCCGGAGGGCCTGTGGCTTAAGTGTCCGTCGTGTGACGCGGTGCTCTACACCACCGACGTTGAGAAGAATCAGCATGTCTGCATGAAGTGCAGCTACCACATGCGAATCAGCGCGCGCACGCGGCTCAACGGCCTGCTCGACGAGGCCGGGCGCAAGGAAATTGGCGCGGATGTGCTGCCGATTGATTCGCTCAAATTCAAGGACAGCAAAAAGTACCCCGATCGACTGCGGCTGGCCGCTGAGGCGACCGGCGAGACCGATGCGCTGGTGGTGATGCAGGGCACGATTGAGAAAGTGCCCGCCGTTGTCGCCTGCTTCGAGTTCGAGTTCATGGGCGGGTCGATGGGCTCGGTCGTGGGCGAGCGCTTCGCTCGCGGCGTGGACGCCGCGATCAAGGCGAAGTGCGGTTTTGTGTCGGTCGCGGCGTCCGGCGGCGCGCGGATGCAGGAGGGGATGGCCTCCCTGCTGCAAATGGCAAAAACGACCTCGCGACTGGCTGAACTGGCTGAGAAAAAGCTGCCTTACATCAGCGTGCTGACCGACCCGACGATGGGCGGCGTGTCCGCGAGTTTTGCCTTTGTCGGCGATATCGTGATTGCCGAACCGGGCGCGCTGGTGGGTTTCGCCGGACAGCGCGTGATTGAGCAAACGGTGCGCGAAAAGTTGCCGGAAGGCTTTCAACGCGCCGAATTTTTGCTCGACCACGGCGCGATTGATCTCATCGTAGATCGACGCGAAATGAAGGCGACGCTCGCTAAATTGTTGAGCGCGCTGCATTAAATTGGTTTACAGCTTTTCGCTGAAAGCACCGCTAAACTGGGGCTACCAGCGTAAAAGGCAGTTTGTTGACTTATCGATTTTTATAGGCTTATCCCAATTGCAGGCGTCATTTGACGGAAAAGGTGTTCGACCTAGTCGGTTCGCAAATTGTCGCGAGCGTAGCGATTCGCAGCCAGCGCTGATCCGACAAGCCCCGCGGCTTTTAACGGAATGACCGCGCTCGCCGACTGGCTCACCCGCATTTACGCGATCCGTTCCGGCCCTGAAATCGAGATGGGGCTTGAGCGAATCCGGCCGATTTTTGAGCGTTTGGCGGTTGCGCCGAATTGCCCGGTGATTCTGGTCGCAGGGACTAATGGCAAAGGGTCGGTGTGTGCTTACCTCTCGTCAATCCTGCGTGCAGCGGGCTTCCGTGTGGCGAGATACACGTCGCCGCACATCCATCGTTTCAACGAGCGGATTGCTTTGAACGGGGTTGAGGCGAGCGATGCCGAGCTGGTGGCCGCATTTGAAGCCGTCGAGACAGCACGCGAAGCGGAAGGCAATCTGCCGCTGACGTTCTTCGAATACACGACACTCGCGGCGTTTCATCTTTTCGCCGCCACAAAACTGGACGCCTGGGTGATTGAGGTGGGCCTCGGCGGTCGCCTCGACGCGACCAACATCCTTGACGCTGATTGCGCGGTGATCACGAGTATCGCGCTGGATCACACCGAATTTTTGGGGCCAACACGTGAATTGATTGCCGTGGAGAAGGCGGGAATTCTGCGCAAAGACCGCCCCGCCATCATCGCCGAGCCGGATCCGCCCGAGTCCCTGTTCGCGACCACTGCGACGCGCGGCGCGCTGGCGAGATACATCGGCCGCGACTTCGGATGGCAGAAATCGCCTGAAACACCCAATCAATGGGGGTTCTGGACAAAGGACGGCGATCACATGATGCGTCGCCACGGCCTCCCATTGCCAGCGCTGCGCGGCAGCTATCAGCTGAGTAACGCCGCTGCAGCTCTTGCCGCGCTTCACGCGCTGAACGACCGCCTTCCGGTGTCGCAAGGCGCAGTGAAACAGGGTCTTCTTGACGTCAACTGGCCGGGTCGCTTTCAGGTGCTGCCGGGACGGCCCGTCACCGTTTTAGACGTTGCTCACAACGCGCACGCCGCGATTGCGCTTGAGCGAGCGCTTGCTGACATGGCGTTTTTTCCGACCACTCACGCCGTATTTGCAATGCTGAAAGACAAGGATATCGCGGCGGTCGTCGAGGCGGTGAAGGGCCGTATCGACGAATGGCACATCGCGCCGCTGCCCGGCCCGCGAGGCGTGGACATCGAAACTCTGGCGAGCACATTGGCGTCCGCTGGCGCCAAGGATCGCGCAATCCACCGCCACCCGAGCGTTGCCGAGGCTTATGCTGCGGCGCGGAAACTGGCGGCTGAAGCCGATAGAATCGTGGTCTTTGGTTCTTTTCTCACCGTGGCGCAAGCCCTCTGAGCACCGCGATATTTCATGGCTGCTGCTGCGACGCCTCTGCCTACGCCAGATAACGCCGAACAACTGCGCCGACGCGCTAACCGGCGCTTGCTCGGGGCGTCGATCCTGTTGCTGATTGCGATCATCGCCGTTCCGATGTTTCTGGAGCGTGAGCCTCCGCCGTTGCCGGATAACGTGGATGTGCGCATTCCGCCGGTCGAAGGCACCAAATTCGAGCCGAAATTTCCCGTTGGCACTGACGTTAAAAAGTCAGGCAGCAAGGCCGTTGAGAAGCCCGCCGAAATCCCAGCGATCACTGAGCCGAGCGGCGCGCAGGCTGCGGTTAGCGGCGTTGTCTCCGCGCCACCAGCACCTGCTCCCGCGCCGCCCGTCGCCGCAGCCGCTCCGAAACCAGCGCCGGCGGAGGCGAAGGCACCCGCCGTCGCGCCGACTCCCGCCGAAAAGCCAGTCGCAAAGACGCCAGAAAAAGCGCTGGACAAACCCGCCGCTAAAGAGCCAACACCCGCCGACCGCAAATCCGGTCAACATGTTGTCCAGGTTATTGCCGTGCGCGACCCGGCCACCGCGAAGCTGATGTACGACAAAGCCAAGGGCCTCAAATTTCCTGTCTACACCGAGAAGATTGACGTGACCAACGGTGTCGTCATCCGTGTTCGTGTCGGTCCGTATGCGACAAAGCAGCAAGCCGAATCGGCACGCGCAAAGCTCGCACAGGCCGGCTTTGAGGCGAAAGTGCTAGTTCTCCAATGAGCCATGCCTGATTCCGCCTCTGAACCAATACTGACTTTGCCGCTTTCGCCTTGCCGTGCTCGCGCACTGTCTGCGGCTCAGCTTCGCCCCATTATTAATTTAGAGACGGAATGAGCTGTTCAGAGAGGTATCGCGGATGACCGGCTTCGATATCGCAGTGGCAGTGGTGATCACACTCTCCGCCTTGATTGGCTTGTGGCGCGGCGTGATTCGCGAAGTGTTTGCCCTCGCGGCATGGGTCGCGGCGATCGTATGTATGTTTGTTTTTGGCGAGCAATTGGCGCAAGTGCTGCCGTTCGCGCGTGACACAGCGTGGCTGCGCCTGTTGGCGGGCTACGCAATCGTATTTCTGGGGGTTTTCGTCACCCTAAGCATCGTCGGTTTTTTGTTCAGCAAGCTCGTGAACGTGATCGGGTTGTCGTTTGTTGATCGCGCCCTAGGCATGATGTTCGGCGTGTTGCGTGGCGGCCTGATCGCCGTGCTGCTGGTCTTTATCGCCGGAGCCACCAACTTGTCCACAATGAATTGGTGGCGGGACAGCATGACGGCCAAGCCGCTCGCCACGTTCGCGGCCATTTTGCGCAGCAAATTGCCCGACGATCTGGCGAAGCGTTTCAAGTTTTCCGCAACGCAAACAACCCTGTTGAGGACTGACCTATGTGTGGTGTGATCGGTATCGTTTCGCACGGCCCCGTGAATCAGCTGATTTACGATGGGCTGCTCTGCCTTCAACATCGCGGTCAGGACGCGGCAGGCATCATGACCGCCGACGGCGCGGTGTTTCACATGCACAAAGCCAAAGGCATGGTGCTGGATATTTTCCGTACGCGCAACATGCGGGACCTGCTCGGCAGCGCAGGCATTGGCCACACGCGCTACCCAACCGCGGGCTCGGCCGTGAGCGTGCATGAGGCGCAACCCTTTTACGTGAATTCGCCCTTCGGCATCACGCTTGCGCATAACGGCAATTTGACCAACGGCGAAGCGTTGAAGCGCGAGCTGTTCAACGTCGACGCGCGGCATATCAACACAAACTCCGATTCGGAAGTGTTGCTCAATGTGTTTGCGCTGGAGCTTGAGCGCGCGGCTCAGGGCGTCAAGCTAACGCCGGAAAAGATTTTTACCGCCGTGCGTGGTGTGCATCAACGCTGTCGCGGTGCGTACGCCGTGCTCGCCATGATTGCGGGTTATGGCCTCGTTGCATTCCGTGATCCGCATGGCATTCGGCCGATGGTTTATGGCCGTAACGACACGATGGCTGGGCCGGAATATGCGGTGGCCAGCGAGACGGTTGCGCTTGACGTGTTGGGCTTTAAATTCGAGCGCGACGTTGCGCCGGGTGAGGCGCTGTTCATCGATTTCGCAGGTGATATTCATGCGAAACAATGCGCCGACAATCCGAAGCTGCATCCCTGCATTTTTGAATACGTCTACCTTGCGCGACCCGACTCGGTCATCGACGGCATCAGCGTGTACGAAGCGCGGATTCGTCTGGGCAATGAGCTCGCCAATGAGGTGATGAAGCTGCCGGATTGGGAGACGATCGACGTCGTCGTACCCATCCCCGATTCTTCCCGTCCCAGCGCGCTTGAACTCGCCTCGAAAATCGGCCGCCCGTATCGCGAAGGCTTTGTGAAGAACCGTTACGTCGGCCGCACCTTCATCATGCCCGGCCAGGCGATGCGCAAGAAGAGCGTGCGCCAGAAGCTGAACCCGATCGCAAGCGAATTCGTTGGCAAAACGGTGCTCCTGGTTGACGACTCGATTGTGCGTGGCACCACGAGTCGCGAAATCGTGCAGATGGCGCGTGAAGCGGGCGCGGTGAAAGTGTTCTTCGCGAGTGCTGCTCCGCCGGTGATTTACCCAAATGTGTACGGCATTGATATGCCCACACCGTCTGAGCTCATCGCGGTTGGCAAAACCCACGAACAGGTCGCCGCCGAAATCGGAGCTGAGCGCGTGATTTATCAAACCATCGATGGCATGAAGCGGGCGATTCGCGCGGGCAATCCCGCGATTGAAGATTTCGATGCATCGTGCTTTGATGGCTGCTACGTAACCGGCGACATCACCCCTCAATTTTTGCAAGGCCTTGCGGTGTCGCGTGACGAGTCGCGTGGCGAAGCGCTACTCACTGACCAATGACCGATATCAACAAATCACTCGATCTCGACACTCTAGCCATCCGCGCAGGTGGCATGCGTACGTCGTTCAATGAACATTCAGAAGCGCTGTTTCCGACGGTCAGCTTTGTGCACGAGAGCGCCGAGATGGCGGCGAAGCGCTTCACGGGTGAAGAGCCAGGCTACATCTACTCGCGCTTCACCAACCCGACGGTGGACATGTTCGAGCAGCGTCTTGCAGCGCTTGAAGGCGCGGAAGCCTGCATTGCTGCAAGCACCGGCATGGCAGCGATTTCAACGCTCGCGATGACGCTGTGTTCCGTGGGCGATCACATTGTCACGAGCGGCAGCGTGTTTGGCTCAACGCTTAATGTGTTCGGCCCGCCGGTGATGGGCAAATTTGGCGTGACCTGCGAAGTGGTGAACAGCACGTCGCTGGACGCGTGGGCTGCGGCGATCAAGCCCGGCACCAAACTCGTGTTTCTGGAAACGCCATCGAACCCGACGGCGGAAGTGTTCGATATCGCAGCCATTGCCGAGATGTCGCGCAAAGTGGGCGCTGTATTCGCCGTTGACAATTGTTTCTGCACGCCGATCCTGCAACGACCGTTATCGCTCGGTGCGGATGTCGTGGTGCATTCGGCATCGAAGCATCTTGATGGTCAGGGCCGCGTGATGGGCGGCGCGCTGGTGGGCACGAAGGAATTGTGCCGCGAACGCGTTTACAACTTTTTGCGCACGACGGGACCATCAATGGCTCCGTTCAACGCGTGGGTGATCTTGAAAGGGCTGGAGACGCTGCCGATTCGCATGCGGGCGCATAGCGAGAATGGACTGGCGTTGGCCGAGTGGCTTTCGACACATCCCAAAGTCGCGAAAGTGAACTACCCTTTCCTCGATTCGCACCCGAACGTCGCACTGGCCAAGCGCCAGCAATCGGGCGGTGGCGCGGTGCTGTCGTTCTCGGTGAAGGGCGGCAAAGCCGAGGCGTGGAAAGTGATTGACGCGGTCAAAATCATGTCCATCACGGGCAATCTGGGCGATGTGAAAACGACGATCACGCATCCTGCTAGCACCACGCATTCGCGCATGAGTCAGGCGGCAAGGGATGCGTCAGGCATTACTGATACCCTGATTCGCGTGGCCGTAGGGCTGGAGTCGCAAAGCGACTTGCGAGAAGACTTGAATCGCGGCTTCAGCTCGATTTAGTCACCAACAAGAACAAACCGAGAAGACGAGAGAAGAGAAACGATGTTGTACGCCTTTCACGAAATGCAAAAGTCCCTCGGTGCGCCGATGCGGTTCGCCGCACAAATGGGCATGAACTGGGCGCAATCGTCCGGCAATCCGTGGAAAGATATGCCTGCGAGCGATTGGCTTGCGGCGTCCAGCGAATTGACGATGCGACTTTCGCAGGAGTATCCGAAACTTCCCTTTGGAATCCATAGCGTTGTAGTTGATGAGCACACGCATGCCGTCGAGGAAACGGTTGTCGAAGAAAAGGCGTTCTGCCAGTTGCGGCGCTTCTCGAAAGTAGGCGCCAAGGGCGAGTCACGTATCTTGCTGGTCGCACCGTTGTCCGGACACCATTCCACACTATTGCGTGACACAGTTCGCTCGCTGGTTCAACACCATGAGGTGTTCGTGACCGACTGGCGCGATGCGCGCATTGTGCCGTTGTCGGAAGGGCTCTTCCATCTTGACGATTACGTCCGCTATGTCATTGAGTTTTTGCAATCACTGGGGCCAAACGTACATGTGATTTCAGTGTGTCAGCCGACAGTGCCTGTGATGTGCGCGGTTAGTCTGATGGCTGCGCACAATGATCCGATGCGGCCGAAGTCGATGGTGATGATGGGCGGCCCAATCGATACGCGCGTGAACCCATCAAAGGTTAACGACTACGCGACCAAACACAACATTGAATGGTTCGAACAACACGTGATCTCTCGCGTGCCGGCGAAGTACCCCGGATTTGGTCGTCGTGTCTATCCCGGCTTCCTTCAGCATTATGGTTTCGTGGCGATGAACCCGAATCACCACGCCAAGTCGCATTGGGATTTCTTCAGGGATCTGATTAAAGGCGATGGCGCCGATGCCGAGACGCATCGAAAGTTCTACGATGAATACAACGCGGTGCTTGATCTCGACGCGGCTTACTACCTGGAGACTGTGCAGCGTGTTTTTCAGGAGTTCCAACTGCCGCGTGGCGTGATGGAAATCTCTGGCGAGCGTGTCGACCCAAAGGCGATCCGCGATATCGGGCTGATGACCGTCGAGGGTGAGCTGGATGACATTTCATGCCCGGGTCAGACTGACGCAGCGCACGGGCTTTGCTCGAACATCCCCAACGCACGACGGAAGCACCTGTTGGTCGAAGGCTGCGGTCACTACGGAATCTTTTCCGGAAGCCGTTGGCGGAATGTGGTCTACCCAGCGATCCGCAAATTTATCGCCGATGAACGAACTATCAGCGAGAAAACGAAAGAGCCTGCATCAGCGAAACCCATCGCGAAGCGGAAGAAATGACGTTTTCACAAATTTTCAAAAAATAATTTCAACAATATGTGTGAGTATTGAATTTAGTGGGCTAGCGGGTGGAGTTGCATAAAAAGTGGGCGAGAAATGCTTAGAGAATGAG
>JAYWHV010000312.1:0-8295 GCA_043777615.1 Burkholderiales bacterium | reverse complement strand
TGGCGCCGCGCGCGGGCGAGTGAGTCAGTGTGCTGTTCTAAAAGATTGGGGAAAAACGCTGCGGACACTTTTCACTGCGACGCATCGTGAGAAGAACCAGGGCCGGTTTGTGTGAGGAACCCGACTACGCTTTCACGGTCCGCTCGGACAGCTTTATCGGTAAAAGCCGCCTGAGTTGGTCAAGGCATAAGTGTTTGAAGGTACGATTCAATCTCGGTTGATTGAGAACGTCCCGCGTTTGTACCCAACGCACTGGCGACGAGGGCCTCGCCGCGAAGTCCAAGCAGATAGCGAAGCAATAGCACCCCGTCGGTTGAGACATCAATACGACCGTTCCCATCGATATCCAGAAGCGGCGACATGTCCATCAATCGCGTTTCAATGTCTTGGGCCGACGTGCGAATGGAGCCGGCACCTACCGAAGCCGCAATGAGAGCTTCATCGTGGACAAACGACAGCAGACGCGTCATGAGAGCGCCGTCGCTAAGCGCTCTAATCGAGCCATCGCCGTCCACATCCATTGTCAATGGCAGCGAATTAGTCGGTGCAAATGTCGCGCTAATCACGATGGAGCCCGTCGGTGGCATGGTTAACTGACATGTCGTCGTTTTCCCGGTACAGGCACCGAGCCAACCGGTAAACGAGCTTCCCGCGGCTGGTATCGCCTGTACCGTTGCCGTTGTGTTGGGGGATAACGCCAGGTCGCATCCGGTATATCCAAAGGGCCCAGCAGCGCGGCCGCCACATCCGAGATTCGGGCCTGGAAACGTAGGTGGTGACGACTGTATCGAGCCAACTCCAGAGCCGCGTAGATGAGCTCGTACCGCGTCACCGCCAACTCGCGATCTGGTTGCAGCACTCGGTGTGAAATTCAAGTCACCGCTGTAGCTGGCGGCAATCGTTTTGGTGCCAGTAACCGTTGTAGTGATTTCGCACAGCTTCGCCGGGAGCGTTATGGTGCAACCAGCGGTGCCATCCGAGACTGAGACCACTCCGGTTGGCGTCGGAAGAATTGGATTGCTGTTCCGGCCGTCGGCGAGCGAAACGGTCACTGAGTATCGCTCGCCTGCTACTGGCATGTACGGAGCCCTCGTGTTGTCAATATTAGTAGCTAACGCCTCGCGGTCAATCACATACGCCGTCGCAGAGGGAACCTCGGCGTAGTACCCATACTGGCTTACGAATACGTACGACTCATAACCACCCGCGACCAAGATTCGGCCATCGAGTAACGTGGTGGCTGTGTGCGAGTCACGCAATAAGCCGCTACTCGAAACAATTTGCTTGCCCGAGTTGCTCCCGTCAAAGTATCGAAATGTCGTTGAAAAAAACGGCGCGTACACCACTGGACCGCTCACTCCACCAATCACCATCGCAGAATCGCCCTTGTACAAAGCGGTGGCGTGGCGAACCGGACCGCGCGGAGGCAATGCGGCAGCCGACCATGTGTCGCTAATTGGGTCGAAAATGTCCTCGGTCGTCTTTGTACTGCTTCCCACAAGCCCACCGGTGACCAGTACTCGACCATCCGGCATAAGGGTTGCTGCGTGAGCACTCCGAAGCGACGGAAGTGCGGCACAGTTGATCCATTGGTCGAGCAAGGGTTTGTATCGAAAACAATAGCTCGAGCCGGCTGACGAGAACGTGGAGGGCTCACCACCCATCACAATAACATCACCGTTGGTGACCCTGGTCGCGGTGTGACCATACACGGCCAGCGGGAGAGGGCTGGCTTGCGTCCACTGATCGGTCAGGGGGTCGTAAAGTTCTGTCGACGACAGCGCGATGGGGGCGGGCGGAGCGTAAGTGGAACCTCCCGCTACGAGCACTTTGCCATTCGAAAGTAGCGTCGCGGTGTGTCCAGCACGGCCCTCTAACAAGGGCGCCATAGCATTCCAAGCATTTAAGGCGGGTAAGAATACTTCGACACGTGCAAGGCGATCCGCGCCCGTCGTTCCACCGGCCACCATCACTGAGCCATTGGTCAACAATGTTGCGCTGTGCTTTATGGATCCAGTTGTCATCGCGTTTCCCAATACCCACTGGCTGGAAGCAGGATTAAACAATTCGGTGCGACCATCTCGCGCTGCGACCAGTACGCGGCCGTCGTTTAGGAGCGTTGCAGAATGTTGTGCGGTGGGTTGCGAGAGCGAGCCAACCTGAAAAGCAGATTGCGCAAATCCCGAAAATGGAATCATCATCATGATGACAGAGGTGAGTCGAAGCGAAGCTCGCACGTAGAAGTTCCCAGACGGCGGTTGTTTGGATTGCGTATGGTATCCGGGCGCAGGCTGCCGTTGATCTGGGCGATGCCGCCCGCCGGGCTGTCGTCAATCGCCCAAACGCGGCAAGTGTTCAACGGTTACGCCGTCTTGGGCCAATGGAAGCTTTTGCCGCGAGTTAATTCATGCGCAGGTTGCGCTGGGTCAATGAAGCGGGTTGGATGCCTCATTAGTATCAGCGCATGAATCTGTTCGCGGCAAATCTCTCATGGGCCACGCTGGCTGCTTGCAGGCTGTTGATGGGGACAACGATTTGCCTCGCGATCGTGTGGGTGGTGAAATCTGGCGATTGGGCGCGACTGGCGTCGGGCTCAACGATCTACATCTGGAACGTAACGATTGCGTTGGTGGTTGGGTTGTGGAGTCTGAAAGCGACGCTTGCCGGTGGTTTCACGTTTCACATGCTCGCGATGACTGGCATCACCCTTGCGCTCGGCGCGCCGCTCGCGCTGCTGTCTTCCGCGCTCGCCACGCTCGTGTTCGTCACGATTCATTCCGGAACATTGGCCAATATTGGAGCGACCTGGGTGACCATGGCATTGGTACCCATCGTGACCACGCAGTTTGTGCTTTGGGCCAGCGAGCGGTGGTTGCCAGCGCATCTTTTTGTCTATATTTTCGCGGGGGCGTTCGCTGGCGCGGCGCTGTCGCGCTTCATGGCGTTGCTGGCGTCGTTGTGGCTTTGGTCACTCAACGAAGAAAGAGCAATGGGGCAGGTGTTTTCCGAGTATCTACCTTACGGGATCCTGCTGGCGCTCGGGGAGGCGTTCCTCACTGGCATGATTGTGACCATTGCGGTGGTCTACAAACCGCACTGGATTTCGACGTTCGATGACAAGCGGTACCTGACGTCGTGACCGATACCGCGACGGGTGGGACGTTTGCGGCTGAGCTCACTGCGCTTTATCCCTCGCTTGGCACGTTGATGCCGGCAGAGCTCAGCCCGCTGACGGTGCAGCGCGTTCCAGCGGACACGATTCTGTTCGATGCGACTCAACCGTGCCGGGGGTTTCCGCTCGTCATGGAGGGAGAAGTAAAAGTATTGCGGCGCTCGACCCAAGGCCGCTCCCTTGAGCTGTACCGCGTGGTTGCCGGAGAAATCTGTCTGGTTTCGTCGGCGAGCCTGTTTGGACACACGGCGATGACCGCAACCGGCGTCACCACGCAACCCACCCGACTCTCGCTCATCCCGCCGCCTACGTTCTTTCGCTGGCTTGCGCATGCGCCGTTTCGCGAATCGGTATTGGGCCTCTACGCTGAGCGTATGGCGGAGCTCGGCGTGCTGATTGATGCAGTCGCGTTCCAGCGACTCGACCAGCGTCTCGCTGGTACGCTCCTGGGACATGGGCGTGACATCACGACAACGCATCAGATGCTCGCAGAAGAGCTCGGAACGGTGCGTGAGATCGTCACCCGTCTGCTGCACCGGTTCGAACGCGAGGGATGGATTTCGCTTTCGCGGGAACGCATCCGTATCCTCGACAGCGCTGCGCTACGGGCATGCGCCACCGGCTCGTCGGCCGACGCGAACAATGTGACTTGAGTCACCGACACATCGCGGGCAACAGCGTCAAATGGTCGTGTCGATTGTCGACGAAAAAACTGTGAATGGAAGAACATCATGTTCAAAACGAATGAGGGCGGCCTGGATCGCGCGGTACGAGTGGTTGCAGGCGTCGCGCTGATTGCGCTGGCAGCGACTGGCACGGTGGGCATGTGGGGCTGGATTGGCGTTGTGCCGCTGGCAACCGGCCTCATTGGCTGGTGTCCGGCCTACACGCTGCTGGGCCTGAATACCTGCCCGATGAAATCCCGGCAATGAGCTTCTGAAGCGCGGTGCGCTGGTGGGTTGCACGACGGAAAGCGAATGTTCAAGGCTCTGGTGCCGTGATCGCCGGTATTTGAATGTGAATGAAGCCTCTTGCGACCTTGCCGTTCATGTGCCTGTTTAGTGATTGCGGCGATTGCGGCGGGTGGTTGAGTTGGCGAGACCGGCTTCGGGCAAATCGAAAGCTCGGCACAGGACAGCGAGGCGTTTTCTTGCGCGACTTTGACATCGCCGGAATTGACGGCGTCAGGTAGCGCGGCTACATTGGCAGTCAGCAAAAATCGCGTTTGAGGTTGAAATACTGACCCGATCACGCGACCACCGACAGCACGCGTCATTTGCAATTCCAGCTAGAACGCACATGCAACAACGCCGACATCTAAGCTCTCGTCTACGCCGGTCGCCTCTGGCGTCATGCCTGTACGCTGGTTTGATCCTGCTGGTGCACGCTGCGTGCAGCCTGCCCGACGCTCATGCAAACAGGGCGCAGGCTCCAACGGCTGCGCCTCTGCCAACCGGCAAGGTGGCCCATGGTCCGTTTGAGATCGTCGTTGGCGCAAAGCGAATTTCCACGGGAGCTTTTCCGAATACGGGCGGCAATCCTTTCGCCACTCGCGAAGTCAGTGAGTTTCAAGTGCGCTGGCGCGGAAAGGCGGTCGCGGCACCAGGCGGCAACCAGCGCTTTTGGCGGGTGCTGCGTTTGCAGGGCGCGCCGCGCCCGGCCTTGCTGCTAGTCACAACCGGATTTGTTTTGGCGACTGAAGATGCGGCTGGCCAGTTGCAGCTCGCTCCGATCAAGGCTGAGAGCAGTTCGCTGGCCGAGGCTCAGTGGCTGGACTCGGTTGACGGCCAGCCCGGCCCGTCGCGGTCATTTGGCATCGAGGCCGTGGCAGACATGCAGGCCGGCACAGAACTCACTGGCGGTCGCTGGCTGCGGCTCGGTTCGCGCAGCGTGATGGACGTTTCGACGCTGCGGGTGTATCCGGTTGATCCGTGGGTGCCGATGCTGCCAGGTGTGCCCGTCACCAGCATTTCGCGCGAAGGGGACGAGGTGCGCGCCTTTTCGCCCGGTCGCTCACAATATGTGCTCGCAGCGGCGGGCACCGACTACAGCCGCAGCGACCGGGCCCGCGCTTACGGACTGTTGGTGGTTGATATTGCGCAGGGTACCGCCGTCGAGCTGCGCCTTGACCGCAAGCGGTTTCGCTTCGCCCAGCCCGAGGACGTCACTGCCGCGTGGGTCAACCACCACTTGGTCTGGCAGCGTGACGCCGCCGGGCGCGAGCGGCTGACGCCGCGCGAGAGTTTCGCGCCATGGCCGTGGCGTGCGCGGTTTTGGCAGAGTCAACCCAACGCATGGCAACTGGAAGTATCGCGCATCGATGCGTCGTTCGTTGAAGAGATCAAACGTCGGCTCGAACGAGAGGCGGGCGTGCAGGTCACCGACGTGTCAACGAAAACGAGTCCGCGGCTGGAGTTCATCGTTGGCGGCTGCGCTTTGCAAGCAGCGGCCTTTGGCGTGGATAGCAGGACGGCGTCCGATAAACGTGTCGCCGTTTGGCCGAAGACTGATGTCCCCAACGCGAATGCGGGGGCCTGCGAAGCCGCACTGCGCCGCGTGGGCGGGCTGATTGACGCGGAGTTGGCGACCGGGCGCCATGACGCGCTGATGAAACTGGACTGAGGCAGAATCGGGCGCTACATCCGACGGAGATCACGGCGTCTGAGTGGCTCAAATGGTAGTGAGAAGTGAAACAGCTTTCTCTCCGAAGCGCCGCTGCATTGGGGCTACAGCTCGTAAAGACTTAAAGCCGATGATAGCCAAATATCATTGCTAGCCCAAGCTCGGTGGGCATTTCCGCCTAAAGCTGTACCGTTTCCACGCATGCTCGCTGCGCAACAAAAATCCGTCATTTTGCTTTGCGAAATCATGCTCTTGGCATACACTCTTCGGGCGTTTTTGTAGAAGTTGCATCGGTTCGTAGTGCACCCGCTGCACGTTTTGCAGGGGCGTCGGGCGGGCTCGATGGATTGGGCGTATGGGGACTTAGATATGGCTGCGATGGAGAAAACGATGGCAAAGCTTGGCGCAACACAAACGGCTTCAATGCACGAATCTGTGCGATCTTCTACGGCCACATCGCGCACGTGCCGCGTGGCACGTCGAATGGTCTCGCTGGCGACGCTCGCCGGCGCGGTGGCCGCCGCTTCCGTCGCCCACCATGCGATTGCCGCCACCATTGATTTCAAACTGAGCCCTGAGCTCAAAGGGCGGGAACAGCGCGTCGCCAACCAGATGACGGCGTCCCTCGGCTTGCCAGCACCGACGCGCAGTGCCAGCGGCAGCTACACCCTGTCCGTCGATGGCGATGTTCAAGCGAACACGGCGGCGATCGCCCTGCGCGAACGTGGCAGCGTGCTCTGGGCGCAGGTCGCGACGGTTGATGCTCCGCTGACAACGAAGGCGCCGGAGACGGAATACCACAGCCGCATGCTGGCTTTGACGCTTAACAACCCCGCCACGGCTGCCGCAACAGTCGCAAGAATTGCGGAAAAAACCGGGCAAGCGCTGAAACTCAAGCGGGTCACCGCAGGCAACCGGGCGATGGTGGTGCTGCCAGCCGGAACGACGGCGGCAGCGCTTGCGGCCGTTGCCGTAGCGGCAACGGTCGATGCGGCGGTTGCGAACGCCGAGCGCGTTCGTGTGTTCCGTCACCAGTGGATTCCCAACGACACGATGTATGCGCAGCAATGGGCCCTGGGAAATGGTATTGGCGGCATTCGCGCAGAAAAAGCGTGGGATATGACGCCCTCGGGCTCGGTCGCCGTGGCAGTTATTGACACCGGCATCCGCTCGCATCCGGATCTCGACGGCAAGCGCGTGGCCGGCTACGACATGATCAGCAACACGTTCATTGCGAACGACGATGACGGACGTGATAGCGACCCTTCCGACGGCGGTGATTTTGACGATGCGCTCGACTGCAGTAGCGGGGCGTATGACTTCATGAGCTCGTGGCACGGCACGCACGTCGCTGGCATCATCGCGGCAAGCACCAATAACGGCGACGGTATGGCGGGCGTTGCGCCGAACGCACGTATTGTTTCGGTGCGCGCGCTTGGCCGATGTGGCGGAACCGCTGAGGACGTGGCCGACGCGATTCGGTGGTCGGCGGGCGTGCCAGTCGCGGGCGTTCCGAACAATCCAAACCCGGCGCGCGTGTTAAATCTGAGTCTGGGCGGAACCGGGCCATGCAGCAGCAACGAGCAGTCGGCGGTTGACAGCGCACTGGCGCGTGGCGCGGTTGTCGTGGTTGCTGCGGGCAATGATGCGTCGCTCGCTTCGGGGTTCTCGCCCGCCAACTGCAAGGGCGTGGTTTCAGTGGCCGCATCCAATCTGCTCGGCGACTTGTCGAGTTTCAGCAATTTTGGCGCGGGTGTATCGCTGTCCGCGCCGGGTGGCGATTCCGGCAACCTGCCAGGCATTATCTCGACACTCAATGGCGGCATCACGCTGCCCGGTGTGCCGAGCTACGCGACATACATGGGCACCAGCATGGCGGCGCCTCATGTGGCTGGCGTGGTTGCCTTGATGCTGACGCGGGATCCGACGCTGACGCCGGGGCAGGTGTTCAATCGCCTGCGCGCGGCATCGCGATCGTTCCCGACAGGTTCTGATTGCGCTGCGGCGGTGGGCGCTTGTGGCAGCGGTTTGCTAGACGCCCGAAATGCCGTCTCAAGCGTGACACCGACGCGCGCCACGATTGATGTCGCTGGCGCACCGGATCGCGTTCGACTGGTCGAACTGATCGACGGGAATACGGGACGCTACGCGCTGGTCGCTGATCCTGTTGAGTTGATGGAAATGCTCGGCGGTTTGCGCGGTGGTGCGTGGGCCCGGACAGGATTCGCAATGGACACGTTTAGCTTCACGGCCCAGTTCAATGTGATTGCGCTGGCGCAACCGGTGTGCCGCGCGCGTCTGGTGAATGGCGGTGCGTATGCGTACAGCGCGAGCACGGAGGATTGCAAGGCCTATGCAGCCAACCCCGGCTGGGCGGTGGATGGCATGATGTTTCAGGCGTCTTTCCCGAACAGTCTCGGCTGCGCCGTAGGCAGCGTCCCGGCTTACGAAATGCTGCGCCGAGACTCGCTAGGCTTCAATCTGCGTACCGTGCTTAACAA
>JAYWHV010000311.1:0-8322 GCA_043777615.1 Burkholderiales bacterium | reverse complement strand
TGAGCGCACGTGCGCCATGAGCTCGGGCGATGGCAACCCGAAATGAAAACTCACAATCGGTGGCTTCAATTCGGCGATGACATCGGAGACTTCGGCGGTGAACGGCATGCGTCCGGCACCGGCGGGAATCTTCGTCGGATCAATCCCGAATTCTGCAAAGTACGGCGCCAGCGCGTCACGCCAGCGCGCCTCACGTTCCTCGCTCGGCGTCGGCGGAACGTGGCAGAAGAAATTTACGTTAAACGGCTTGTCCGTTTGCGCGCGGATTGCCGCGAGTTCGTGTTGCAACGCCTGGGGCGTCAGCATCGCGCCGGGCAGCGAACCCAGCCCACCGGCGTTCGAAACGGCCAGTGCCATCGCGGACGTCTGGATGCCCGCCATCGGCGCTTGAATGATGGGCAAATCGATGCCGAACAGGGATTGCAGTGGGGTCATTTTCGATCCGATGCTTGGGGCGGGTGTCGAGCGTATTCTTGCAGTTTGGCGCGCCGCCCCCAACATTCTGCGCATCCATGAAATGACACAAACATGAAAAAAATCGCACACATTTTGACGAGCGCCGCGCCGCATTGGGTCGGCAATGGTTTTCACGTCAATAACCTGTTCATTTACGAGCAGGCGGCAGAGGCGCTGAGTCCGTTCTTGATGCTCGACTACGGTGCGCCGAAGCAGTTTGCGCCGTCGACGCAGCCGCGCGGGGTTGGCAAGCATCCCCATCGCGGCTTCGAGACGGTCACAGTGGCCTATCAGGGCGAGATTGAGCACCATGATTCCGAGGGCAACAAAGGCGTGATCGGCCCCGGTGACGTGCAGTGGATGACTGCGGCGTCCGGCATCGTGCATGAGGAGTGGCTGAACCCGCCGTTCAACGCGCGCGGTGGCGTGCTGGAAATGGCGCAGCTGTGGGTGAATTTGCCGGCGAAAGACAAGATGAAGCCGCCGCGCTATCAGGAGATCGTCAACGCGCAGATTCCAGCGATTGTTGCTGAAGGTGGCGCGAAAGTGCGCGTGATTGCGGGCGAATACGCGGACGCGAACGGCCCCGCGATGACGTACTCGCCGATAAACGTGTGGGACGTACAGATGAAAGCGTCGCAATCGCTTGATCTCTCTGTCGAGGCGGGCTTCACGACGCTGTTTGCCGTGCTCAAGGGCAGCGTTCGCGTGAATGACGCTGACACGGTTACGGCACCCGCGCTGGTGATTCTGGATCGCGCTGGAGGCGAGGCGAAACTGGAGGCGCTGGAAGACTCCAGTGTGCTCGTGTTGAACGGCGAACCGCTTAACGAACCGGTCGTTGGCTACGGGCCGTTCGTGATGAATTCGCGCGACGAAATCATGCAGGCTGTGCACGACTTTCAGAACGGAAAATTTGTGCGCTCGACGGCGACTTCTGTTTAACAGCTTTTTCTTTTATCCCCTACTGAATATGGGATAGCCGTTATTTTTTGCAGTAATCGATAAAGTGAGTATCGGGCTGCTACCCCCCAATTAAACAAGGGTTTCGGCGAAAAGCTGTTGCGGCTCTTCTTCCCGTTAATTTGAGCTTCGACGGAATCAATCTTCCGTTGGCCTCGAGGCTGCCCCAGAGCATTTGCAGTAAACGCGCACATAATCGGCGACATGAATCGCGCCGTACTCTTCGCCCTCCTTGCCGCTGGCCTTTTCGGGGCGAGCACGCCACTTGCCAAACATTTAATCGGAGAAATTTCCCCGGTGCTGATGGGCGGTTTGTTATATCTCGGCAGCGGCGTCGGGTTGGGCGTGGTGCGCTTCCTGCGGGACGGCGGCTGGAAATCAACGGGACTTGCCAGGGGCGAGTGGCCGTGGCTGCTGGGTGCAATCGCTTTTGGTGGCGTTCTCGGCCCGGTGGCATTGTTGTCCGGACTGACACGCATCAGCGGGTCAACGGCGTCATTGCTCTTGAATCTGGAGGCCGTTTTGACGGCCCTGATCGCGTGGCTCGTCTTCCGGGAAAACGCGGGCCGTCGCGTGGTGCTCGGCATGGCAGCGATCGTTGCCGGCGGCGTCGTTCTGTCGTGGCCGTCGTCCGATACGGGCACCCGCGACTGGACTGGACCAGCGTTGATTGCCGTAGCGTGCGCCTGCTGGGCGATCGACAACAATTTGACGCGCAAAGTATCGGCCTCCGACGCATTGTTTATCGCCGGCAGCAAGGGGCTCATTGCCGGCGTGTTCAACACGCTTTTTGCGCTCGCGCTTGGTGTCGCGCTGCCTGACGCGCCGACTGTTTCGTTGACGCTCTTGCTTGGCTTTTCAGGATATGGATTGAGCTTGGTGCTGTTCGTGCTGGCGCTACGTGGATTGGGCACTGCCCGCACTGGCGCTTACTTTTCAGTCGCGCCCTTTTTCGGCGCAGCTGTGGCCATAGGATTGCTCGGCGAGGCCGCTGCGCCGGCGTTCTGGCTGGCCGCCGCGTTAATGGCCGTTGGGGTGTGGCTGCACCTGACGGAGCATCACGCCCATGATCACACGCACGATGCCGACGCACACGAGCACAGTCACTCGCACGATGCTCATCACCAGCACCCACACGAAGTTGCGTTTATTGGCGACGCCGCCGCCACCCACTCGCACTGGCACGAACATGTCGCTATGACCCACAAGCACCCGCACTTTCCGGATATTCATCACCGGCACGAGCACTGACCGGTCCGGATTCCGGCGCTTGGGCTTCAATGCAAAAAGTTGGCGAGTCGCAGCCCCGGCTCCTGCATCGCGGCAATCTGTTCGCGCAACTCCAGCACGCGATCCTGCCAGTAACGCTGCGTGTTGAACCACGGGAATGCTGCGGGGAAGGCTGGGTCGTGCCAGCGGCGGGCGATCCAGCCTGAATAATGCAAGAGGCGCAACGTGCGTAGCGCTTCGATCAACTGCAATTCATTGTCGTCGAATTCGCAGAAGTCCTCGTAGCCTTTGATGATGTTTGCAAGCTGTGCCTGCATCGCCTCCCGGTCGCCGGACAGGAGCATCCAAAGGTCTTGGACAGCGGGTCCCATGCGGCAGTCGTCGAAGTCGACGAAGTGCGGCCCGCTGTCGTTCCAGAGTACGTTGCTCGCGTGACAGTCGCCATGCAGTCGAATCGATTTCACCGTCCCGACGCGATCAAAAATTTCGCGAATTCCGTCGAGCGCCATCGCGCTCACGCTCGACCAGGCGGGTAACAAATCAGCGGGAATGAAATTATTTTCGAGCAGATAAGCGCGCGGTTCAGTGCCGAACGATTCGATGTTGAGCGTGGGGCGTTCGCTGAATGGCCGCAGCTCGCCGATAGCGTGAATGCGGCCAATAAATCGACCCATCCAGGTCAGCGTTTCCATGTTGTCCAGCTCGGGGGATCGCCCCGACAAACGCGGCGTCGCCGAGAAACGAAAACCCTCAAACTCGTTTAACGTTTTGCCGCCGAGCAACATCGGCGGCACAGCGGGAATTTCGCGGTCCGCCAGCTCCGCGACGAAAGCGTGCTCCTCAAGAATCGCCGCGGTGGACCAGCGCTGCGGGCGATAGAACTTGGCGACTACGCTCACACCAAAGGGTGCGGGTTCTTCAAGCCAGACCTGATACACCCGGTTTTCGTAACTGTTCAGCGCAATCAGGCGGCCGTCGCCGCGCAGACCGACGGATTCGAGCGCGTTGAGCACCGTGTCTGGCGTCAGCAGCGCGTAGGGTTGCGACGCATCGACCGGCGCGGGGCGCTCATCTGGCGCGGAGGGGGCAGTTGTCATGTGCGATTATCGCAATTCAAAGTGCTCCGCTCCCGATTCGCGGCGCGAGCCGGACAATTGAGAGAATTCACTCTGTCCCGAACTCTTCGCCGCCAATCACGTGCTCTCTCATGCTCTTTCACTCCGCGTTCTATAAATTTGTCGAATTGCCCGATCCCGATGCTGCGGCGGTGGCGTTGCGCGATATTGCGGGCTCATTGACGGGCAGCATTCTGGTTGCTGGCGAAGGGATCAACGGCGTTGTGGCGGGAACGGCGGCTGCGCTGGATGCGTTTGAGGACGCGCTCTTGATCGACGCACGTTTTGGCGGCGCATTCAAAGGGATCGCGTTCAAACGAAGCGCTTGCAAGTCGCGTCCATTTTTCAAAATGCGCGTTCATGTGAAGCGCGAGATTGTTGCCTTCGGGATCGATGGCGTTCGGCCTGATGCCAATGGGGACAACAACGTGAGCCCGGCCGAATGGCGGCGGTTGCTTGCGCGGGACGACGTGGTAGTCATCGACAACCGAAACAGCTTTGAGTATCGCCTCGGGAAATTCAGGGGCGCGATCGACCCGCTGGTGCCGAACTTTCGTGATTTTCCAAAGTATGTTGAAGCCAACGCGCCCGCATGGAAAGCCGAAGGCAAGACCGTCGCGATGTATTGCACGGGCGGAATTCGTTGCGAAAAGTCGAGCGCCTGGATGCAGAATCTGGGGCTCGACGTGGTGCAGCTGGAGGGCGGCATCCTCAACTATTTTCAGTCGATGCCGGATGCCGAAAAGGATTGGGACGGCGAATGTTTCGTGTTCGATAATCGCATCGCGCTGGATACGAAATTGCAGGAGACGGCCACGACGTACGAGGATGTTTACGCTGGTGAGCCCGATGGCGAGTGGCGCGTGGCGCGGGCAAAACGCCTCGATTTAGCGGGCTAAATTGCGCGATATCGTTCGACCCACGCGCAATGGCGTGAGCGCCAGTTGTGTGGCGCTGCCGCCGACGCAATCGGGCTCGTGGCGCACCACCCTCGATTTTCTGGTTGATCGATTCCCGTCGGTGTCGCGTGACGCGTGGGCTGCGCGCATGAGCCTTGGCGAGGTGAGCATTGTGGCTGGCGATCGCATCACGGCGCAAACGCTGTTCACGCCAGGTCAAAAAATTTACTACTTCCGGAGTGTTGCCTCAGAACCGCGCATTCCGTTCGAAGAAACCATCGTGTTTCAGGACGAACACATTGTCGTTGCCGACAAGCCGCATTTTTTGCCCGTCGTCCCAGCAGGGCGCTTTGTTCAGGAGACGTTGCTGGTGCGACTAAAGCGCACGCTGGGCATCGACACGTTGTCACCAGCGCATCGCATTGACCGCGACACAGCGGGCCTCGTGCTATTCACGATTGAACCGCAATCTCGGGACGCTTACCAGCGCATGTTTCGCGAACGCACGGTCGACAAGCGCTACGAAGCCATCGCGCCTTTCAGCGCCGACCTCGCCTTTCCAATGACGCGCCGCAGCCGCCTGATCGAGAGCGCCGCGTTCATGCAGATGTGCGAAGTGCCGGGCGAGCCGAATGCTGAAACGCATATTGCGCTCGTGGAAAAGCAAGGGGCGCTGGCCCGCTACGAGTTGCGTCCGGTCACGGGGCAGAAACATCAATTGCGAGCGCACATGGCGGCGCTCGGTATTCCGATTGTGAATGATCGCATCTACCCGAATCTTCTCGCGGAAGATCCCGTCGATGACTTCTCGAAGCCACTGCAATTGCTCGCCCGAGAAATCGCTTTTGTTGATCCGATCAGCGGGAAATCGCGGCGATTTTCCAGCCGCAAGCGACTCACGGCACTCGAAACTGATGCTGACGCGCTGGCTTGAGACGGGCCCCACCTATCATTTCGTGTCAATACTGGAGGAGTGAATTCACGTGAACAGTCTGCCCGTCAACACATTCAAACAAAAGCTGGCCGCCAATAAGGTGCTGATCGGTTTGTGGTGCAACTTTGCGCATCTGCCGATCACTGAAATCGTTGCGCAGTCGGGCTATGACTGGCTGTTGCTCGACATGGAGCATTCGCCGACTGACCTTGCCACCATCGGCATGCTGATGCTGGCAACAAAAAATTCGCCGACCCATGCCGTGGTCCGCGTGCCGTCGAACGACATGACGATGATCAAGCGGGCGCTCGATACGGGCGTCACCAATCTCATGATCCCGAATATTCGCAGTGCGGCGGAAGCGGCTGAGGCCGTTTCGTACACGCGTTTCGCACCACAGGGATTGCGTGGCGTGGCTGGCAGCACGCGTGGCGGTGGCTATACGCGCTACAAGGATTACATGGCCCGTGCCAACGATGAAATCGGCCTCATCCTGCAGATTGAAACGCCGGAAGCGCTGGCCGAGCTTGACGCGATTTGCCGGACACCCGGCGTCGATGCGGTATTCATCGGCCCGTCCGATCTTGCCGCGAGCCTCGGCTACCGCGGACTCGCCAACGGACCGGAAGTGCAGGCCGAAATCAGCAAAGCATTCGCGGTCGCCAAAGCGGCGAACAAGGCAATTGGCATTCTCAGTACCGACGGAAACGCCGCAAAATATCTGGAGCAGGGCGCAACGCTTGTTGGCGTGGGAACTGATGTGCACGTCATGGTGCGGGCGGCCGACGAGCTGGCGGCGAAGTTCAGGGATTGGCAAGGTCGTTAGCTGGCGGCCCGAGGTGTTCGACGGGTTGCGTTGTCGTGTAACCCAGACGTGAAACTCTCGTACAGCTCTGGCGTGAAACGACGGCTGTATTGGGGTTAGCCGCGTAAAGCGCTATTTATCGACTTAATACTAAATCAGGCGCTAACCCCAATGCAAGCGTCGTTCCAGCAGACAGCTGTTTGAACAAAACTACCGGCGGCGATCCAGCAAAAGCACGGCGGCTCCTGACGCAATGAACAGTCCCGCGCTTGCCCTGTTGACGCTGCGCATATAGGCCGGGTGCTCGGATAACCAGCGACTGACGCCACCGGCTGCCGCGCCCAGGGCGCCGTACGCAATGATGGTCAGCACCGAAAAAATCGCGCCGAGCAGCAGCATTTGCGTGAACGGCGAGGACGCGTTCGCCGGCCCCGACTGCACAAACTGCGGCACAAAGGCGAGAACAAACAGCGCGACTTTCGGGTTCAACAAATTGCTCAGGATGCCACGCCAGAAGAGCGTGGCCCACGGCGCTTTCGGCGCGTCGACACGTGCGACGGAAGAGGCGTTACGCCACGACAAAATGCCCAGATAGATCAGGTAAACACCACCGATCAGTTTCATCGCCCAAAACGCCGTTTCGCTCGCGGTCAAAAGCGCACTTACGCCCAGCGCCGCGAACAGCGAATGCGCCATGATGCCCAGTCCTACACCCATGGCGTGCGCGAAGCCCGCTAGCGGTCCCTGCGTCAAGCCGCGTGAGAGCGAAAGCAGCATATCCGGCCCCGGAATCGCGATGATGATGGCGACCGCGGGGAGGTAGAGAAGGGTCTGTTCTAGCGTCAACATCGAAATATTCTACGCACGTTCATTTGATGTGGTCTGGTGCAAGCCGCGGTTGATCCGCTCCGTGCAGCCTGAAAATGAAAAAGCCCGCTGCGCGGGCTTTTTTTCTTGTTGCTGGCGGTATTAGAGCTCCAGCGAAATCTTCTTCGCGTCCACGACGCGCTTCCACTTGGCCACTTCGCGCTTGACGGTATCCGTAAATTGCTCCGGCGTGCTTCCGATGACGAATGCGCCGTTGTCTTCAAACTTCTTGATCGTGTCCGGATCTTTCAGCACGACCATTGACGCATCGTAAATTTTCTTCACGATGTCTTTCGGCATGTTGGCCGGACCGACAAAGCCGAACCACGTATCAGCTTCGTAACTTTTCAAGCCGAGTTCAGCAAAGGTCGGAACGTTGGGCAACTGCGGAATGCGGTTTGGAAAGGCAAGCCCAATCGGCACGAAGTTGCCCGCCTTGATTTGCGCGAGCGACGACGACAGGTTGTCCCACATGATCGGCACATTGCCCGCGACCACGTCGGTCACTGCCGGGCCCGCGCCCTTGTATGCAATGTGTTGCGCGTCGGTACCGGTTTCGACCAGGAAAAGCTCCATCGCGAGGTGACCCACGCCGCCAGCGCCCGAGCTTGCATAGCTGTGCTTGCCGGGGTTAGTTTTTAATTCGGCGACAAGCGACTTGAAGTCTTTCTGCGGGAAATTTTTGTTGACGATAATGATGCCGGGTACCGACGCCAGATTGGTAATGTGGGTGAACTGCGTCAGTGGATCGAGCTTGTTGTTTTTGTACGCGACGATGTTCGTGCCCATCGTGGACACCGATCCCATGCCGATGACGTAGCCGTCGGCAGGCGCTTTGGCGATTTCATTGGCACCGATGGAGCCGCCGGCGCCTGCGCGGTTTTCCACGATGACCGGCTGCCCAAGAATCGGCGACATTTTTGCCGCCATGATGCGGGCAACGATGTCGGTTGAGCCGCCTGGCGCGAACGGCACGATGATCTTTATCGGCTTTGACGGGTACGCCTGAGCGAAAGTGACGCTGGCTGCCAGCGCTGCCGCGACGGAGGTCAT
>JAYWHV010000310.1:0-8392 GCA_043777615.1 Burkholderiales bacterium | reverse complement strand
TTATTTGCAGGCTGCGGCGGACGCGGCATTCATTCCCAAGCCCGATCCGATCATCGCGCAGCTTTATTCGGAGCCTTTGCAAAAGTTTCGTCTTGCGGGTCAGGGCCTTTATGCGGGACCGCAGCCCACTCGCGAGGTTGATAAGGCAAGGCTCACGCAATATTTCGATCCGTTGCCAGACTGGTATCCCACCGACTCCACGGGCGACGACTTCCCGCTGCACGCGATCACCCAACGCCCGATGATGATGTATCACTCATGGGATTCGCAAAACGCCTGGCTGCGTCAAATCATTTCGCAAAATTATTTGTACGTTGCGACCAGCAAGGCGCGAGAACTCGGACTCAATGATCTCGACTGGGTATGGGTCGAATCGCCGAATGGAAAGATTCGTTGCCAGATGAAAACGATGGAAGGCGTCGAGACAAACACGGTCTGGACCTGGAACGCGATTGGCAAGATGAGCGAGGCTTGGGGCCTTGAGAAAAACGCGTCTGAGGCGACCGTTGGGTTCCTGCTCAATCACCTGATTTCCGAGAGCACACGCTCCAAAAGCGGCGAGCGCTTCTCCAACAGCGACCCGATCACCGGACAAGCGGCGTGGTACGACTTGCGCGTTCGCATCAGCAAAGCAGACGAAACGGGCGTCTGGCCAAAACTGGAGTTCAAACAATGAGACTCGGCCTCGCCATCGACCTCGACACCTGCGTCGGCTGCCACGCCTGCGCGGTCGCCTGCAAGGAGTGGAACGGTCAGTCCCTGATGGGCGGCGCGCCCGATTACGACGCGTACGGTAAGGCTCCGAGCGGCACCTGGTACAACCGGATTCGCCATTACGAAATCGAAGGCGATCCGACGTACTCGCCGCATTCGTGCGGGGCATCGCCCGACGCTGGCACGCACCAACCGCTCTCCAAAACCGTCAACGTCCCCATGAGCTGCATGCACTGCGAAGAAGCGCACTGTGTCACGGTATGTCCGACGGGAGCCAGCTACAAGCGCGCTGAAGACGGCATCGTACTGGTCGATCCGACGCGCTGCATGGGTTGCAACTATTGCGCTTGGGCCTGTCCGTATGGTGCTCGCGAATTGGACACCGACAATGGTGTGATGAAAAAATGCACGCTCTGCGTTGACCGGATTTACGATGAGCAACTCGCCGTCGAGGACCGTCAGCCCGCTTGCGTGCTGGCCTGCCCAACACACGCCCGACACTTTGGCGACTATGACGATCCGCAGTCAACAGTCTCACTGCTCGCGGCATCGCGTGGAACGCAATCGATGCTGGACGAACTGGGTTACAAGCCAACCAACGCTTATCTCTCACCGCGGAAGCCGGTTGAAATCAAGACTGAATTGCCGATTCGTGCTGGCTTGAGCGACAAGGCGAAAGCATTCGTAAATCGCCTGATACAGCTATGAAGCCCGCGCTCTCGGTTATCTTTTTTACGGTGTCGTCCGGTGCCGGACTTGGCTTGCTCGTCTGGCTGCTGATCGCGTCCTTGATGGCAGATCACATCCGCATGGACGGCGCGACGTTCTACAAAGGCGCCTTGATTGCCGGGCTATTCATCACCGCTGGCCTCGTCTCGTCGACACTACATCTCGCCAATCGCAAGAACGCGATCTATTCGCTTACCCGCGTAAAGACTTCCTGGCTTTCGCGTGAAGGCTTGCTGGCTGTTCTACTTTACCCGGTTGCGGGATTGCATCTTGCGGGGCTGCATTTCGGCTGGCCGCGAATCACGCCCGTGACTTTGTGGCTATTGGTTGCCGATGCCACGGCCATTCTGTTCTGCACCGGCATGATTTATGGCTGCCTGCGCACGGTACCGCGCTGGAACACATGGATGACGCCGACAAAATACGTGTTGTTCGGATTGATGAGCGGCGCGGTGTTACTGCCCGCGGTGTTGTCGCTCCGGCCCGCTGACGTGGGCCCGGTCGGCAAGCCAATGGTCGCAATACTGCTACTGGGCATGGGGCTCGTGCTGTATTTCACCTATCTGCTCAAACACCCGCGCGCGCAGCACACGATCAACGACGCACTTGGATTCAAACAGGGCAAGGTTCGCCTGCTCGATGTTGGCCATTCGCACGGTACTTTTTTGACCAATGAATTCGGCTTTTCGGTGGCACGCGAGAAAGCGCGCCTTTTGCGATGGGTCGCGATTGGCTGCGCATTTGTTTTGCCGATGGTGCTTTGTTATTTCACGAAGTGGTTCTGGGCCGCGTCTTTCGTCTGCATTGCGGGACTGCTTGTTGAACGCTGGTTGTTCTTCGCAGAAGCCGAACATGTGGTGCGGCTGTATCACGGGCAGCAGCGTGTGTAACCAAATGCGATGACGCGATTCTTCCCGTTTCTTTCGTGGCTGCCGCTACTGAGAGATAAAGCAACGTTTCGCGCCGACATCCTGGCGGGTCTCACCGGCGCCATCGTCGTGTTGCCACAAGGCGTTGCGTTTGCCACCCTCGCGGGTATGCCGCCCGCCTATGGCCTGTATTCGGCCATGATTCCGTGCGTGATCGCTGCGCTGTTCGGTTCATCACGCGTAATGGTGACAGGCCCGGCGAACGCAATTTCGCTGACCGTGCTTGCGATCATTGCTCCCCTGGCCACGCCCGAATCTCCTCGCTATGTCCAGCTGGTTATCACGCTCGCCTTCATGGTCGGTGTTTGGCAAATACTGCTTTCGCTCGCTCGCGCGGGCAAGCTGATCGACTATGTTTCACACACGGTCATCGTGGGTTTCACCGCAGGCGCAGCGGTGCTGATTGTGAATTCACAGATTCGCAATTTCTTCGGCGTGGATATCACGCGTGGTTCATCCGTGCTGCAGACTGTCACTCAGTTCATTGCACAGATTTCTCAGGTGCAAGGTGTGACGCTGGTCATCGGTTGCCTCACGTTGGTGACTGCCATCATCTGGCAGCCGCTGAATCGCATTGTGCCCGCCATGCTCGTGTCGGTGGCGGCGGGTGGGCTCGTCGCGCTGTTTGCGAAGTGGGTTGACCCCACGCTGGTCATCAAGACGGTAGACGCGCTGCCCGGCGCATTGCCGCCCTTATCGATGCCGGACTTGTCGATTGACACGCTAAAAATGCTTCTCATCCCATCGATTGCCATGACCTTGCTCGCACTCGCGGAAGCGGTATCGATCGCACAGGCGATGGCGAAGAGGCGCCAGGAAAAACTGGACGGTAATCAGGAGTTTTTGGGTCAGGGGCTCGCTAACGTCATCGGCTCGTTCTTCTCAGCGTACCCGGCCAGCGGTTCGTTCAACCGCTCGGGCGTAAACGTGGCAGCTGGGGCCGTGACGCCGTTTTCGGCCATCATGGCATCGGTATTTCTGGTTGCCATCCTGTTCTTTGTCGCGCCACTTGCGCGGTATCTACCGATCGCAGCCGTCGCGGCAATCCTGTTTTTAGTAGCGTGGAATTTGATCGACCGACGCGAGATTCGCTATCTGTTGTCAGACAAATTTGAGCGCATCACGCTCGTCGCCACGTTCATTGCCACGCTGGTCATGGCGCTTGAGTGGGCCATCCTGTTTGGCGTAGCAGTGTCGCTGGTGGTGAGGCGCGCCCGAACATAGCGCCAAAACCTGACTAAAATCCGTAGTTGCCCTTCAACTACAACCGACTACACGCCCCCCATGGATAAAGCCCTGCTCGCACAAACCGCCGCCGCAATGGTCGCCTCCGGCAAAGGCCTGCTGGCCGCTGACGAATCCGCTGGCACCTGCGCCAAACGATTCGCAGCTGCGAACATCCCCGACAGCGAGGAAATGCGCCGAACGTACCGGGAAATGCTGTTCACCACGCCGGCGATGAAATCCACGATTTCTGGTGTGATCCTGCATGACGAAACGCTACGCCAAAAGACGAGCAAGGGCGTGCCGTTCGCGGATTACCTGAACAGCATTGGCGTGATCCCAGGCATCAAGGTCGACGCTGGCACGCGCAGTCTGCCCGCCGCGCCTGGCGAGTTGATCAGCGACGGTCTCGACAATCTGCAAGCGCGCATGAAGGAATATTTTGCGCTTGGCGCGCGCTTCGCCAAGTGGCGCGCTGTGATCACCATCGGCGACGGAATTCCGACTTCACGCTGCATCTGGGCCAACGCACATGCCCTCGCCCGCTATGCCGCAATCTGTCAGGAAGCGGGTATCGTGCCCGTGGTCGAGCCGGAAGTCTTGCTTGACGGCGATCACGACATCGACACGTCATTCAACGTGACCGAATCGGTACTGCGCACACTCATGGGTCAGATGGCCGACAACCACGTATCGATCGAGCACACGATCCTCAAGGCAAGCATGGTGATCTCGGGCAAGGACGCAAAGAATCGTGCATCTCAGGCCGAAGTGGGTGCACGCACGCTTGCTTGCCTGAAGCGCACGGTTCCGGGCGCGATGCCCGGTATCGTGTTCCTTTCAGGCGGGCAGTCGGACATCGATTCCGCCGCGCATTTGAACGAGATGAATCTCGGCAAGAACAACCCGTGGCCATTGACGTTCAGCTACAGCCGCGCGCTGCATTTCACCGCCCTCAAGGTGTGGAAAGGCAAGCAGGAAAACTATAAAGCTGCGCAGGCCGCGTTTGCCCATCGCTGCAAAATGAATTCGCTGGCCAGCAAGGGTAAGTGGACGCTCGCGGCAGAAACCGCGTAAATGCTCGCTCATCAATACCCCCTGAAAATGATGTCGTGGGGACCGCTTTTCAGCGCAAATTGATCGTGCTAGGCTAACGCAGCGCGCGTGGGCACGGCGCGTCGCCGCCATCCATGTACTGCGGCGTTTTCGTGGACACGTTTGAGGCGTAGACGCGTGAATGATCAAATCAGTTTGAGTCGTGCGGGTAGTTTCAGGGTCGTTGCTGCGACCCTGATGTTGGCGACCTGGACAGCTTCGGCGGCTGCAGTTGCACTTGCTGAGACGTCGCGGAGCACGCCCATTCAGCTTGAGTCCGCCGTTTTGAATTCGGATCTGACGACTCCAAACCGCGCGGTTACGACCGCCCCGACACGTTCAACCTCCAAAGCGCCGCGATCACGTGTCAGAGCGCACAATCTGCCGCCATCAAAAGCTGCATTGACGCTGGAAACCAAAAAAGCCGCGCGAAAAGTTGTGCTCAGCGATCATGCTGTTCGCCGGCAACAGGCAAGCGTCAGCACCACAAAAAATATCGCACCTCACGTGATGCTGAATTTGCGCGAGGCAGCTCCGCCTCCAGTCATTGAAATGGGTGATCGTCCCGCGCGCAGCCAGAGTCTGTGTGGCGACGGCAAGAACCGGAGATTTGCCGAGCTGGACAGCAAAACTGTCGCGGCGCTGTTGCCCGAATTCGGCGCGCTGAGGCCACGAACCGTGTGCGCGCGGCGAGGGGTTTTGATCGCAGACTACGCGTTTAAGTGACAGCTGCGGCTCAAAAAAAATCCAATAGCTTTCCGCCGGAACGCCCTTTGCCTATGGGGTTAGTGCACTTTTATTGAATTATCGATTTGTGGCTGAACATTGCCTCAGCCCACATTCAGTAAAGGTTAGCCGGAAAAGCTGTACATCGCGCGCGCCTCATACTTTCGTGCCTGGCTCGAAGGCGTGAAGCGACGGGCGCATTACATGAAACAGGGCCCGCACCTGCTCTGAGCGCGCCAGATCGCACTCGCCTAGCGCCCGAAGTCAATATGGACGCGTGGCGCGGACGTGCATGCCCCTTCAGTCGACCAAGCCCGCGCCGACTTTGACCGCGGCGAGATGCCCCATGCGACCCACAGTTTCATGCGCCCCTGTCCTACAGCTTGACGGGCGCGTCGACGGCTTTTCCGGGATTCGACTTCCAACAAAATTTGTTCACTCAAAAAAGCGTCGAGCGAGTCACGGCAGGTCTGCAAACGCGTAACCGGAAGGGTAGTGACTACCGACTTCCGTGCCGACGATCCTACTCCGTCGGCTCAACTATTTCAATTTCAAAAGGCAGGAAACATGAACGATTCAACGAACAACCATCCAGGTTCTGGGGATACCAATCCAGACTTGATCACCGGCGAACCCGGTTCGCATCCAGTTGGCACCGGACTAGGCGCAGGCGCAGGCGCACTCTCCGGAGCCATGGTCGGCACGGTGGTCGCCGGTCCGATCGGCACTATTGTTGGTGGCGTCATCGGCGCGGTGACTGGTGGTCTGGCCGGTAAAGCGGTCGCCGAAGGCGTCGACCCCACATTCGGCGGCGCGCCGGAACAACATGAGGTCGGAACAAGCGTCGGCGCATCGGCGGGTGCAGTGGCTGGTGCAGTGCTCGGCTCCGTCGCCGGCCCAATCGGCACAGCCGCGGGCGCTGTGATCGGTGCGGCAACCGGTGGCATCACCGGCAAAGGTGCCGCAGAAGTCGTGAACCCAGGCTACTCCGAAGACAAAACCGATCACAATTTGGGAACCGGTTCGGTTGCCAGCGCGGGCGCTGCGACTGGTGCGCTTGTTGGCGCCGTTGGTGGGCCAATTGGTTCTATCGTGGGTGCGGGGATTGGCGCTGTCGCGGGTGCTGTTGCTGGACGTGGCGCGGCCGAAGTCGTGAATCCCAAGCGTGGCGATGATCTGGCTGACCACAATCTCGCCACGGGTACGGGCGCGGGTGCGGGGGCCGCCACCGGTGCCGCACTCGGTGCCATCGGCGGCCCAGTGGGCGCAATCGTTGGCGCTGGCATCGGTGCCGCAGTCGGCGGCATGGCTGGCAAGGGCGCGGCAGAAGTGGCGAATCCGAAGCGGGCTGACGAATTGCAGGATCACAATCTGGCCACCGGCGTTGGCGCAGGTGCTGGGGCGTTGACTGGCGCTGCAATCGGTGCTGTGGCGGGGCCCGTGGGTGCGCTTGCCGGTGCGGCTGTGGGCGGACTGGTTGGCGCGGCGGGCGGACACGGTGCCGCAGCCATCGTCAATCCGCAGGCGGAAGATGCGTACTGGCGCGCAAACTACATGCAGAGCCCTTCGTACCTTCCCAACCACACCTACGACGACTATGGCCCCGCCTATCAATACGGCGTTGCGAGCTATGCGAAGTATCCGGGCCGAAGCTTTAGCGCAATCGAGCCGTCCCTACGGACTGACTGGGAGCGTGCGCGGGCAACTTCCAGAATGACCTGGGATCAGGCCCGCACGGCCGCTCATGCTGCATGGAATCGAATTGAAACCGCAATCCCGGGCGACTTTGATCGCGACGGCAGGTAATCCACCGAACTGCAGGCACGTCAACTCGGCGCGCCTGCATGAAACGTCCAGTTCTGTGGGGTGCGCGCATTCCGCAGGCCGGGCGTTGGTCAACGTCGCATTTCGCGACAACACTTAAACACACAAAAGAGAGAAACACAAAATGGGCATTCTTATTTGGCTTTTAGTCGGCGGTCTGGTCGGCTGGGTGGCGAGTATCATGATGAAAAGCGACGGCAGTCAGGGCATTGTTCTGAATGTGGTGGTTGGAATCGTCGGCGCGCTGCTCGCAGGTCTCGTGATTTCACCGTTGGTGGGCATCCCGACGATTAACCAGAACGCGCTGAACCTCGGCTCGATTCTGGTGTCCCTTGTGGGTGCCGTCATTCTGATCGCGATCGTGAAACTCATCCGTGGAGGTGTGCGCTAGTCCCGCACCCAACTACAGCGATTTGCCGCCAGCAGCCGCAACTGCCAACCGCCACGCACTTTATTTGCGTCGGCGAGTTGGTGCCGGTGCCGTGACCACACTGCGCCAGCGGTGACACGCTGGGCAGGCATCGTAACGCTCCTCCTAATTTTCACGTAGGCCGACGTGCTTACATCCCATCGCGTGTTTAATCCTTTTGTCCTCAATGCAAAACTTCGACGCACTTAAAGCATGATGCGCTCCATCAAAAAGCATTGGATCGCCGTGGCGGTGACCGTTGTACTACTTGTGCTGGCGACGAATTTACTCGCCCCGGAAAAACACTTTGATCAGCGGCTTGAGCATCTCTACCCCGTCGCGGACGAGCAGTTTCGCCGCGAAATGTCGGTCATGCTGGGCCCCACTATTGTTGATGGAAACAGCGTCAAGGCGCTGCAAAACGGCCGCGAAATTTTTCCCGCGATGCTCGATGCCATCCGCGGTGCTAGGCAAAGTATCGCTTTTGAAACCTACATCTACTGGTCAGGAGACGTCGGCCAGGAACTCGCCACTGCACTTGCCGACCGGGCGAAGGCTGGTGTGCAGGTGCATGTGCTCATTGATTGGGTGGGCGGACTAAAAATGGAACCAGCGCTGCTGGAGCAGATCCAGCAAGCCGGCGTCATCGTTCATCAGTATCGACCACTTCGCTGGTATCACCTGGTGCGTCTCAACAAGCGCACCCACAGAAAGCTGCTGGTCATTGACGGCTCGACTGCAT
>JAYWHV010000309.1:0-8402 GCA_043777615.1 Burkholderiales bacterium | reverse complement strand
TGACGCTGTACGCCAGTTCGCCAGTTCGCTTGCGGGAATCATATAGAAAGTGTTCTTGCGGTCCTCTGCAGCCTTGCGTCCCGGCGCAGCGGATTCGTCCCAGGTTTTCCCGGTCTGCTTGACCAGCGGCGCACCTGAATTGTTGTCGATGACTTTCTTCAGATCGGCAGGTAATGAGTCGTACTTCGCTGGGTTCATCGCCATGATGAAAATGGCGCTGTAAAGTGCACGTTCTTTCGGATCAGTCTCCGAGTGGAACTTCACCATCTCCTGCAATTTCACACTCGGAATGACTTCCCACGGCAACATGAATCCATCGATGACACCTTTACTTATGGAATCAGGAATTGCTGGAAGCGGCATCGATACAGGCGTTGCGCCCAACTTTGAAAGCAGCTTGTTGGTTTGGCGTGTCGGCGCACGCATCTTGAGGCCCTTGAAGTCGGCGAGCGTCTTGATCTGTTTGTCCTTGGTATGAACGTAGCCCTCGTCGTGCGTATGAAACATCAGCGGTTTCACACCGGCGAATTCCTTTTGTACCGCAGGTGTCGTCAGGTAGTACTCCCAAACGGCCTGCGAAGAAGCCTCCGCATTCTGGTTCATGAATGGCAGCTCAAACGCCTCCATGAGCGGGAAGCGTCCTGCGGTGTACCCGGGCAACGTGTAGACGACATCGGCGACACCATCTCTGGCCTGATCAAACAATTGCGCGGGCGTGCCGCCCAGTTGCATGGCCGGGAAAATCTGGCACTTGAGTTTGCCGCCCGATTCCTTTGTGATTTTGTCGCACCACGGGCCGATCACCTTCGTGGGCGCCATCGCTCCCGGCGCCCAAAAGTGTGACACTTTCAGGGTGATTTCCTGTCCCTGTGCAGCGCCTGTCAGTGCAAAAGCCGTGCCCATTAGCGCCGCTTTGATAGTTAATTTCATCCCTGCCTCCTTTGATTGCAAAACTAAACGATGCTAGCGCCAACGGTGCGCTGACGCGCTAGCGAAAACCCCTGCCGAAAGTTACAGCGCAGCTGACGGATCTACGCGCCCATATGACCGCCCAAACCCGATCCGCACAGCATTGTTCTCTTCCTTCTTTTCGCAATGCGCCCGCAGGATGATCGCGTCCCCGTCTTCAAGAAAAGTACGGGATTCGCCGCTCGTGAGCGTGACCGGCTGTTTGCCCCCAACAGTAAGCTCTATTAATGCCCCCGCTTCGCGGGCGGTAGGGCCGGACAGTGTTCCTGTACCGAGCAGGTCACCGGGTTGCAGGTTGCAGCCGTTGACGGTGTGATGTGCGATCAGCTGTGCGAGCGTCCAGTAAGCGTGTCGGTAACTGGTCAGGCACAACCGCTCTGGTGATAGCGAAAGCGCCCGCATACGTGCTGTTTCTATCAGCACCTCAAGCTGAATGTCGAAAGCGCCCTCGTTGCGGTTTTCCAGTGAGTCAAGGTATGGCAAAGGCTGCGGATCGTCGGCGACGCGTGTCCACGCGGTGCGAAAAGGAGCCAGAGCCTCCAACGTGACGATCCACGGCGAAATTGTGGTGGCAAAATTTTTGGCAAGGAAGGGGCCGAGTGGCTGATATTCCCACGCCTGCAAATCACGTGCCGACCAATCGTTGAGCAGGCACACACCGAACACATGCGATTCCGCCTCCGACATGGGTACCCGGCTACCTGGAGCGTTCCCCTGCCCGACGAATATGCCCAGTTCAAGCTCGTAGTCCATGCGTTTGCTGGGGGCGAGCACCGGCTCTGCAGCGCCGGGTGGCATGATCTGGCCGACCGGGCGTGGAAAGCTGTGGCCGGACACTGCGACCGACGACGCGCGCCCGTGATAACCAATCGGTATCCATTTGTAGTTTGGCAGCAGCGGATTGTCAGGACGGAACAGGCGACCGATGTTGGTGGCGTGATAGACCGACGTGTAGAAATCGGTGTAGTCGCCGATCTGCGCGGGCACGACATACTCGACGTTGCTCTCAGCAACCAGGCAGGTGCGGACTTGCGACTCGGATGCTGAGCCGGAGCGGAGCGCTCTCGATAGCGCCAGACGAAGCGCAGACCAACTAGAACTCCCCATCGCCATGAAACGATTTAGCGTCGATTCACTGGCGGCTTCGCATGCTGTCGCCGCATCGCCGCTCAGGAGCGATGTTGCCGTGATCGCGGCAAGGTCAAGCACCTGATCTCCGATAGCGACACCACCTCTAAAAGTCTCATTACAACCAGAACGACGGAACACCGCAAACGGCAAGTTTTGAATCGGGAAATCCGTTATCCCATCGTTCGCGCTTTCGACGAAAGAGCGAAGCGTAGTGTTGTGGGTTTCGTTGATTGGGTTCATGGATGGTTTTCAGTTCTCTTGCGTCCCCGTCTCCGTCAGTGAGGGAGAGGGCAGTGTATCTAGGGTTTCGTTGGATCGAAGTGTTTCTTGATCCCTTGCCAGCATTCGAAATAGTTCTGCTGTAATTCGGGTGACTGCAGCGCGTGCGGGGTTGGTCGAATCATGGTTCTTGTTTCGAACATGAACGCCATCGTATCGGTAATGTAGTGCGGCTTCGTCGTGTCCGCGTTCGACGCCTTTTCGAAGGTCTCGGCATCCGGGCCATGACCCGTCATGCAGTTGTGCAGACTCGCGCCACCGGGTGAGAAACCATCGGCCTTTGCATCGTACGCGCCGTGGATCAGGCCCATAAATTCGCCTGCTACATTGCGATGAAACCACGGCGGGCGGAAAGTATCCTGCATCGCGAGCACACGCGGCGGAAAAATCACAAAGTCGATATTGCTCACACCGGGAGTGTCGGACGCAGAATGCAGCACGAGGAATATTGACGGATCGGGATGGTCGTAGCTGATGGATCCGATGGTATTGAAGCGGCGCAAATCGTATTTGTAGGGCGCGTAGTTACCATGCCAGGCAACGACATCGAAAGGTGAATGATTCATCTGGGCGGACCACAGATTGCCGCCAAACTTTGCGACCAATTCAGTGGGCGTGTCTTCGTCCTCGAAAGCGGCAACTGGCGTCAAAAAATCACGCGGATTGGCGAGCCCGTTTGATCCAATCGGCCCGCGGTCGGGCAGTCGAAACGGCGCGGCAAAGTTTTCGCAGATATAGCCGCGCGCAACACGGTCTATCAGCTCAACACGGAAGCGGATGCCGCGCGGTATCACGACGATCTCCTGAGGCTCCGCTTCAATCACGCCGAGCTCAGTTACGAAACGCAGGCGACCCTGCTGCGGCAGGATCAGCATCTCGCCATCAGCGTTATAGAACGCACGGTTTGCCATAGACCGATTGGCGGCGTAGAGGTGAATGCCACAGCCTGATTGCGCGTGCGCGTCGCCGTTACCGGCATAGGTCACCAGGGCTTGCACGAAGTCGGCGGACTCGGTGGGTATGGGCGGGGGATTCCAGCGCAATTGATTGGGCGTTGTTGGCGTATCGCTGAAATCACTCACTAGTTGTCCGTTGGCGATTTGCCTGAACGGGGCATGCATCGCGGATGGACGGATGCGATAGAGCCACGAGCGTTTGTTGTCGCCGCGCAGTGCGGTGAATGCACTGCCGGTCAACTGCTCGGCGTACAGGCCGTACGGACACTTTTGTGGCGAGTTTCGCCCGGTTGGCAAAGCGCAAGGAAGCGCCTCAGTCGTGAATTCGTTGCCGAACCCGGTTTGATAAGCCGTTAAGGAGTGAATCATTTCAACGCCCTTTGCATTGCGTCTTTGAGAATATCAAGATCGCCGATATGGTTGGCGAGTAGCAGAACAAGTTTTGCGTTGACTTCGTGGCTCTTCGAGGGAGATAAGTCACGATGGGTCTCGATCAGCGCTTCGTAGAACGCATCGAAGTTGTTCATGTTGGGTTCGACGTTGAGCGTTGTCATTGGTTGCTCCTCAATCGTTGCAGGTTGCGCGTGCAATTGCGGTTTTGATCGCGGCTTCGTCGTAGCGCCGCCAACGCGCGCAGACGTGCTGGTCGGGGCGGAAGAGGTAGGTCGTACCAGGATAGGCATCGTAGCGTCTAATCCACTCCATACTTGGGGTTACTGTACTGTCCCCTCTCCCCTTGCGGGAGAGGGTTAGGGTGAGGGGGCTGTTAGCAGTCAAATCCGCGTTGGCGCTGGCTTCCACCGTACCCCTCACCCAACCCTCTCCCGCAAGGGGAGAGGGCTCGAACGATAGCGACGCGACTTGTGACGTGCGAACGACTACGAAATCGCCACCCAACAAACTTAAAAACCACGTCTGCTCGCCATCAACAAAAACCGGCGCATCCACCGCCGCTGCACCCGGCAGCATCACCCCAGAGAACTCGTCAATATCGGGTGTGTTCAACGGCGAGTCATGCAGCGTTGCGGGTAACGACAGCCTCCCTGAATTCACAATGCGCCGTGCGAAGGGGTGATCTTTCGCGAGCGCAAGCACTGCATCGCGAAACAACTTGCTCACCTCGCTCTTGGGCGTAATGAAATCGGTCGCCCGGGTCGAATTCAAAATGTTTTCGTCCGCTGCATACTCACGTTCGCTCGCATATGTGTCGAGCAGGCGATCCGGCGCTTCACCACGTAACACGAGCGCCAGTTTCCACACCAGATTGTCGGCATCCTGCACGCCTGAATTCGCACCACGCGCGCCGAACGGCGATACCAGATGCGCCGAATCGCCTGCGAACAAAACGCGTCCGTGGCGAAACTTTTCCATGCGCATGCAGGCGAACGTGTAAACGCTGATCCACTCAAATTCAAATTCGGCGTCCGCCCCGAGAAGCGCCTGTACGCGAGGCCGTACGCGCTCAGGCTTTTTCTCTTCCTCGGGATCGGCGTCCCAGCCGAGTTGAAAATCAATACGCCACACGTTATCCGGTTGCTTGTGCAGGAGCACCGACTGATTCGGATGAAACGGCGGATCGAACCAGAACCAGCGTTCCGTTGGAAACGGCGCAGTCATCTTCACGTCCGCGATCAAGAAACGATCACGGAAGGTCTGCCCCTTCGACTCCAGTCCGAGTGCTTTACGCACCGGAGAGCGCGAACCGTCGCAAGCGATCACGTAGTCCGCCGCAAGTGTGTGATGGCCATCGGGCGACTCAACCGTAAGCACTGCACCATCGGCGCGGCTGTCTACGGCGATGACCTTGTTCTTCCAGCGCATCTCAATATTTGTCTGTTGCAACACCGCGTCGCAGAGAAATCCTTCCACGTAGTACTGTTGCAAATTGATGAACGCTGGTCGCTTGTGTCCGTCTTCGGCTAACAGATTGAACGTGTAGACGTGATCATCTTTCGCGAACACTTTGCCGACGTTCCACGAAACGCCTTTCGCGACCATTGCGTCGCCCACACCGAGGCGATCAAAAATTTCCAGCGTGCGTTTGGCGAAGCAAATCGCGCGTGATCCTGCAGAGAGTTTGTCGTCGTCATCAAGCAGTACGACGCGGATTCCTTGCTGGGCAAGGTCGAGAGCCAGCGCCATGCCGACAGGACCCGCACCAACAATCACCACCGGGGCACGCGTCGGTTCTGCCGTGTCTTGTCCGGCAGGGCGGCGATGCTCGAAGCGCAGGGCTTGATAGTCCATCATCGGCTGGCTTTGAAACGACTATCCTTCCAGCGCCAGCCACATCTCTTGATCCCGCTTGTCCGTCCAGATGCGCGGGTCGACGTGCCCCGTGGCGAGGTCGTATGCGCGCGTCACGTCGAACGGCATGCAGTGATCAAAAATCACCCAATGGCCATACTTAGGCTTCAAGCGATCAAAGGTTTCGCGATACACGCTACGCAAATCTTTGCCGGCAGCCGCACCTGCTTTGACGGACGCATAAAGCTCGCTCACAAACTCACGCGTGCCTTTCAATCCGGCAGCCACTTGCTCCGGCGTTTTCAGCGCGGCACCGCGTCCGGGAACCAGGCTCGACGGCGCAAGCGCCGCCAAGGCATCCAGTGTCGCGGGCCAATCCTCAAAGTACGCGTCACCCGCATAAGGCGTCGCATCAAATTCCACCAGATCGCCGGAGAACAACACTTTCTGTGAAGGGATCCATGCAATCGTGTCGCCTTTGGTGTGGCCACGTCCGACCTGCATGAGCTTGACTTCCAGCTTGCCAAGCCACAGCGTCATCTCACCCTTGAAGGTCATCGTCGGCCACGTCATTCCCGGCGGCACGGATTCCACGTTTTGAAAAAGCCGGGGGAAGCGCCCGATCTCACTCGCCTTGTCCTGTTCTCCGCGCTCAACAATCAAGTCGTAGGTGTCCTGGCTGGCGATGACGTGCTCTGCACCTTCGGCCTTGTAACCCGATGCGCCGAGCACACGCACTGCGTGATAGTGCGACAGTACGACGTACTTGATCGGCTTATCGGTGACGGTGCGGATGTGGCGGATTACGTCCTGCGCCATCAGCGGCGTGGCTTGGGTATCGATGACCATGACCGCATCGTCGCCAATGATGATGCCCGTGTTCGGGTCACCTTCGGCCGTGTAGGCGTATGCGTTGTCGGAGAGTTTGTCGAACGTTACTTTTTTGACTTCGAGATCGGCTTGAGAGGCGAATTTTTTTTGTGCGGACATGGCTCTTCCTTTTTTGCGTTGCAGCTTGCATGTTAAACGAGGATTCGCTAAAAGTAAATTAGTTCGTTAATAGCAAATATTGGAAATGGCGAAAGTCCAGCGCGGAATCCAGTCCATCGACGTCGGCGGTCGCCTGCTGCATGCGTTGAGTCGCAGCAATGGCTCGATGATGTTGAAGGAAATGGCCACGGCGGCCGACATGCCAGCCGCCAAGGCGCACGCTTATCTGGTGAGCTTCTGCAAGCTAGGTCTGATGGAGCAAGACCCCGTCACGGGGCGCTACGATCTCGGCCCTCTGGCACTTGAACTGGGGCTCGTTAGCCTAAACCGCCTCGACGCAGTCAAAATCGCCACTCACGAAATGGCTGGCTTGAGCCAACGTACGGGGCAGTCGACAGCCATTGCCGTGTGGGGGAACTACGGCCCTACGATCGTACGTTTTGAGCAATCAGTGCGGCCGATTCACGTCAATATGCGCACTGGTACCGTGATGGCGCTTGGCCAAACGGCGACTGGATATGTGTTTGCGGCGCACGTCGCCCCAGCGCAAATTGATGCGGCACTCGCGGCGACCTCACCAGACAGCAAGCTGCGCGCAGCGGCCAAAAAGTTGCTTCTGGCGCTTGAGCCCGAGTTTGCTGCTGTTCGTAAACGAGGCCTTGCGCGCGCTCAAGGCAATCCCGTACCCGGCGTTAACGCGTTCTCAGCACCTGTGTTTGATCACACCGGCGAGATTGTTCTTGCTCTCACCGCGCTTGGCTCGGCGGCTGAGTTTGACGCCGGCTGGGGTAGTTCTATTGCGACAGATGTTAGCGCTACAGCAAAAGCGATTTCGGAGCGTTTGGGGTATCGTGGATAGCCAGTTCTGCCTCAATGAAAATCGTGCGACACAACCATTAAATCAGCCAGCAGGTGCGAGGCGTCTTCCATGTGATGCGCGACAAGATGCGTGATCGGGCCCTGATGCTGCAACTGGCCATGCACAATCATCAGTCGTGATGTGATGAGAGGACGACGTTCTTTCTCGGCCAGATCGCGCCACACAATAACGTTGGTATTACCGGTTTCGTCTTCCAGCGTGACGAAAGTAACGCCACTTGCTGTGCCGGGGCGCTGACGGCAGGTGACCAATCCCGCGACGCGGATGTGGCGGTTTGTCGGGATTTTTTTCAGGTCATCTGCGCGGTAGATTCCTTTGAGCAATCCGCGCAGGAGTTTCAGCGGATGCATGCGCAGCGTGAGCCCCGTACTTCGGAAATCGGCGATGACTTCCTGGCCTAATGTGAGTGGTGTGAGCGGCGCAACCGATTGATCATTTATCGTGGGCGCAAGCGGCAAATCGGCTATGCGCGAGCCGCTTGCCATCCAGCGCGACTGGATACGGTTACCCGCTAATGATTTGAATGCATCCGCATCGGCCAGTGCATTGACGGCTTTGATGTCAATGCCAGTGCGCTGTACAAGATCGCGAATATCGATATAGAGCCCTACGTTACGGCAGGCAACGATGTGGATCGCCGCCTCTTTACTCATGCCTGAAACCTGCCGAAATCCCAGTCGCAAAAACGTAGTGGCGCGCGTTCTGCGCTCATGTGTTGCATTGCTGTAGACCAGCGTGCAGTCCCAGTCGCTCTCATTGATGTCAATAGGCAGCACGTTGACGCCATTCTTCGTAGCGTCCTGTATCAGTTGTGATACCGAATAAAACCCCATCGGCTGACTGTTCAGCAGCGCACAACAGAAGGCGGCAGGGAAATGAAATTTGAGCCATGACGAGGCGTATGCGAGCAGGGCGAAGCTCGCGGCGTGTGACTCGGGGAAACCGTAACT
>JAYWHV010000308.1:0-8404 GCA_043777615.1 Burkholderiales bacterium | reverse complement strand
ATGCCCATGTGGGTGAAATCGTTCACCGCATCGAACGGCATGGTGCGGCGCGTGGCAGTAGCGTAGACATGCACTGAGGCGTGGCTGACAAGAATGTTGTAGCCATCAGCTGGCTGCTTGGACACATAGTCCGTTCCGATCAAACCACCGGCACCAGCGCGGTTTTCGACGAGAACGGTTTGATCAAGCGCCTTCGACAGATGCGGCGCCATCAACCGCGCCACCGTATCAACTAGCCCGCCCGGCGGGAACTGCGCGACCAGTTTTATAGGGCCTCGCGTGGGCCACGCGCTGCTTTGCGCGCCGACCCAGGCCGGAGCCGTCAACAGAGCCGCACCTGCGGCCAATACTTCACGACGCTTCATGGATACTCCTGAAATTGACCGCAGGCTCGCGGTCGTAAGGGTTTAGAGGAACGTTGCACGGCATGGGAGCCACCGCCGCCATCCGCAAATTGCATGCCACCGGCGCTCGAGGATGAACGCGTCAGGAGGCGGGCGACAAGGCGCGGACAACGGATGGTTCTGTCAGGATTTGCCGTGATTGCTTGTGCTGCGGAAAGCTGGTTCGCCCAGCTCCGGTGAGCGATTCCGCCGCATTCTTTGATTTGCCCGCAGTCATGGAACGCTTGAAGACGCGCTCGAGACACTTGCAGCACCGGCGTCCGGAGAACTACCACTTTTGGCATATTGGGGATCGCATTTGAGCCGACTAGACTCGTTACGCCCCATTTCTCTTTTGCGCACCATGAACCATCTACTCGCTGCGATCCTCGTCGCCGCCCTCCTCACTCCGGTAATGGCTTGTGCGCAGGTGAGCGACTCACTCATCATGGCTGCAGCAAAATCGCCGAGCAAGAAGTCGGAGCTGCTGCAGGTACTTGTCAAAGGGCATGTGGTCATCATCGCCACTTGGACCTCCGGCGCTTCGAAGAAAATCAATATTCAGGACTTCATGCGCAACGGAAAGTCTTTCATTCCGATTTTTTCGGACCAACAACATTTCAAAGACGAGACTCGCGGGTCTGGCTTTGACGGCAAGGGCGTGTCAATTGACGCAAACATGCTGGCCTCGCTGCTGAAGGGCGACGAAACGCTCGTGCTCAACCCAGGAAGCAAGTGGCCCCTGGACCTTCAAGCCAAAGAGTTGAAGGCCCTCATTGATATTGGCCGCTTGCCGAAATAGCTGTTGGGCGCGTGCGACATCGCGCGCGCATGTAGTCGTCCCGCCGAATGTGGCCGTCCGCGTCGGGTTGATGATGCGAAGCACAGGCGCGTTTTGACGATTGGCCGGGCAGCCCCATGTGCCGACCATGCTGAAACGAAAGCTCACGTGGAAGCGACCACTCTTCTAACTCATTCTTCCCTTATTCATCGTCATGGTGTTTCTGGGCTTTCCGATGCGGGTACCGCCGCCGCCCGAGACCAAAGCCGGACAGACGCAGTCAGCTCCTGCAGGACAAGAGGAATAGAAAGAAAACAAAGCACTCGAAGACCACTTTTCACGACTGAGTCGGTCATGTACATCAACCTCAAAACGGGCTCGGATGCGGTGGGCTGGGTAGACTCGGCTCGCCTGAAAATGAACGGCACAGGTATTTCAGGCAGGCAGTAACCTTTTCGACTAGAGCGCTATTTCATATGGCCTAGCGGCCGATTTATCCAAAAGTCGACAAAGGCATAAAATTGCGTGTAGCCCGAATTCAGTAGAGCTTGTACAGTAAAGCTGTAAGCCCACGTCGCTCCGCTGGGCAGCTTTCCGTCTAATCAATCGAGTGGCCCTCCAACTGGCTTTGGGTGGTGCGCAAGCGCGCCGCCTGCCGGGTACTTGCGACGGCTGTAACTCGCGCCTTCATTAGCCGATGGAGTGGCTCGATGATTTCCATTACGCACACCGACACCGCATTTACGCACCTCATCACACTGCAAATTCCTGCAATTGCGCGGGTGCCCATGGTCAGGGATTTGATGAAGAAGTACACCTCGGGCTATCTCAGCGAGAAGCGTTTGGCAGAGGTGATGAAGGTCAGCACCCTGCCGTTGATTGGACTGAAAACCTTTGCCCCAGAGGACGCGGCGGCTTCAGGCAATCAGTCGGGCGACCTGATCAGCCTTGATAGCGCTGATTTTGAGGGCTACAAAATGCGTGAGTCAGCTGCACTAAGTCGGACTCCGATCACCGTGCTTCACGAGCTCGCACACTGGGGCTACCGCACGGGGCAGCGGCTCGGTAACGCAAGCGACAGCTTTGGACGTCAGCACAATAACCACGGCGACTACAAGTCGCCGCTGAACGTCGAGCTGGAAAAGGTGTTTGCGATCCTCGCGATCCTGTCGCGACCGGCCATGCCCTGAAGTGATGGGCGCACCTGGTCACCAGGCAACAGCCGCCCCCGTGTAGTCAAAGAATCCGCCGCTGTCAGCCGCCGTGAGGCCGTGAACGACCCGCAGCAATCGATCAGCCGCCAGCGCGGGCGTTTGTACGTCCAGCCCCGTCTTTGCGAAAGAGGCCGACAAGCCTGTGTCGACCGTGCCGGGATGCAGCGCGACGCAAACGGCGTTGGGCGAGCGTCGGGCAAGTTCTACGGCAGCGGTGCGCACCAGTTGATTGAGCGCGGCTTTCGAGGCCCGGTAGCTGTACCAACCGCCCAGACGGTTGTCGCCAATGCTGCCCACCCGCGCCGACAAAGTGGCGAACACTGCCGTGCCTTCTCGCGGAAGCAAGGGAAGAAAGTGCTTCATCAGCAGCGCGGGACCGATAGCATTGATGGCAAAAGCGTGCGCCATTTGCCCAGCATCAAGTTCGCGCCAGCTCTTTTCGGGCTTGTGAGTCGCCGTTTGCAGCATGCCGGTTGCGTCAATAACGAGCCTAAGAACGCCTTCCTTTCTGAGCGACGATGCGCATGCTTCTATGCTCGCCTCCGACGTCAGATCAAGCGAGGGCTTGCTGGTTCGCGACACACTGATCACCGAGTCATAGCAGTCGGAGTCGATCAGGGCTTGAACCAAAGCCTTTCCGATTCCGCCGGTGGCTCCGATGACTGCGGCGAGTGTTTTCATAAATGCAGAAACATTTTGCACAGTTTGTTCAAATCGGTTTGCTGTTTCGAAATGTAGTCCCGCGCCTACAGCCAGATTAAGCTTCGTACGACAGACAACAGAGCATCAACTGGTTACTCTAAGTTTAAGGCTGACGCGATATTTTTTGTGTCCGTCGCAAGAGGCGAACTGCCTCGTCGCAGGAGCTCACATGAGCACGACTATCACCGCCTACGACCACGTGGGCTTCGCGGATCGCAGCGCCATTTCCGAAACGATCTTGCCGACCGACGATTTAACACGAACGCCGATGCAGCGTCCCGAAGCACAGCCATCTTGGTGTACCGGCGACGCGCCACGAATTGCAAAAGCGCCCCTGCAGGGTATCGCACCTTGGGACGCGTGGCTGAGACAATCGCAGAGCCTTCGCCACGTTAAGGGCAGTCGCGCCACCGAACAAAAACAACTATTGACTGAAATGATCAAAAAATGAACCCAGCTCGCATTGTCGCAATCATTCTTATCGTCGCAGGCGCGTTGGGCCTGCTCTACGGCAGCTTCAGCTACACCAGCGCAACGCACGACGTAAAACTTGGCCCGATTGAGTTTTCCGTGAAGGAAAAAGAAACGGTCAACGTGCCCATGTGGGCGGGGATCGGTGCCATTGTCGTAGGCGGCTTGCTGCTTGGCTTCGGCTCAAGGAAATAGTGCTGCGCCGAACCAAGTTGGCGCAAGTTCTTAGAATGGTCTGATGAATTCCGAAGATCAATCGAAGGCTCGCGAGGAAACCCGACTTGAGCGACTACGACGATATTTAATACTCGATAGCGCACCGGAAACGGCCTACGACGACATCACGCGAGCGGCACAAAGCCTGTTTGGTGTGCCGGTGGTGGCGGTGAATTTTCTTGATGCAGATCGCGACTGGTTCAAGTCACGGATTGGGACAGATTTGAATGAATCCCCACGCACCACGTCCTTTTGCATTCAGTCGCTGACCGCACCCGACGATGTTTTATTGAGCGAAGACACAACAGTCGACATCCGATTCGCAATGCACCCGCTGGTGATTGGGCCTCCGTACTTTCGTTTTTACGCCGCGGCTCCGATCAGGACTCCCGATGGACTTGTTGTGGGCACGGTGTGCGCGTACGACTTTAAGCCACGAAAGGTCGCTGAATCCCAAATCCGAACGCTCGCTGAACTGGCGTCGGCGGTGACTGTTCTCCTGGAAAAGCGAGTGCAGGATTAGGTGCCTCCTGCAGACTTCCTGGCGGTCGCGGGGGCAGAGCTCTGAAACAGGTGATCCCGGCGGTTCGCTGGCACGCCATCGCTGTCGACGCTGAGTCGTGATCCGCAACGGCTGGGGCGCGTCTACGCTTACGCCCTTGCGATGGGACGCGTACCATTGCACGCCTATGTGCATTCACGACAAGCCCGCACCGTGCTAGACCCGCTCACAACATTCATCGTTGCGATAATTTATGTGCTTCTGAGTGGCGCGGTACTCGGCTTCATGCACTCGGCGCTGCCACCTGATCTGCAACCCAGCGCCGCCGACTGGCGGACGGGCACATTGCTCATTGCTGGTGGGGGCGCGCTCTTTGTCGGGCAGTCGGCGGCAGGAGCCACCTGGGTTATTCCGATTTCAAACGCGTGCTGGCTGATCGGCCTTGCGCTGTATTGGCGAGCCATTCGTCGCTTTTTTGGACTCCGGGACACGTTCCAGGTTTTCGCGCCTGCCGTCACCGGAATCGCTGCAATTACATTTTTTGCCGTTGTGCATCCAAGTCTGGCGTGGCGCGTAAATGTGGCCACTCTGTGCTGGGTCATTTTGCTTGCAGGAAGCGCGTGGACGCTGATAAGTCACCGAGATCAGGACGACTCAATCAGCGGAAAGGTGTTGAGCTGGATCTTTATCGGACTGGCAGTTCTGTTCCTTGCGCGCGGAATTTACTACCTCACCCAGTCGGGCGCGGTCGTATCGATCAGTGCGCCAGGCAATGTCGTCAACATTTTGTCGCCGCTTTTGATGGCAGTACTTCCGATCATGGGAACAACGGTATTTGTTCTGCTGTGCTTCGAGCGAATCCGCAGGGTTCTGCACCGCACTGCGACAACCGATGAGTTAACCGGTTTGCCCAACCGGCGCACCATTGGTGAAAGCGGAACGATGCGTTTTGACAGGGCCAATTCGCTAGGCCTCGGGTTTTCCATAGCCGTGGTGGATATTGATCACTTCAAGCGCATCAATGATCAGTGTGGTCATGACGTGGGCGATGCGGTGCTGCGCGTGGTGGCCGCGACTCTTGCAGACTATTGCCGCGGAGCCAATATCGTGGGTCGACACGGCGGCGAGGAATTTGTCGCGTTGTTCGATGATGCAGGTCGCAGCGATGCGCTCGTTGCCGCGGAGCGTTTGCGAGCCGCGGTAGAAATGGTTGCGCATCAATCAGGGGCGGACTTGCTCAGGGTGACCGTGTCCATCGGTGTCGCCACATTCGCGCCGACAGATCAAAACTATGAGGCCATACTGCAGCGGGCTGATCGCGCCCTTTATGCCGCGAAGGCGGCGGGGCGCAATTGCACCCGCTACGAGGCGAATCCTTAAGCCCCTACTCGAGCGCTATCTCGCCGCCGAGCGCGTCGATCATTTCCGGGATGAGCTTGCCGAGTTCACCGGTCACAATCGCTACGTCCGAATCGAAGCGATCTTCCTCAGGCGCGGCGTTATCGCTCGCGTCAAATACGCCGTCGAGAAACTTGATTTTCTTGATTTGCGACTCTTCATTCAACACGAAAGAAACGCGTCCGTTCCACGTCAATGCGAGGCGCGTCGGCATCTTGTTGTTTTGCAGATGTTTGCGCACCTCTTCGTTGTTGAGTGTGTGTTTTGAGTAGCGGACCACGGCTTGCGAGTCATCAGTCGCCTTGAGCTCGCATTCCCGGTCCACATCAAAGCTGCCTGGTGCTTCATAGGCCATTAACCATGCTGCCATTTGCGTGGCAGGTGCGACGTTGGTTTGAATTGGCGTGATGACAAGGCTATCGAGCGAGCGCAGCAACACGGCGACAATTTCATCTGCTTTGGTTTGCCCCGACGCGTCAATCACCAGAAGCCGTTCGGTCGGATCAATCCACACAACCGTATGCGAGATGCGCGTAAACGCCTTCGGCAGCAAATCGAGCAGAGTTTCTTCGCGAATGTCTTTCTTTTCCATGCGACTGACTTTGCGACCGGTCGACTCTTCGATTTGCTCGATCTTTTCGTCGGCACGGCGCTTGACGACCGATGAGGGCAGCACCTTCGACTCCATCGTCAGTCGCATGATGAGCTGTCCGCCGACAGACTCGACCAGCATGCCGTGTTTTTCGCCGCGCGGCTCCGACCAGCCCACTGATTTCTCCTGAGTCGCACCACAGGCGCGGAAACGCATCTGACTGAGTCCGGCCTCGACCTGTGCGGTGGTCTTTGACCACGACGGATCGATTCGGTAGACGATGATGTTTTTGAACAAGGGAAGCTGGCCTTCTGAAATTATTTTGCTGGCGGTTCAGGCGTGGAGAGGCCGCTGCGGATTCCGCGGATAGCGGTGAGCGCCGACGAAACGGCGTTCACTCAACTATCAGGGAGTCTGGACGGTCCGCGAGTGAGGCAACGCGGAGGCGGCGCCTGAACAGCACCAGACAAAATTCTAACGAAGCAGCCCTTGGCCGAACAGATTCGCACGGCGCGCGTTGGTGTACGCGGCTTCGCGGCGCGTCAAGTCCAAAAAAGCCCGCCCAAACCGCAGGCAAACTACGACTGGCGCCCGCCTATTTTCGAATCTTTCCGATTAGCGTGACGACCAGCAGCACGACCGCGCCCGCGAGCACACCAAACACGCCGTCGAAGAGTGTTGGCGCGACCGCCCCGATAACGCCGCCGAGGCTCGCGCTGACGGACTGGATCCAGTGATGCAGCGCAGGGATGCCGTGCGTCAGGATGCCACCGCCGACCAGGAACATGGCGATCGTTCCGGCGATCGACAGGCCCTTCATCAAATACGGCGCAGCCCGCAAAATACCTCGCCCAAAGCTGCGTTTGAATTTCGTGTATCCGCTCTCTCCAACCGCGCGGCTCAGGTAGAGCCCGGCGTCATCAAGCTTCACGATGCCGGCGACGATGCCGTACACGCCGATGGTCATGACAATCGCGATGCCGGAGAGCACTGTCACCTGAGTGACGAATGGCGAGGCCGCGACGGTGCCCAGCGTGATCGCGATGATCTCGGCCGAGAGCACGAAGTCGGTGCGGATTGCGCCCTTCACTTTGTCTTTTTCGAAAGCGACAAGATCAACTTTTTCGTCGGCCACTGCGCTCACAAGCTCGGTGTGGTGGGCATCGACCTCGTCCTTGCTGTGCAGATATTTGTGCGCCAGCTTTTCGAAGCCTTCGTAGCAGAGAAACGCGCCACCGACCATCAACAGCGGCGTCACCGCCCACGGCGCAAACGCGCTGATCGCCAGTGCGGTTGGTACCAGAATCAGCTTATTGACCGCTGAGCCTTTGAACACGGCCCACACGACGGGCAGCTCGCGATCCGCGGTGACGCCCGATACCTGCTGCGCGTTGAGCGCCAGATCGTCGCCGAGTACGCCGGCGGTTTTTTTTGCAGCGACTTTGGTGAGAACGGCGACGTCATCGAGCAGCGTCGCGATGTCGTCGATGAGGGCGAGAAGACTTGATGCCATCAGTTAGCGCGCCGCTGCATTGAAAAATTGCTCCAACTAAGCAGGCAGCTGTCATTCAACTTTTTCGTACAACCACCGCCACACTTGGGCTCAACCCCAATTTCATCACTAATCGACTTCTTCATCAAAACTACCTTAGCCCTTGTTAAATCGCGTGTTCTGCGAAAAGCGGATCACGCGCGAATTTGTTGCGTCATTAAAAATTTACGTATGCCATTGCGCATGGCGCGAGCGAGTTTGAGCTGATGCGCGGGGTCCGAAAGCTTCGCCTCTTCTTCCGGGTTCGAGATGAACGCCGTCTCGATCAGTATGGACGGAATGTCCGGCGCACGCAGCACCGCAAAGGCCGCCAGCTCGACGCTGCCCTTGTGCAGCTTGTTGATGGGTTTTATCTCACCGATCATGCCACGCCCAAGCTTCATCGATTCGGCGTTGGTAATGGATTGGCTCATCTCCAGAATCATCTTTGCCAGCGACGGATCCCGCCCGACAAGACGCACACCACCAATCAGATCAGACTGATTTTCCTTGTCCGCAATCCACTTGGCCGCCGTGCTGCTCGCGCCGCGCTCCGACAGCGCAAACACCGAGCTGCCGCGCGCGTCGGGGCGAGTAAACGCGTCGGCGTGAAC
>JAYWHV010000307.1:0-8412 GCA_043777615.1 Burkholderiales bacterium | reverse complement strand
TCGAACGCGACCTGACGAATGTTGTTGCCGTAATCGACCGTTGGAATGCCCATGGCCTGAAAGTCAAGCATCGCCTGAACGTGAACCGCACAGGATTTCGCGGCCGCCTCCCGCAACTCCGCGAACTGGCTCTCGTCGGCACGCGCTGCCTGCCACTGTTGGACAGACCAGCCGATCGGCAGATAGCCGTTCACCAGGTCGTGCGCCGAGGTTTGATCGGTCACGATGTCGGGGCGCAAGCCCCCCGCTTTGGCGCGACGCACCAACTCCGGTAGAAGCTCCGCAGCATTGCCGTGCAGGGCAATGGAAACGGCGCGCTTCTCTGCGGTGTACTTCGCAATGCGGATAAGCGCATCATCTAGGTCTGCCGCCTGCTCGTCGACATAGCGCGTCTTCAAACGAAAATCGATACTTGATTGCTGGCATTCGATGTTGAGGGAACATGCACCCGCAAACGTCGCCGCCAGCGGCTGCGCGCCGCCCATGCCGCCCAGGCCTGCCGTGAGAATCCATTTTCCAGCAAGGCTGCCGCCAAAGTGTTGACGACCGGCTTCAACAAACGTTTCGTACGTGCCCTGCACAATGCCCTGACTACCGATGTAGATCCATGAGCCCGCCGTCATCTGGCCGTACATCATGAGGCCCTTTCGGTCCAGCTCGTCGAAGTGCTCCCACGTCGCCCATTTCGGCACCAGATTGGAGTTGGCCAGCAGCACGCGCGGCGCGTCGGCGTGAGTGCGAAACACACCGACCGGTTTGCCCGACTGAATCAGTAGCGTCTCTTCTTCACCCAGTTCGCGCAGCGCTTTGAGGATAGCCTCGAAACAATCCCAGTTGCGTGCGGCTTTGCCGATCCCGCCATAGACGACCAGCGCGTCCGGGTTCTCGGCAACCTCGGGGTCAAGATTGTTTTGCAACATGCGGTAGGCCGCTTCGATCAACCAGTTTTTGCAGGTGATCGCTGTGCCGCGTGGTGAGCGCACTGGGTGTGGCAGGGCTGCCGAAAGTACGGACAAAGGAGGATGGTTGGGGTGCGTCATCAAAGCCTCGCTGCATACATCGCAAATTCAGGATGTTGCGAAATATACTTGTCTAGACAAGTTTGCGCAAGTGGGAAATTTTGCAGTAGCATCGCCTCTATGAAATCGCAAAGCGACCAGACCAGACCCGCTGGAAAACGTGCTGCACCGCCGTTCGAGCAGATCAAGCTCTATCTCAAGGAGCGCCTCGAGACTGGCCACTGGACGCCGGGCGCATTGATGCCGTCTGAAGCCGATCTGGTGGCGCAATTTGCTGTGAGTCGGATGACGGTCAATCGCGCGTTGCGAGAATTGCAGCTTGAAGGTCTGGTGGATCGCGTGCAGGGCGTGGGTACATTCGCAGCGCAACTGCACCGCGTTTCGTCTTCGCTGACGATTCGCGACATCCACGAGGAAGTGCTGGAGCGCGGACATGTTCACCATGCCACCGTGCATCTCGCAAAGGCAGAGCCAGCAAGTGCGACTGCCTCACAACGCCTGGGCGTCGGCCTGAATGCTCCGGTATTCCACACTGTCATCGTCCACTACGAAAACGGCGTCGCGCTGCAATGCGAAGACCGATATGTGAATCCCGAATGCGCGCCGGATTACCTTTCCGTCGATTTCACGCAAGTTACGCCGACGCACTACCTGCTTGACGTTGCGCCCTTGTGGGAGGCGCATTTCGCGGTGGAAGCTGGATTGCCAACCGCGCGCGAAGCCAAGTTGCTGGGACTCAAAATCACTGATCCCGTATTGATTGTTTCGCGACGCACGGTCAATCGCGGCGTGCCCATCACGCAGGCGCGGCTCGTACATCCCGCCGGGAGATATCAGATCGACGGAGTCTTCAAACCGTGACCTTAAATGTTGTGAAACTGGACGACGTTGCAGCACAATCATGGCGCAACGGAGGAGGGGTGACGCGTGAGTTGCTTAAGTGGCCGAATGCAGACGACTGGACATTGCGTCTGAGCGTGGCAGACATTGAAAAGGACGGGCCCTTCTCGGCGTTTCCAGGTGTTCAGCGCTGGATCGTCGCGCTGACTGGCGCCGGTATGGAGCTGGGGGATCCGTTTAATTTTCGTATCGAACCTGGAGTGGCGCCGTATCGGTTTCAAGGCGAATACGCGCCGATGTGTACCTTAATTGATGGCTCAACGCGAGATCTGAATTTAATGATTAATGAGCGCTGTGCGACTGGTTGGTTACGGCGAATCGTTTCTGACAACGCCAGCACCGAAAACGGCTTATGGCTTGCTACTCGTGAGCCGCAGAGCGTTGATTTGCGCGGAATTTTCTCGTGGGCTGGTTTCAAATTGCGGACGCCTCGCGACAGCGTTGTCGTGCCGCCCCGGTCACTCGTGTGGAGTCAAAACGATGTGCGCGAATGGCACATAAGTGACATTGCAGATGGTTGGGGCTTTCAATGCACACTGACTATCTAAGCGCTCGAAGGCCGCACACGCAGGAAAAATACGATCATGCAATCTGAATTGTGGAGAAATGCCAGTATCGCGACCTTTCACGGCGGCGAACCATGGGGATGGATTGAGCAGGGCGCGATGGTTACTGCAGGTGACACCGTGTTGTGGGTCGGTACGTTGAGCAATATGCCTGCTTCGGTCTCAGACGGCGTAACGCGGGAGCATGATCTCGGCGGTGCCTGCGTTACACCTGGCCTTATCGATTGCCACACACACCTCGTCTACGCTGGTAGTCGCGCGAGGGAATTTGAACTGCGTTTGCAAGGGGCGACTTATGAAGAGATTGCTCGCGCCGGAGGTGGAATTCGCTCAACGGTTGCGGCGACGCGAGCGGCGACAGACGCTGAACTGCTGGCGCTTGCGATTTCTCGCGCTCGCGCGCTGATGGGCGAGGGCGTGACAACTATCGAGATCAAGTCGGGCTACGGGCTTTCGGAGGATCACGAGGCACGGTGCCTGCGCGTTGCGCGTCAGTTGGGCAACGCATTGCCGATCACGGTACGCACGACATTTCTCGGTGCCCACGCGGTGCCACCTGAGTTTGAAGGTCGCGCCGATGGATATGTCGAAGCCGTATGCGACTGGTTGCCGCGTTTGCATGCGCAAGGGCTAGTCGATGCGGTCGATGTATTTTGCGAACGCATCGGCTTCAGCGCCGAGCAGACGAAAATGGTTTTCGACGTGGCCAGGCGTCTCGGCTTGCCGGTCAAATTGCATGCAGAACAGTTGAGCGATCAGGGTGGCGCGTCGCTTGCGGCCGCGTTTGATGCGCTGAGTTGTGACCATCTGGAATTTTTGAGCCCTGCCGGGATTGCCGCGATGGCGGCATCGGGAACCGTCGCCGTGCTTCTGCCCGGCGCCTATTATTTTTTGCGGGAAACGCAACTGCCACCGATCACCGCACTGCGCGAAAGGGGCGTTCCTATTGCCCTCGCCACCGATCACAATCCCGGCTCTTCGCCTACGCTGTCGCCGTTGCTCATGATGAACATGGCTTGCACTCTGTTTCGAATGACGCCTGAGGAGGCGTGGCGCGGTTTCACCGTGAACGCGGCACGTGCGCTGGGTTTGCCCGACAGCTACGGGCAACTACGCGTGGGGTCGCGCGCAGATTTTGCCGTCTGGAATGCCGATCATCCGCGCGATCTTGTGTATCGATTCGGGCATCATCCATTGAAGCAACTGGTATCCGGTGGTCGTATTGTTGGGAGCGTGCAGTGATACAGCCAACCTACTCGCTACGATGCGGCACGACCCCGCTGGTGCTCAGCCTTCCGCATGTCGGAATCCAAATCCCCGATGCGCTAAAGCTGCGGTTCGTTGATCGTGCATTAGCCGTAGAAGACACCGACTGGCATCTGGAACAGCTCTACGACTTCGCTGCTGCTATGGGCGCAAGCGTGATCGTTCCACAGTTCTCCCGCTACGTCATTGATTTAAATCGCCCGCCTGACAACACGCCGATGTATCCAGGCGCTTCGAACACAGAGTTATGTCCGAGCACGTTTTTTAGCGGTGAGCCGTTGTATCGCGACGGTCTCAAACCGGATGCAACGGATGTAAATCAAAGGCGCGAAACCTATTGGCGTCCGTACCACGATGCGCTTCACGCGGAACTTGTACGCATTCGCGAAGAGTTCGGATACGCATTGCTGTGGGACGGCCACAGTATTCGTTCCGAGATTCCGTGGCTGTTCGAAGGCACGCTGCCGGACCTGAACCTCGGCACAGCAAGCGGCGCAAGTTGCGATGCGTCGCTGCGAGCGCGTCTTGCAGGATTTCTATCTAGAGATACGAAAAATACGCATGCCGTTGATGGTCGCTTCAAGGGCGGCTACATCACGCGCCACTATGGTCAACCGATGGATGGCATTCACGCCGTTCAGATGGAAATGTGCCAGTCGCTCTACATGCAAGAAGCACCGCCTTTTGCGTACGAGGAAGCGTTGGCTGCCCAGATTCAGCCGACTCTGAAACAGCTTTTGCAAATCATGCTCGAATGGACACCTCCGGGCGGTGCGCGATGAGTGAATCAAACGCACAATCGTTGTGGACACCGCTCGCGTGGCTGGAGACCCCGACGGGCGGTGGATGGGCGCGCGATGTGTTGCTGCAAATCGGCACTGATAAACACTGGTCTGCGATCACACCCAATGTAGATGTCGCGCAGGCCGCGTCCTGCAACGCGCAAATGGTGGCAGGCCCAATGCTTCCCGGTTTGATCAACGCACACAGCCACGCCTTTCAGCGCGCGTTTGCGGGTCTGGCGGAGCGGCGCGAAAGCGAGCATGATGATTTCTGGAGCTGGCGTGATCGCATGTATCGCGTTGCGCTGGCGATTTCTCCCGAGCAGTTGAAAGCCGTCGCGACGCAGCTCTACATTGAAATGCTGCGTGGCGGTTACACCCACGTTTGCGAATTTCACTACCTGCATCATGCGACCGACGGTCGCGCGTACGACGATCCACTGACGATGACGTGGATGCTCGTTGAGGCGGCACGCGAAGCCGGTATTGGGCTAACTGTGCTGCCGGTGCTCTACGAGCGCGCCGGATTCAGTGCGCCTGATTTGCGTGATGATCAGCGCCGCTTTGCGACCGACGCGGCATGGCTACTGGCTACACAAAAGCGCATCAGCGAGGGCGCGCCGGGTTCGCTCGTGAATTCTGGCGTTGCGATTCATTCGTTACGCGCAGCCTTTCCCGAATCAATCCGCACGCTGGTTGCAAGCGCACGAGGGCCGATCCATGTCCACGTCGCCGAACAAACGGGCGAGGTTGACGAATGCGTGAAAACCACCGGACTGCGCCCGGTTGAATGGCTGTTGCGCAATCACGCGCTCGACGCGAGGTGGCAACTCGTCCACGCAACACATGTCACGCAAAGCGAAATCGAGGGCGTTGCGAAGAGTGGCGCAGCTGCGGTGATTTGTCCCACAACGGAGGCAAATCTCGGTGACGGAACCACCGACATTGCCGCTTGGCTGAACGCGGGCAGCGCGATGTCGATTGGCTCGGACAGCCACGTCACGCGCGACTGGCGCGAAGAACTGCGGCTGATGGAGTACGGGCAGCGCTTGCAGCATCGCGCTCGGAACATTGCGGCGTCGCCTGCCACGGGCCAATCCGCCACTGCTGAGCGTCTTTTCTCGCGCGTGACCACGGGCGGTGCTTCCGCGGCCGGATACGCGCAGTGGGGCCTCACGGTCGGCGCACGGGCCGATGCAGTGGTCGTTGACCCGTCAGAGCCAGCGCTACTCGGTGTTCCGCCGTCCCGCACACTGGACGCGATGGTATTCAGCAGTCCCGCCTTGCCGTTTGCGAATGTGATGGTGGCGGGCCGTTGGGTAGTCAAGAACGGCGCGCATCCAGCCCAAGAATCAGCGGCGAGCGCGTTCTCCCAGGCGATGCGGGAAATCTGGTCTGAAGCGGTGTAGTCAGCTGACAGCTTTTTCACGGAACGACCGCCGCTTTGGGGCTAGGTGCAATATTGAACAAAAGTCGATAATTGGCAAAAACCGCCTTTAGCCCCTGTGCAGCTGTTCTTGCAGGTCAAAGCTGTAAGGCGGGCAGTGCCCGCCTTGTGACCTTTGGCGCACCACTCCGCTCAAGCTCAGGCCAGATAAGTTACGCGATAAAACGCGTCTGAACTTGCCGACATGACTGCCTGTTTCTGCAATGCGGCGCTCCGCGTTGCCTCCTGAATCATCGTCAAGTGGCTCAATGCTTCCGGAAAAATTTCAACGCGAGCGGTTCGCCCAGTTGCGGGATTGCTGATTAGCGCGACACCAAGCACCGATGCGTAGGGCGCGCTGGTCTCGATGCACGCTGCGCCTTTAGCACCACACGCCAGCACCATCGCCTGCGCAATGCCCGCCTGCAGCGGATCAATCGCGGGGCCAGCGTTGTCTGCGTACGACAGCGCGAGCGGCACGGCGTCCTTGCCTTCGCCACCAATCTCCGCGGCAATCTCGAGGCCGATACGAGTGCCAAGAGCGTGCAACAGATCGGTGTTGGCCGCAGCGGTCACCGCGTCAAGAGCCGCTCCAGTTCCCGCGACCGGCGCAGCTGGAACGCTCGAAGCGAGAGCCATCGGCGCCAGCACAGCACCCGCGACAACGGCCGAAACCTTCGCGCTACCCACGATAAATTCGCGGCGCGACTCTTTGAATTTTTGAAACGACATCAGATTTCTCCTCTGGTTTTGATGCGCGCTTCGAGAGACATTTCCGTGAGCGGCGGGGAGGTAACGCAGCGTTGGTCGCGCAAGTTGACGCGACCGTATCGCACACAAAGTTCAAGCCGACAGCCAATGCTCCAGCCGCATCACTTCACACAAACCACACTGCTTTGCCAGCTCAATCGAGGCCGCGTTCATCGCGTCCACCACGTACCGCACGGCGAGATTGCGCCCTGCAAGGTCGGCCATCGCCGCGCGCACCAGCGCGCTGGCATGCCCTGCGCGACGTGCCTGCGGCGCGACATACAGCGAACCAATTTCATGCAGCGTCGGCGTATTTGGAAATGCCAGCGCGATGGCAACAGGGTCGTCGCCATCAACGCTCAAAAAGCAGCGAGCAGTGCCATCGGCGAACATGGTTTCGAGTTCGCTCGCGCTGTACACGTCATGCGCCGCAAGGAGTGCCTGCGCTTCGGGCGGTATGTGCGAGGTCAGCTTTAATTCATGGCGTGGTTTCACGTTAGCGGGGCCATTTAACCCGGCACCTTCTTCACTGAAACGTGTAAACGTCAGCAGCGCCCGTTCACACGTCAACGCGGGCCGCTCGGAACGAAGCGCAGAAACTAACCGCAGATCGCAAGACTTGATCACAAACGTCTCTGCCCCAGCAATTTTAAGAACCGCAAGGACGCACTCGTCAATCAACGCATCCGGGGGCGAACGCGAAAGTACCGGAAAAATCACGAGCGAGGCCGACGGATATTTCGCCGTGTCGTACTGACTGGCCGCACGTGGCAACAGCAGCAGAAACCCCTGCTCGGCCCCGACCTCAAATTTGACCACCCGCATCTGCTCGCGATACAACCCGAGCATTTTGAGCGGCGTGATGTGGCGCAGTTCGTCGTCGTTCAGGAGCCGCGCCAGGCGCTCAAAAGTACTGTCCATCGGTCACTCAGGTGGCGGGGCAAGCGGAAGTTTAGCGGCCTTTTTTCCGCCTGCTTCAGCGGCGTTATTGCGGCGTCAGTCCAGCGGCCTTCACCAGTTCTGCATGCAGTTTGATGTCACGCGCAATCATTTGCTGAAGTTCTTCCGGCGTGCTCGCGGCGACTTCCATGCCGTTTTCAGCCAGCTTGGCCTTGAGCTCCGCATCAAGCGCGGCCACCACGGCGCGGTTCAACTGATCGATGATCGGACGCGGCGTTTTCGCCGGGGCGAAGAGACCGATCCACGCGGACAGGCTCAAGTCAGCGAATCCGCTTTCAACCATCGTCGGCACGTTGGGCAGCGCGGGCGAGCGTTGTGGGCTCATCACGGCCAGCGCATGCAGCTTGCCCGCCTGAACGTGGGCGATGGCCTCCGGCATCACCGCGAACATCGCGTCGACGCTGCCCGCCAGAGTGTCGTTCACGGCGGGCGCGCCGCCTTTGTAGGGTACGTGCAGCAACTGCGCCTTGGTTCGCGTCTCAAACATGAGCCCGGCCAGGTGTTGCGGACTGCCATCCCCGGATGACGCATACGTAATCTTGCCCGGCGCCGCTTTCGCAGCAGCCAGCAGCGCAGCCACGGTTGGGTACTTCTGCTTGTCCTTCACCACCAGCACCATCGGCTGATTGACCAGCCGCGACACGGGGGCGAAGTCGGCCTCCGGGTCATAGGGGAGGGTTTTGAAAATGCTCTTGTTTGTCGTGAGGAAGGACGCCGGAGAAACCGTCAGCGTGTAGCCGTCT
>JAYWHV010000306.1:0-31862 GCA_043777615.1 Burkholderiales bacterium | reverse complement strand
CCCCTGCACCGCAATTCGATTGGGGTCATCCATCAGGGTGAGCAGCATAAAAACTTCGTCGCCCAGCTTGTATGTGCGCGTCGTCGGGATGAAGATTCCTCCGCCGTCAACCCACGGGATATAGGCGGCGTACAGCGCGGTGCGTTCGCGGATGTTGAGTGAGAGCACGCCCGAACGCACGCCGCCAAGCTGGCCGCGTGCGGTGCCAGTGATCGTACCCGTTTGCGTGGGAGTGCCTAGTCCGTCTGAATCACTCATGAATGATGGTTTTGCTCAAAATCCTGCCGCTTTGGTGACTCAGCGACTAAAAAGCGCCCGGTAGTCCAGCAGCAGCGACTCACATTGCAGCCGTGCGGACAGTGTCGTATCGGGCAGATACCGCTTGCGTAACAACGCCCGATGATAGCGGAGCGCTTCGGCGAGCGGTAGCCTCAAAGCCAATTGGTTCAAGGCTGCGGTCTGATCGGTGTATACCGTTGGCAACAAGTTGGCACGGACGCGCGACCAGTCGGACGTCCAGTCGGCGAGCCATTGCAACAGGTCGGCGAACCGTTCACGCTTCTCAAGTTTGCCGCCACCTTCGACCCACGCACCCCACTGCAGCGTTGGAAATTGGCCCGGCCGCAGCAAATCCCGCACGAAGGCTTCATGCGCTGACGCTTGGCCCGATTGGGCCAAAGCCAGCGCGGTTAGTGGCTCACCGCGCGTGCGCAACAACAAAGGGGCAATATCGACAGTACTGGCACCTTGGGCGCGCAACCATGCGTGGGCCTCATCGCGAGTCGGGCGCGGCAACTGCAAACGAAGTGCGCGGCTGCGGATCGTCGGTAGAAGGCGTTCTGCCTGCGCGGTGACCAGTAACCAGCGAGTGTTCGGAGGAGGCTCTTCAAGCGCCTTCAGCAAAGCATTCGCACTCTCTCGCGCCAGCGCGCTCGCCGGATCAACCAGCAACACTCGTCCACGCGACCCGGCCGCCGAGAGCTGCATAAAATCCAGCGCCTCACGGACGACGTCGATCTTGATGGTCGGCAATTTCACCGTTTCGCCATCGCCGACGTCTGGCATCAATCGCCGGAAGTCCGGATGCACGTCGCCCGCCAGCCAGCGGCAACTCGGACATTCCCCGCAAGCGGTCTGCTCTTTTGGACTGAGACACAAAAGCAGAGCCGCGAGGGAAGCCGCAGCCTGCCGCGCACCGTCTCCAGGGCGCCCTACCACCAGCCACGCATGATGATGCGAAGACACCAAGTCGTAGGCGCGTGCGAGCCACGCTCGATGCCACGGAAGGGGAGCAAATTCCATCGCTATCGAGAGGCCTTCAGCAGCTGCTGTGCACACGCCAGTACGCGGGCGCGAACGGTGTCCTTTGACTGCTCGCTCGACAAGACCTTGATGCGCTCTGGCTCGGCAGCGGCACGTTCGAGGTAGGCAGTGCGAACGCGGTCATGAAATTCGGCCGCCTCTGACTCGATGCGATCCATTGCGCCGCGCTGCGCAACTCGCTCGTGTGCGGCGTCACGGGTCAGATCAAATAGCAGCGTCAAATCTGGTGTGAAATTCGGATGCACCCAGTTCGCGAGTTCAGCGACGCGCTCAAAACCGAGCCCGCGACCACCACCCTGATACGCAAACGTCGCATCGGTAAAGCGATCACACAATACCCAGTCTCCGCGTTCAAGCGCAGGCCAGACAACGCGCTCAAGATGCTCCCGACGGGCAGCAAACACGAGCAATGCCTCGCTGTGTGGGCTCATCGCGCGATCCAGAAACAGCGCGCGAATCGCTTCGCCCAGCTCGGTGCCACCGGGCTCACGTGTCACTACAACCGTTTTGCCTCGTGCCGCAAGCAGCGCACGCACGGCGTCGATATGCGTGCTCTTGCCCGCGCCGTCGATGCCCTCAAACGTGATGAATTTGCCGCGCAACACAGCCATTACTTGCCCAATTGAAATTTCGCCACAGCGCGATTATGTTCTGCGAGGTTCTTCGAGAACTCGCTCGTACCATCCCCGCGCGCCACAAAGTACAAAAATTCGCTGTTCGGGGGCGCGACGGCTGCCCGGAGCGATGCACGCCCAGGCAACGCAATGGGCGTGGGCGGTAAGCCGTTGCGGGTGTACGTGTTGTATGGCGTGTCAGTTTGCAAATCCACTTTGCGCAAATTGCCATCGAATTTCTCACCAAGACCGTAAATCACCGTCGGGTCGGTCTGTAATCGCATCCCGATGCGCAAACGATTGACAAAAACCGAGCCAACCAGAGGCCGGTCGGCGTCTCGCCCGGTTTCCTTCTCAATGATTGAGGCGAGGATTAAGGCCTCATAAGGCGATTTCAGCGGCGTGTCGGCGGCCCGCTGCTCCCAGGCGCGCGCCAGTTCCTCTTTCATGCGTTTGTGCATGAGCTTCAGAAGTGAGTTTGCCGAACTTCCGGGTGCAACGAAATACGTGTCGGGAAAAAAGTAGCCTTCCAGTTCGGCAACATCAGTTGCCAACGCCTGCTTCAGCGCTGCACGTGGCGGCAGAGAGTTCGGCGCGAATGTTGCGACCCCATCCGTCGGAACAGTGGAAAGCGAAGCGTAGAGCTCGGACAGTCGAGATCCTTCGACTGTGGTGACAGCCAGCCGCTGCGCGTTACCCGATTCAATCGCCGCGAGAATTTCCGCCACTGTTTGTGGAGGCTCAAACAAATACTCGCCTGCTCGTAGCTTCCGTGCGCTGCCGCGAATACGGGCAACCGCCTGTATGACAAGACTCGGCGCGATCTCGAGGCGCTCAATCTCGGTCGCAAGGCGGGTTAATGAACTTCCCTGCCGCACGCTCAGACTAACGCCTTCAACCGGAATTGTGGCGGGCCAATAGGGCAATGCGAACCACGCACCGAGAGCCAAGGCGGCTATGCCGAACAAGCCGACGAACAGTTTCTTCATGAATGCGTGATAGAACGGCAATCGCCGCCAAAGTACCGAATCCTATAATTTTGCCTATGTTCTCTTCGCCACTCACCCGCCGCCGAATTTCGCGCGGCTTCACGCTGATCGAATTGATGATCGCCGTAGTGATAATCGGCATTCTCGCCGCGATCATCGCGCCGAATGTGATCGGTCGTTTGCATGACGCTAAAGTCTCCGCGGCCAAGCAGGACGTGTCGACGCTTGCGCAATCGCTCGCGATGTACAAACTCGACAATGGACGCTTCCCGACGGGAGAACAGGGTTTGAAGGCGTTGGTAGAAAAACCCGTCAGCTCACCGCCGCCCAACAATTGGCGCACTGGTGGGTACATCGCCCGTCTTCCCAACGATCCCTGGGGCAATCCGTATCAATTCGCGAATCCCGGCCTGCACGGCGACATTGACGTATTCAGCATGGGCGCCGACGCGAAACCGGGCGGTGAGGGCGAAGGCGCGGACATCGGGTCGTGGAACCTCTGATTGCCTCAAGGCGACGTGGCTTCAGCCTGATTGAGGTATTGGTCGCCACGGCGATTCTTGCAACAGGATTGATCGCCGCATCCCGAGCAGCTCTCGTTGCCACCAACGATCAGGGTGCTTTGCGCGACCGGACGCTCGCACGCTGGGTCGCACACAACACATTGGCCGAGATTCGTTTGCAGCCGCAACAAGCGCAAGTTGGCAATGCAAGCACGCGACGAGTGCAGCAAGCGGGCATCGAATTCACCGCGCAGACCAAAGTCACTTCCACGCCGAGCCCCCTGTTCTCTCGCGTTGAGGTGATCGTTGTGCGCACGGGGGGCGACGGGCACGTGCTCGCACAGGCAGTAGGGTTCTCGTCGAGATCATGATGTCCTCCAGCATCACGCATGCTCGCGGCATGACGCTCGTCGAAATCATGATCGCGCTATCGATCGCTTCCCTCATGACGCTGACCGGCTGGCGCGCGCTGGACACGTTGCAAGTCTCCCGGGATCGTATCGTGAACGACGCTGCGCAGTGGCAGCGCCTGGATGATTTTTTTGCCAATCTTGAAGCCGATCTGCGGCGGGCGTCGCTATCGGAGTTTTCGGCCGGTGGGGAGACGATGGCGATGCTGCAGCCGTCGCTTTCGCGCGGTGTTGATGCGCGCCGCGTCAGTTATCGTTGGCTCGCGACAAACGAGCGCACAGAAGTAATTCGGGAGGTCGGGGGCGAACGGCTGCCAGTTGCCGAAGTGCGTTCAATATCGGTCGCCTACAGTGCCGACGGCGTATCGTTCGAACCCACGATCAACGCCTATCCGCGGGCTATCCGCATCAGCGTGATTCCGTTGACGACGGCCGGCGCGTTGCCGCCTGTTGACCGCATTCTGGCGCTGCGATGACGGCGCCACTGCAACGCGCTCGCGGAGCGGCGCTCGTGGTGGCGCTGCTGCTCACGGCGTTGGGCGCCGCGATTGCGACGCAAATGATCGTGCCGCTTTCGGGCTGGCTGGATCGCGAGTACCGCGCCCGCGATACGCAGGCGAGCTATACACTGGCCGACGCCGCTGCGTCGTGGGCGATCACGGTTCTGGCGGCCGACGGGCGTCTTGGTCCGCTCGATCATTACGGCGAATTGTGGGCAACGCCATTGCCGTCGACACCGGTGGAGGGCGGCACAATCGAGGGTCGCATCACCGATCTGCAAGCGCAGTTCAATTTGAACAACCTTGCCCCGCGTGGCGTTAAAAGCGCGGCCAACGTTGTACTCGCGAGGGCCCTGTTCGCCAGGGCTGGCGTGACACCCGCGCTCGTTGACACCCTGGCCGACGCCATTGACAAGGATGATGTGACGGACGATGGACAAAGCGAGCGACAGCGCTACGGGCAGGGCTTGCGCAACGGGCCATTGCGTGACTTCGCTGATTTGCTGGACGTCCCCGGCTTTACAGATGCGGCGGCGCGCGCGTTGAGTGAAATCGTCGTTGTGCTGCCGGAAGCCAGTCCAATCAACGGGAACACGGCCTCTAAAGCGCTCATTGCAACTGCGTTCCCGGGGGCGACGCCTGCTGAGCTTGACCGCGCCATGGCTAGACGGTTGGCGCAACCTTTCTCCACACCGAATGACCTTGCGACTTTGCTGGGGCAGACGCCTTTGGATGGGGTTTTCAGCACGAATACGCAATACTTCGCAGTGGAGGCGGTGATTCGCTTCGAGCGCGTCAGTCATCGCGTACAGTTGCTGATTTCACGGCCACCCAGTGGTCGCCCAACCCTTGTTTCGCGGCTCATTTCGAACGCCTGACTACGAACACACACAACTTGGCACTTCCAGACAATTCCTTACCACTCGCGCCGCCAGAGCTCGGCGTTGCCCGCTTGCGGATTCCAGGATTTGTTCGACTTACGACGGTCGAGCAACTGCGCGCGGCCGCGCTCGCGCTCAATCGTGATCTCGGAGTCGGTTCAGCCAATCTTCGACTCGCTGCGCAGGCAGTGGCTGAATCTCCCAATGAAGCATGGGTTGCCTACACGACGCATGCAGTTGCTGCAAATTCAACGCTGTCGACGCACTTGTTCAACGCCTTGAACAGCGGGCACACGTATTGGGTCGGTGCACCGGGAGGGTATATCGTTGGCGCGCGGGGCGCTGCAGCGGTCGAGACAAACGGCAGCGCTGATAGCGCCAGTCTGCCCGATGTTGTCGCTGCCATGCTGACGCGTCGCACCGACGCTGCGTCTGTTGGCGAAGATTGCATCCTTGTTGATCGCGATCGCGCGATGTTGAGCGACGACACACTGGCGTTGTGGCAGGCAGCCAGTGGCGCATCGATCATCGACGGCAGTTTGCCGCCGGGTGGCACAACACGATTGGTCGCTGCCCCCAGCTTGCAAACGGTGGCGCGCGCGACGGCGTTCGACGCTGCTACGCGCTGGGCCGCTGTCGCAGGTGTGATTTGCGCGATCATCGCCGGCGCGAAGCTGGCGATGCTGCCATCAACGAGTACAGGCGTTACAGCGCAAAAACAAACCCCTCCCGGCGCGCTGCTTGAACGTATTGCGACAGTCGCGCCTGACGTGTTGGCACGCACGCAAAGCGCCACTTATGCCAGCGGCGCATGGGTATTTGGCTTGAGCGATGCGTTGGATGCGACCGCCCAGTTGCGCATGCAAAGTGCCCTTGCTGCCAACGGCCTGCAAGCGCAGGCAACCGGCGCGCCGACGCCGCGTGTTCGCGTGTATCTCACGCCATGAAGCTGCCAGCCACGCCCGCAATGAACCGGTTCACCCGGCCAGACAGAGTGCAACTTCGCCGCCTCGTCTGCGTTGCAATCGTCGCAGCGTCGGTGGTACTGACCATTTTTTTCAGTCGCGCGTACGATGAACGTTTAGCGAGCCTGCACGAGGCATCGGTTCGCAGTGCATGGCAGACCGACGCAGCACCTCCGGGCGGATCAATGACGGTGGCTGCCGTGCGCGCGCGTTTCAACATCAGCGGTGGCGGCAATGCGGGCGATCTTGCCTGGCAGGTCGCGAGCGCCAATGAATTGCGTGCGAGCCTCTCGGCGCTGGAACTGGCTGCAGTGAAATTGCGCGAAGTAAAGATTGCACGGCGCGGCGCCGGATTTGCCATCAGCGCGGAGCAAATTCCGTGAAGCGCTTGTTGACTTTTGTGTTGTTGCTCGCGATAGCGTCAGGCGTGTTCGTGTGGCAACTGCCGGCTTCAATCGTCGCTGGATTTTTTCCGAAGGAAGCCACTCGTTTCGTGCAATTGCACCGAATCACGGGCACGCTCTGGCGCGGCCAGGCGCTGTTTTCAACAATCGGCGTACCGCCGACGCTTTCTGTTGCGTGGCTGTGCCAGCCGACGTTGATTCCGCTGGGCGCCCGTTGTACGCTGTCTGAAAGCATGAATGGCTTGGCGCAACTCGATCTCTTTTCAGGCAAGCTCTCCGCCGAGAAGCTCACAGCGGCTGTTCCTCTGCAGCTCGGTGGCGTTGCCGCGTTAACGGCTGAATCACCGCGCGTTTCGCTCGACGTTGCGTCGCTGGCCGCGAGCGCCACTGCGCTTTCGATACAGGGCAGCGTTCGCGCCGAGTCAGCTCGCTACGCCTTGGGTCAGGCACCGGTCGCGCTTGGCGAAGTCACGGTTGATTGCAAACCGGACACGGCCTCGGCAACGACGCGTTGCAGTGTGAGCAATCGCGGAGGCAACGCGCGTCTGGATGGTCAACTCACCTTGACACTTCGCAAAGCTAGCGGAACGATCGAACTGACCCCGTCAGGCGCACAAGCGCAACGCCTGACCTTCTAGCGCTACATCGAGCCCATATAGCGGGCCTTCCAATGCGACCCTGGGCGCCGAGCGGGCTCTCGTCGCCCGCACGCATGATGCAAAGTGCTTGAAATCGAGGCATGCAGTCTGGTCTTTCCCGATCGTTCAGAACGACAGGGCTACGTCAATCCGTCCTCACGCAGGTTGTTAGGCGCAATGCTCCAATTGAAAAACCACATTCACGAGGACGGCGTATGAGTTCTTGTGTTCGATAGAACTTTCGCCATGTATGCACTTCCTTACGCCGCTGCCAACGGTTACCATCTCACGATGGCCGAATCTTCTTTTTTCCCTTCGCGGCCCGCAAAGCCCGTGTCCACAACGCCCTTAGTCACTCCGACCACTGCCGCAGCCGACGCACTTTTGGAGCGCGATCGAGTATTAACCGGTTTGGTTGCCCGCATGGCGAGCAAGGATGAAGGTGCGCTGTCAGAACTGTTCGACATGGTGGCAAAACGTTTGCACTCGTTCGCGCTGCGTATTGTGCGGGATGAAGGTCTGGCTGAAGAGGTAACCGAGGACGCGCTGTTTCAGGCTTGGCGCGAGGCGAACCGGTTTGATGTGGGGCGCGGCAAGGTCATTACCTGGCTGTTGACGATTTGTCGTTCACGTGCGCTGGATGCGCTGCGTCGTGCTGATATCGCGGAATGTGTGGAAGATCCGGATGAGTTCCGCTCGCAGGAGGCAAGCCTCATGGCTGAACCGGAGCAGTTAATCAGTCAATTTGAAACCAGCAGTGCTGTGCAGGCGGCACTGCTCATGCTGCCGCCCAAAGAGCGGCAGGCGGTGAGTCTCGCGTTTTTTCGTGGACTCACTCATCAGGAAATCGCAGACCACTGGCAGATGCCGCTCGGCTCGGTGAAGACTTTGATGCATCGCGCGTTCGCTCAATTGCGTACGCAACTTGAGGCTCAACAATGAATAATGAAAACAAGAACTTGACCGGCATGGACGACGAAACTTTCCCGCCCACCGTCGCAGGCTATATGGCCGAAGCGGTGCGCAGCGCGCCGCTCGACCCGATGGCTGAGCGCTTCATGAAGTCGCGGCTGATGAGTCGTGTGCGTGATCTTGAGCGCGGCGGCGTCACCAGCACGGTGCGCCCCGATCAGGGCGAATGGGAAAAATTCAGCCCCCGCATCAAGATGAAAGTGCTACGTCGCGAAGCCGATGGCAGCAGCATGAGCTACCTTTTAAAGCTTGAGCCGGGTGCATATCTGGTTCCGCACAAACACGCCATCGATGAGGAATGTGTCGTGCTTGAGGGCGAAGTCATGATCGGCTCTGAATTGGTCGGTCCCGGCAGTTATCACCTCGCCCCACGCGGCATGGTGCATCAGCCGATCCGCTCGGAGCATGGCGCGATTTTGTTCATTCGCGGCAAAGAGCCGAGCTGGCGCGACACCGCCGTGAAAGAAACCTTGCGATCGATTCTGCGCTGAGTTTTTTGCATACAGCTTTTAGCTGAAATGACCTCCGCATCAGGGGTAGGCGCGAATCAAGCCAATAGTCGATAAAGCCCGAAAGCGGGCGCTATCCCACATTGAAGCTTCGTTTCACTCAAAAGCTGAATGTGTAGAAACTGTAGCTTTCGGTGATGATCTGCGATCTGCTGGCGTCTCGGAGACCGGCTCCACGGTCGGCACCATGCTCACCATACGCGCTGGGCCGTAGATCGTCGCGAATGGAACGTCCTTGGCGTCGCGCCCTGTGCCAACGCGAATGAGCCATTCGATTGGCGCCATTTCGGTTGCATCAAAAATCACCCACCGGTTCCCAAGCCACGCTTCAAACACCGCATGAAAATCTGGCGCGCCTTCGGGAAACTTGATGTAGCCCACCACAAACCGCGCCGGAATATTGAGCGCACGACAAAAGGTGATGCCGAGATGCGCAAAATCGCGACACACGCCTTTGCGTTGCAGGAACACATCACATGCTGTCGTCGTCGTGGTCGACGACCCAACGACGTAATCGACGTTGTCGTGAATCCATGCGCGGATCGCGTCCACGCGAGCCCAGCCAGGCGACAGGTTGCCAAATATCTTCTGCGCTGCGGTGCCGAGCAAATCGGATTCGCAGTATCGTGTCGGCGATAAAAGATGCACGAACTCCGACGGGATTTGCGACACAGCGGACTCGGTTAATGCGCCGGTGTCGTAGTGCGGCGGGATGACATCAACCGTGGCCTGGTAGCGAACATTCAGCGGGCCAGCCGGGATGTCGCCACGGGTCAACCGGTTGCCGCTCGGCGCATGTACGAATGAACTCATGTCGGCCGCAGGCTCAAGCGTCAGTTTCTCGGCAACAATGCGCTGGTCGGGCAAGTCAATTGCCTCGATTTGAAAGATGAAGTGGCACATTTCATCCAGCTCATATTGCAGGGTGCAGTCAATGTCAAAACGCATGGGTGGTGGTGTGCCTATGGCCGGAATTTGGTGACGCCGCTGACCGTATTCACCGCGATCGGCGACGCGCTTGCTGCCTGGATACGAACGCTTACTTCGCGCGCGATTTCGGCTCCGAACAGGAACACGGCGGACGAGTAGTACAACCACATTAAAACGACCGCCAGGCTGCCCGCGGCGCCAAACACATCGTTCGTACCGATACTCGTGAGATACAGCGCGAAAAGGCTCTTGCCAAGCACGAACAGAACTGAGGCACAGGCGGCACCCGTAGCCGCAGCGCGCACCGGAACATGAGTGTCCGGCAGCACTCGCAGCAACACGGCGAACATAAACGTCAGCAAAACAAGACTCACTGATTTTTCGAGCGTCTGGAAGATAACGTTGAGCTGTGTGTCCTGAATGACGAAATGCTGAAGCGCAACAACGCCGGCGTCCAGCACCAACGAAATGATCAGCAGAAACGCCAGTCCGGTGACCAGCGCAAACGAGAGCAGTCGCGCCTTCACCAGCGTCCAGGTTGACAACAGCAACGGAACGTCCAACGGCGCTTGACACTTGAAGACAGTGTTGAGCGCGGACTTTAGTTCGGCGAACGTCACCGATGCGCCAACAAGGATGGCGATGATCGAAAACACGGTCGCGCTCGTGGACGCGCGCGACTTCCAAGCGCTCTCGACCGCGTACTGGACAAAGGTTGCGGCCTCTGGCCCAAACACGCTGCGAAGCTGGCCATAGAGCTGGCCCGAGGTGGCGTCGGCACCGAACAGATACCCGGCAATTGAAACGATCACCAGCAGCATGGGTGCCAGCGAAAATATCGCGTAAAAAGCGAGCGCTGCCGCGAGTGCGCTGCAACGGTCATCAGCCCAGGCCATCAACGCGGCCCACATAACGCTGAACGCAGCGAAATGCCGTCGCGGACGATCACGCTTGTCAAGCAATGGGCTTTCGACCCGGTATTCTGACAACGAAGGCTGGCGGGATTTCATGACGGGGTCGTTCGTTTTTTTCTGCTTACGCCAAAGCGTGCTCAAAGGTGACTCTAAAAACTCAAAAAGGACGCACGGACGAAGTCACCCAGCATCCAATTATCCTTCTTAACGCGGGGTCCGCGGTGCGCTCAATCCGGCTGGCGCGTCGCTCACAGAGCCAGTTTTTGACCTACAACCACTGGCACCAGGCCGCTTTCGGGAAACCGCACCCACGTCCAGGCCGCGGGTGAGCGGCGGCGTGTGGGACGGCTATGTAATGAGCAATCGGAATGCACGGCCTCACGCTGGGACCCGAAAGCGTCTAAAGGCAAGTCTTGACGTGCTGGTGTTCGCCCAGCGCTGGGGGCTCACCGGTAATCGTTGAGGCGGCCATCGACAACATGCGCACCACTTTACTGCTGTTCGAATCCCAATATTCAGCCGCTTCACAGTCGACGCGCAACAGGATCAGCGTCGGATCGTCTTCGCCTTTCGGAAACCACGGCTTGGCCATCGGCGTCCAAAGGGAATGGATGCGATCACGATCACTGACGACCACCGCGCGCCCGGAGAAACTGACATACGACGCGTTCTTCGGCGCAGAAAAAGAAATGTTCACGCGATCCAGCGCGAGCCCATGGCACGTGGCGTTGGTGGTGAAAAACCAGATGCTCGCTTTCTCGTCCATCTCAAGCGGCATCATCGGACGACTGGTGAGCGTTTGCGAACTCACATCGAGCGTAGTGACCATCGCGACGCCGATTTCGGCAGCGAGATCGGCGATTTTTTGTAAGCCTTCAGAGGCTTGAGTCGCTTTTTTCATGGAGGAGCTACTTCCCCGGCGCTTTTGAATGGCTCGCGGCCTCTGCCTCTGCATAGAGGAGCTCCTCGGCTTCGCTCAATGAACCAGGCGCTGCGTCCTGTGCGTCCTGTTCGACGTCGGCCTTCTTCAGGTATGCACCAATGCTCTTCGCGTAGCCGTCGGTGCCCTCGTAGCTACCTTCTCCGATTTGACCGGCGCGATCAGGACGATCCTCGCCCTCGTCGCTGTCCGGCGCATCATCACCTGGCAGCGGCAGCACGCCTTCACTGCCTTCAGGCGGTGAGCCAGCACCGGTGCCGAACGATGAACTGTCGTCTGCACTGCTGTAAATCTTGTCCGATGTTGGGTTCATAGCTGACTCCTCGAATGGTTTGAGAACAACGTGTAGCGGCAAAAAAACGCGGCCACGTCACGATGGAGTCAAGGCTAATTTCCCGTCAACAGTCCGTATGTCGTACGCCAGACCGATTGCTTGTCGGCGAATGCCTACAGGTCAGTCTGTGTTCGGAGCGGGAATGCGAGACGAAGGCAGGTCTATTTGAGTCAGGAATGAAACTAAATCAGCGGTACCTGCCGGGTCGGCTGGTCGTAATACTCGGACAGGCGCTCCAGCGCCTTGGGATTGAGAATCGTCAGGCGACCGCCCTCTATCCGGTGCAACCCGGCGAGATGCAGCTTGCGCAATGAACGATTGGTGTGAATGAGAGACAGGCCAAGCGCATCCGCGATGTGTGACTGTGTGAGCGGAAAGGAAATGGAGCCGCCGTCAGAGAGACTGGCCAGCCCCAGGTGCGTCGCGCGGCGATGAAGATGAAGCAGGAGCGCGGCAATGCGCTCGGCCGCGTTGCGTCGCCCGGTGCTCAGGAGGTTCTCGTCAACGTTACTTTCTTCGCGGGCGGCGAGCCACGTCACGCTGTAGGCAAGACCAGAGTGATCGCGATACAAATCCCAGAGTTTGGCGAGCGGAAATACGCACATCGTTACATCGGTGATTGCATCCACGCCGTGCGAGGGACCGTCAGAAAACTGCTCCTGAAGACCAATCAGATCGCCGGGCAATAAAAAATTGAGGATTTGCCGACGACCGTCGGACAACGTCTTGAAGCGAAACGCCCAGCCTGAATACAGCGTGTAGAGCGCCTTCGCGCGCTGATTCTCCGGCTCGACCTGGCCGCCCGCCACGAAGCCGATGCGATCAACGCGCATTTCTTCGATGTATTTCAACTGCGCGCGGGATACCGGTGTGAAGGCTGCGGACTTGCGCAGCACACACTCCGAGCAGGCCGGCGGGCAATCAGGGCGGTTGGCGAGCTGGCGCAGTTTGGGCATGTTCGATGCACTATATCTTTTGATGTAGCGGGCGGCAAAAATGGCCGCTACATTGCGGGCACTTTTCCTCAGACTGTATTTTGTGCCTTTCTACCAACTCCTGTACACAAGCGAGCTCTCGCCCGCCACGTCTCCGAAAGTTATCGCCGAAATCATCGTGCAGGCGCGAACGTACAACATCGGGCGGGGAATCACGGGGCTATTGCTTTTCGACGGTGCGCATTTCGTGCAGGTTCTGGAAGGCGAGCGCGACGATGTGATCGCGCTCATGCAAAAAATCGAGCACGATCATCGGCATTTTGCGGTGACACGCCTGCACGAAGGCTCGGTCGAAGCGCGGCACTTCCAGACGTTTAGCCTGGGTTACTGGTACTTCGAAGATGAGTCGCGTGTCATGAAGCTGCGCGAAATGCGCGGACATGCGGCGATGGAGGAACTCAGGTCGCGTCACCTCGAATTTGACGTTGCCAGTTGACTCGGTCAGGTTTTCAGACTTGTCAACAACTCGACACTACTGACAACCATCGAGCAGCGCTGCCAGCAGATTTTTTAAGTCATGTAATTGAAATCAAAGTAAGCCGCCCTTGGCAAATTAGCGCTGTCCGGGGAAATGCAGTTAGTCCAAACAGCGACAGTTCCGGCCGACTTACCCGCGTTACTCACGCGCGAACAGCGAATAAAGCAGCCACCGCGAGACGGTCAGTTGCGGTTGATACAGGCGTGCTCAATCTAGGTGAAGTTGCGTCAAGATGCCGCAGTTTTTTCATGACAAAGGCATACACCAAGACACGAACGCCAAAGTGGAACTCCCACTTAGACAGGTAGGGCTCCGGTGCTTCCGGTTTGCTCGAAAAAGGCATACAGTTGCACTGGGGACGCAGCGGCGTCGTGCCGTGACGGGCAATAGCAGTCAAAAGCCACGGCCTCGCCGCATACGCGTTTAATTCGAACGAAAACCAAACCGTAACGGGGGCATCATGGCAACAGATGGGACAGGGATCGTTTATCGGGTTCGACGCGCGTTTATGGTCGCAACGACAGCCGCGTTCGCCTTGGGATGGGCGTGCGCACAGGCGGCGACCATCACCGTGAATAGCGTGGCCGATGATGTATTCATCAACGCGGCCGGGGCCACGTTCTCCGACGCCGCGTACACCGTGCCCGTCTCGCCGACATACTGCACATTGCGCATGGCGATCTCATCGGCCAACCGCGACGCCGCCACGGGCGGATGCGCGGCTGGAATTGGCAATGACACCATCACCTTCTCGGTTCCGGCGAATAGCACCATCACGATCGCGCAGGTAGCAATGGATCCGGCCCCTGTTCCGCTCAGCGGGTCGGCAGTTTGGTTGCTCTACTCCACGGGTAACGTGGTCATCACGGGGCCTGGCAGCGCTTCATTGGCGATTAACGGTGGTGGCCTCGGTCCAGCGGCTCTCGGCCAGCGTACGCTGCTTGTCAGTAACAACGATGTGGCGACCGACGCGCCGGTAAGTATCACCGGCCTTTCGTTCAAGGAGGGCCGGAACATCGGCGGCGGCGGCGGTTGTCTGTTTTCGCGCGAATCATTGACCATGACCGATGTTCGCTTTGAAGGCTGTGAAGCCGTGGGCGATGCCGCCAGCACCGTCGGCGGCGGCGCGCTTGCCATGAACGTAGTGGGCGCGACCGACTTGCGGCCCAACGCAACACTGAGCAACGTCAAATTCATTGGCAACCGCGCGGTTCATGGCGCGGCGTTGGCAGCGAACAATAGCTGTTGTGGCGCGGCCAGCTTCGGCAACGCAACCGCGTTCGTGGGTTCGGTGAGCATTGCCAACAGCCAGTTCATCGGAAACGTTGGCGAATCGGTCGGTGCGCTACGGATTAGCAACGGGACCTCGGTCACGATCACTGGCACACAGTTCGTGACCAACGCCGCCACAACGGGCAATAACGGCGCTTTTCAGATTACGGGTATATCCGGAACGGTGACCATGAATGGCGGTGGCACTGTTGGTAATACCGCCATCATTGGACGTCGTGGCGGCGGCAGCATCATCACGGTCGGCTCGGCGGTTTCCTCAGGTGATGCAATATCGGTTTCCAACTGGTCGTTCATCGGTAACGCGGCCGGATCAGACATCGGAGGCCTCGACATCCTGACTGACACGTTTGACGCCAGTGGTAACTGCCAGTATGCGCAACTCAAGAACGTGCGGCTGACCAATGTCTACTTCGAGAGAAACCTTGCCGGGTCATCGCGCGGCGGTTTCCGTATTGGCTGTAGCGGAAACGTGGCGATGACCGGCGTTGAGATGACGTTCAATGACGCGGGCGACGAAAACTCAGCCATCGGCGGCGGCAACAGTGCGGGCCAGTTGCACGACGTCGCAACGGTGACTATGGACAACATTCGCATCGTCGGCAACAAGACGCACGGGGGCATCATTACGCCACCTGCGACGACCAATGGCGGCTTTGGTGTGTTTACCATCATTGGGCCACCGTTCGCCTCGCCATCGCTGACCTACCCGCTTGCACACAGCTTCGCCGGTTCGCGCTTCCTCGTTAAAGACAACGTCGTGACGGAGAATGAGGCAGGCGTTTCGCTTCGAGCCAATGGCTCGGGGCGCAACTACAGCTTGAGCGATTCGACGTTTGTGGGCAATCGAGCCAAGTTCATGCCTGGGCTCTTTCTAAATGCAACCGGCAATTACACGATCACCAACAGCACTTTTTCCGGCAACATCGCAACTATTCCGAACGCAGCCGGACCCCTGTTACTGAACACACACTCCGCTTCGGGAACCAACTCGTTCGTGCTCAGAGGCATCACCAGTGCGCGGAACGGACCCAACGGAAATGCGCTGTTCATTAACGCATTTTCACCGACTGGCGGGGCAACCACTTCCAACGCAACGGTCACCGTCTCCAACTCGATCCTTGGGCAATTTACCTTTGGCAACGGGATCCAGTCGGTATTTCCTCAGGTGCTTCCAAACGTAACGTACGCGTTCGCCAACTCAGTGATCGAAAACGGCGCCGGTCTGCCTGCGGGGACCTGTGGTGCCAACGGCGTGATCTGCAACGTCGACGCCAAACTCGAAGGACTTGCCGACAACGGCGGCAGCGTACAGACCTTCACCCACGCCTTGCGCCCCGGTAGCCCGGCGCTTGATGCGGGCGACAACACCGGCGCACCGGCCTTCGACCAGCGCGGCAGCGGCTTCCCGCGCATCGTCAACGGCACGGTCGATATCGGCGCGTTCGAATCCCCGGTGCTCGCCGCTGTGCTTCCGTGCAAGCTCGACATGGACGGCGACAATCAGGTCACTTCAACCAAGGAGGGTTTGGTGCTGATCCGCGCGATGCTGGGGTTCACCAGCGCCAATGCCGTGGCCGGTACTGCAATCACCCAAGGTCAGTGGGACGCGACTCGCAACAACCTGAACGCGAATTGCGGCACCAACTTCCCGTGAGTGCCGAGAGTCTCTCAAATCGTGCGCCTCAAAACTTCTCCGCGACGTTTTGGCGCGCGAGGCGAAAAAATAATCACCGACGTTGCTTTCCGGGAAGAAAGTGGTGTCTCGCCTGAAGTGCAACAAGAGCTCACCTAACCTTAACGTGGTGGGCGAGCGCATCGGCGTGAAGACGCTCAAGCAACGGATCGGCGCGATGACCGCCATTTCGGCGTGAAACGGCTCCATGAAGGCGCCATCGAGACGCGGCACTTCCAGACGTTTAGCCTGGGTTACTGGTACTTCGAAGATGAGTCGCGCGTCATGCAGCTGCGCGAAATGCGCGGACATGCGGCGATGGAGGAACTCAGGTCGCGCCACCTCGAATTTGACGTTGCCAGTTGAGTCTGAAACGGCAAAGATTACTTAAATAACTTTTCGCTCAACGGTCTATTCTATTGGGGCTAGAGCGTGATTATCTAATATATCGACTATCGTCGCAAATCAGCTTTAGCCCATATTAAATGGCGCTTTCAGCGAAAAGGTGTACTGTGGTTCGCGTTAACTTTTGCCGCCACGAACCGCACCCGCATAGCGGTCAAACAGCGCTTTTTGTGAAAGTAGCCATTCGTCCACCGCCTTGCCTGGCGCGTTGGCCAGAACGCTCTTGAGGAAAACGCCGGAAAGTTCACGGGTTGCCCGCTTGACCACCGAGTTGAGTTCCACGCCCGCTGGCCCGGTACGATCGGTGAAGATACTGTGCGTCGCGCCTTTGAACACGGTCAGCACTTTGTCTGGCGAGTCCAGAGCGTCAAACACCTTGATGCGATCGGCGACATCAGAGTAATAGCCAGGCACGCGGATAACGTCGTCAGTGCCGGTGACGTGCAGGGTCGGCACCTTGACGGCGCTCAGCACCGTGACCATGTCACCCTCGCCAACAAATGGCGGCGCCGAAATCAGAATGAGCGCTCTCACGCGCTCGTCGCGAAAGGACATCGGCTTGCCATTGCGTTCAACCGTTGCGCCGCCGACGAGTAGTGCGGTGTTGGCACCGTAGGAATGCCCCGCCACCGCAATTGCACCGGTCTGAATCGATGGGCCGAAGTCCTTCGAAGCCAGAATCGTCGTGATCGCGAACGAAACGTCCTTCGCACGATCAATCGCGTTGGTTTCGCTCGCTGCGGCAACGACGTTGCTGACCAGCGAGAAAACATTACCAGTCCAAACCGCCCGGTCGCTGCCGGCGTGCTGCACGTGCAGGCTGGCGAATCCGAGGCTGGCCCAGTGCTTGCCGAGGTAAGAGTATCCGTTTTTGGTACCGCCCAGGCCGTGCGAAAAAACGACTAGCGGTACCGGAGTCGCGGGGCTGGCGCCGGCTGGCCAATAAAGTCGCACCGGAATTTCGCGCTGTCGACTGGTGTCATTCCACGCGAGGTCGACGGTGCGAAAGGATTCGTCCCGGGCCGGTTCCGTCGTTCGCGACGCGATGGGTAACGGCATGCTCGCTTGCCCTGCGGCAAAAGCACTGGCAGCGCTGATCGCCGTGATCAGGCCCACGGCGAGCGCCGCCCAGGGTCGGGGGCGAGATACGGATGTGTTCAGGGCTGATTTCATGTGGGGATAGAACCGTGAGGATGTTGCGAAGTTCCGGCAATGCGCAATCGATGACATCGAGATGTGGGACGCATTTCGCAGGTTGCAAGGTGCGTGCCTCGCGTGCGACCCGAAGTCTCGGATTCCACGACTTTTTCGCCCCATTTGCGAGCATTGAACAAAAGCACCAAAATCGGCACGTTTCCAATTTTTGTAGAGAAGGTCATCACCATGCGCGACGCAACGCTACCGGTGGTTCTGATTGCTGGCGGGCTCGCCATGCTCGGATGGAACTACGGATGGATTCCGGACTGGAACACGCTGGTGGCCATCGCATTGGTGGTGGCGGGCGTGGCAATCGTGGTGCTCGATGGTCTCACGAAAAAATCGCTCGTTGCGGGGCCGGTCTTGATCGCGATGGGAATCGGCTGGTACGGCTACTTCGATCTTGGCTGGAGATCACGTCTCATTATTCCGCTGCTCATGATCTTTGCAGGACTCATGATGCTGGTGGCTCGCTTTGCGCCGCTACCCGACACGAAGGAAAACGGCATTCTTGCCCCGCGTGACCGCTAGCCCGGACAAATCCTCGACATTCGCCAAGCCCGCCTACAATTCCGGGCATGGCAAAACAAATCTATCTTGATTTCGAGCAGCCCCTCGCTGAGTTGCAATCAAAAATTGATGAACTCACGGAGCTGCACCACGGCGTCGATCACCTCGACGTTTCCGATGAGCTGAAAAGACTGACAAGAAAGCTAGCTGATCTCAACAAGTCAATTTATTCCCGGCTGACACCGTGGCAAGTCGCGCAGGTCGCGCGGCACGCGCAGCGCCCCTACACACTCGACTATGCGAGCGGTTTGTTTACCGATTTTGTCGAGTTGCACGGGGACAGAAGTTACGCGGATGACGCGGCGATCGTCGGCGGACTCGCCAAGTTTGATGGTCAAAGTTGCATGGTGATTGGGCATCAGAAGGGTCGCGACACCAAAGAAAAAGTGCTGCGAAACTGGGGCATGCCGCGCCCCGAGGGCTATCGCAAGGCGCTTCGTCTCATGAAAATGGCGGACAAGTTCGGTCTGCCGATTTTCACGTTTATTGACACGCCTGGTGCTTATCCCGGTGTTGGTGCGGAAGAACGCGGACAGTCGGAAGCGATTGGGCGAAACCTTTTTGAAATGGCGCAGATCAAGAGTCCGATCATCGTCACCGTGATCGGAGAAGGTGGCTCCGGTGGCGCGCTCGCCATCGCAGTGGGCGACGTCACCATCATGCTGCAGTTCGCGACGTACTCCGTGATTTCGCCCGAAGGTTGCGCATCGATTCTGTGGAAAAGCGCCGAGCGCGCACCCGAGGCGGCCGAGAACATGGGTATCACGGCACAGCGCCTGAAATCGCTCCGGCTGATTGATCACATCGTGCCTGAACCCGCTGGCGGTGCGCATCGCGATCCGGTGACGATGATGGGCAACCTGAAGAAGGTGCTCGTCGACGAACTCGCACGGTTGGCCGCCCTCGCACCCGACAAGCGCCTGTCGCTGCGGCGCGAGCGATTGGCGGACTATGGCGCTTTTAAATCGCAAATTTAGCGCGAACGTCGCGGCGGTCGATGAGGCCGTCAGGCTCGCAGCGGCTAATTGGATTTCAAACACACGCGCTTGTGTGGCGCTGTCCGGCGGTATGGATTCGGTCGTGCTGCTGCACGCTCTCGCCGCACTTCGCGATTCGATTGATGGCCCGTGGCTTCTGGCAGCGCATCACGTTCATCATGGCTTGAGCCCTAATGCAGATGCCTGGGTGGGGCACTGCGAGGCAGTTTGCTTTTCGCTGAACGTGCCATTGACGATTGATCGCGTTCACGTTGACCGCGATTCACGAATGGGCATTGAAGCCGCGGCTCGCACGGCACGTTATGCATCGCTCGACAAGGTTGATGCAGATTTCATTCTGCTGGCGCATCACGCTCGGGATCAGGCAGAAACCGTCCTGTTGCAGCTATTGCGCGGTGCCGGTACTCCGGGACTCTCCGCGATGCCGACGTCGACGGAGCGCTACAAACGGCCGTTTCTGGGCGTATCGAAAGCAGCAATCAACGAATATGCGCAACTGCACGCGCTCACGTGGGTCGACGACGAAAGCAACGCCGATGTGCGGTTTGCGCGGAATCGGTTGCGCATCAACGTGTGGCCAGAATTGATCCGCTCATTTCCTTCAGCTGAGGTCACGCTTTCGCGAGCGGCAGCGCATCAGGCTGAGGCGGCGGTGCTCCTTGAGGAGCTGGCCGCGATGGACGCGGCGCGTTGTGTTTCGAACGGTGCGCTGCAATTGCCAACCTTCAGCGCCTTGTCGCGCCCGCGAAGAGCGAACGTGTTGCGATTTTGGCTCGCAAAATCCGGCGTCGACATTCCGGGCACTGAGACGCTGCGCGATTGGTTGCAACAGCTCGCGAGCGACGAACCCACGCAATCGATTTGCCTCCAATGCGCCTCTCCAAACACATCGATCCGCGTGTATCGCGGCGCGGCATGGGTGGTGCGTGAGACACCGCGTTGGCATCCGGTTTCGTGGAACGCCGAACCGCTGTTGACGCTTAGGGGCGACCGCGGCGTTGCAGGAAGCGTCACAACAGTTACGTCGCATGAAGACAATGCGCTGCGCCGGCTGGGGGCGGGGGAAACCTGGACGCTCCGCATGCGTGAAATTGGCGACGCCATCGAGCTCTCACCGCGCTCTGGTCGCGTAACTGTCAAAAACATATTTCAAAACGCCGGGGTCGCACCGTGGCAGCGCGAACGCTGGCCAATTCTGACCTGCGGCCAAACCGTAGTCGCGATTGTGGGCATTGCGACAGCCGATGCCTATACAGTCTCTGCTGGCGAAACTGGAGTCCGGTGCGAGTGGAAACCCGCATGAGATAAGGCTTCGCGCTCGTAAAATTGCCATGCTGTCAACAGGCGCACCCGGCGCGCGTTGTTTGACTCACGCACTAAATAAAACCCCTGGAGAGTCCTGAAATGATCAGAAAAATATCGATGCTGGCAGCCGCCGTTGGCTGCCTTCTCACCGCGACGAGCGCGTTCGCCTCATACCCCGACAAACCGATTTCGATCGTCGTGCCGTTTGCGGCTGGCGGCCCGACCGACGTCGTGGCGCGTTCATTGGCGCAGGCTATGGGCACGCAGCTGAAAGGCTCAATGATTGTCGAAAACGTCGGAGGCGCCGGTGGCACGATTGGCGCTGGCAAGGTAGCTCGCGCACCTGGCGACGGCTACACGCTGCTGTTCCACCACATTGGCATGTCCACTGCTCCGTCGTTGTACCGCAAGCTTGATTTCAAGCCGCTTGAAGACTTCATTCCCATCGGTGCGGTCGTTGATGTTCCGATGACAATCATCGCCAAGCCAACCATGGCACAGGCGAACGCCAAGGACCTGCTGGCTTTTGTTCGTGCCAACAAAGACAAAATCAATCTGGCTAACGCAGGCGTTGGCTCGGCTTCACACTTGTGCGGCCTTCTGCTGCAAAGCGCGATGAAGACAGACCTCACCACCGTGCCGTTTTCTGGAACCGGCCCGGCGATGACGGCTCTGCTTGGCGGCAACGTTGATTTGATGTGCGATCAGACAACGAACACGTCAGGCCAGATCAAGGGTGGCAAGGTCAAGGCGTATGCCGTGACCAGCAAAGGCAAATTGGCTAACTTCCCAGATCTGCCGCCGCTGGGCGCTGAACTGCCGGGCTTTGAAGTCGGCGTCTGGCACATTCTGTACGCACCAAAAAACACGCCTGCCGACGTCGTCACCAAACTGCAATCATCCTTGCAAGCCGCAATCAAAGACGCCGGATTTTCTGCGAAGATGAAGGATCTGGGCGCTGAAATCATGCCAGCCGATCGTCAGACGTCAGCCGGTGCCAAAGCGCTGCTGACGGCGGAAATCGCCAAATGGTCGCCAATCATCCAGGCAGCCAAGGCTTACGCCGATTAGCGAGTCACAGGCGAGAGCGAGGTTTCATTCGCTCGAAGCCCGCTGACCGGCTTTGCTTTATTCAGCAAACGACGGGCAACAAAAAACGCCAACTGCAAGGTTGGCGTTTTTCATTGGCCCAAACGGTTAGCGCAGACTATCCGCCGGTTCCGGTTTTGTCAGCTTCGTTGTCGCCCTCCTCGGATTTCTCGAGGAGCTTGGTGAGACAACCCGCACACGTAAAAACGGTGCGTCCGCCTACCTTGCGAGTTTTGCCGCCGCGGATAATGGCGGGCTGCTTGCAGGTTCCGCAAAGCCTGGTCCAACTGCCGGCCACCGAGCGCTTGCGCGGGGTCGCCGTTTGTTGACGAAATTTGGCGATCTGGTTTGGATCGAGCATAGACATCAACACCCTGAGTTACGCACCCCGCACCTCCGTTCTTTATCGGCTCGTCAACTCGTGTAAAACCACTGATTGACGCCACAAAGGACACTTTAGAGTTGCAGAAAGCGTTGCATTTTCAACGGCCTATATTATGTCTCAAAAGCGAATTCTTTTCCACTACAACGTCATTAAATCGGCGCGAAATGCCCAAAGCGGTTTCATATTACCGCTCATTTTTGTGTTGCTGGCCATTGCGGTTTTAGGTGGGTTGTACGGCCTTGTTGTCTGGAAATGGAGCTATTCCGACGGCGAGCGCGCGGGCGTTGTACAAAAATTCTCGCGCAAAGGCTGGGTCTGCAAGACATGGGAGGGTGAACTCAACATGGTCGTGCTGCCGGGTGCGCTACCCGAAAAATTCTTCTTCACTGTCTGGGACGATACGGTGGCCAACGCCATCAATCGCAACGTCGGTAAGCGTGTCGCGCTGCACTACACCGAAAAAGTGGGTTTGCCGACGAGCTGCTTTGGTGAAACGCGCTATTACATCCAGAAAGTATCACCGCTCGCTGAATAGGCGGCCTTCAGTCGCTCATAGTCTTCAGGCGTGTCAATGCCAGGCGGCAAAGCGTCATCCACCACGGCGACCGCGATACGAAAACCATGCGCGAGCGCGCGCAGCTGCTCCAGCGCCTCAAAGCGCTCGATCGCCGGGATCGAGAGCTCGGGAAAACGCCGTAAAAAGCCAGCACGATAGGCGTAGAGCCCAATATGCCGATACACCGGCAAACCACCGGGGATAGAGCTGACGCCGTCGCGCCATTGATCACGTGCGAACGGAATCGGTGCACGGCTGAAATACAACGCTTCGCCAGTTTCGCCAATCACGCACTTCACGACATTTGGATTGATGACGTCAGCGGCGTCGTGAATCGGGTGGCACAGCGTGGCAATCGCCGCTTTCGGGTTGGCCTCAAGCATGGCCGCGACATGATTGATTACGTTCGCCGGAATCAGTGGTTCGTCGCCCTGAACGTTGACAACGACAGCGTCGTCCGGCAAGTTCATCAAAGCAGCAACTTCGGAGAGCCGATCCGTACCCGTTGGGTGATCGTCGCGCGTTTTGATGCATGCGACGCCGCCAGCATCGCAGGCGGCAGCTATTCGGGCGTCGTCGGTGGCAACCAGCACGCGGGTTGCGCCCGATTGCATTGCGCGCTCGGCAACCCGCACCACCATGGGTTTGCCATTCAAATCGATCAGCGGCTTGCCAGGAAAACGCGTGGATGCGTAACGGGCGGGAATGACAACGATGAAGCTCATCGCGTCAGCCGAGAGCTTCGGCCTCTTCGGCGGAGACGGTCCTCGCCTCTTCTTCCAGCATCACCGGAATATCGTCACGGATCGGGTATGCGAGGCGCGCCGATCTCGAAATCAACTCCTGATTTTTTTTGTCGTAAATCAGGGGCCCTTTGGTGACGGGGCAGACAAGTATTTCAAGCAGTTTGGGGTCCATCATTCAATTCTTGCGTAGTTGCGTTCGAAGGCGTTGCAGCCGGCGCGTAGATCGCACTCGCATCGCGAACGAGCAGCAGCAATTTGCGCTTGGTTTCCGGGGCAAAATGCACCGAAAGCGGCACCACCCACATTCTCCGGTCTGCAAAGCTGCGGCACTTGGCGGCATCTTTCTCCGTCATCAGAATCGCGCGTTCGCCGATCGCATCAAAATCCGACGACCGAAAGTTGTAATGATCGGAAAACCCGAATAACTGACCCTGCACGCCGGCCCGCAGCAAGGCGTCGTAGAACTGCCGGGGATTGGCGATACCGGCCACGATGGCCGGACGCGACTGCGCGAACGTGGAAAGCGGTGTTTTACGACCCGGCTCGATCAGCGCATATGCATCGCCAAGCTTGCGCCGGACAACGTGATGATTTCCGTCTTTGTAACCACCACTCGGCGTAACCCATGACGGCATCAGGCGCAACTGGCAGTCGCGCGCCCGCGCACGCGGTTCGCGTAGCGGGCCGGCAGGCATGAGCCGACCGTTGCCGTAGCGGCGCTCCGCACTGATGACTTCGACCTCGATGTCGCGCATAAGCGCGTAGTGTTGAAGCGCATCGTCGGCGACCAGCACATTTACCTCAGGATGTTGCTCCAGGAGCGACATCGCCGCCGCAACGCGGTCTGCACACACGACGACTGGTACACCGAGCGTGAAGTGCAGCAGCGGCTCGTCGCCCACGTCCGAAGCGATGGACCGAACAGTGACGGTGCGCGGCTGCTTCGGGCTCACCGGATAGCCACGGCTAATGATGCCCGGCCGGTAACCGGCTTGTTGCAGGCAACGCACGATCGCCTGCACAACCGGCGTTTTACCGGCACCGCCGACGACAACGTTGCCGACCACGAGCACGGGAACCCCGGGGTGGGATCTGGCCAAAATGCCGCGGCTGTAAAGTTCGCGCCGAACCGCGATCACCGCGCCGTGAAGCGCCGCCAATGGCGTCAACAGGTGCGCCAACGGTGTTGCCGTTCGTGCCCACCAGGTCTTTTCTAGCAGCGCGGAAAACATTGGGAATTTTTTCCGGAGGGTGAAACGGTTGGCGCGACGGGCTTTGCGCGGTTACTTGCCGGGGGCCGTCGGCGTCTGCGTAGCGAAAGTAATGTTCGGGTACTGCGCAAGCCGCGCCGCCTCCATTACGTGAACAACATCCTGATGCTTCGCGGCAGCGTCGGCGTTGATGATGATGACGGGGTCAGCGACACCCGTCGCGCCGTCTTTGAGCGCCTGCGCCAGCGCGGCGACGGTGGTGAAGGTAAACACCTGCTTGTTGATGGCGTACTTGCCGGCGGCGTCCACGCCCACGTTGACTTCTTTTGGCCGCTGCGTCTGCTTTTCAGCATCAGCCTCAGGCAGGGAAATCTTGAGCTCCGTGAACTTGCTGTAGGTCGTCGATGCCATCAAAAAGATGAGCACGACAAGCAACACGTCAATCAACGGAATAAAGTTGATCTCCGGCTCTTCGCGAAAGCGACCTCGACGGAAGTTCACTTGGCGCGATCTCCGTGAAGGATGTCCACCAACCTCGTTGCCTGCTGCTCCATCTCGATCAAAAGGGAGTCCACTTTGCCACGGAAATAGCGGTAGAACATCAGTGTCGGCACAGCCACAATGATGCCCATCGCCGTGTTGTAGAGCGCCACAGATATGCCGTTAGCCAGACGAGTCGGGTCGACGCCCGCCGAGCCTGTGCTCCCGAAAATTTCAATCATGCCGATGATGGTGCCGAGCAGGCCCATGAGCGGCGCTGCCGCGGAAATGGTACCGATCGCGTTCAGGTATTTTTCGAGCCCGTAGCCGACAACGCTTCCGGTCTCCTCGATTGCCTCTTTCACAACGGGACGCGGTGCCTTGATGTTGGCGAGCCCCGCCGCAAGAATTTGTCCCATCGGACCCTGCCCGGCGGTCAAATCAACCAACTCCTGCGTCAGGCCCTTTTTGCGGTACTCAGCGATGACTTTGTCGACCAGACCCGGCGGGATGATCTGAGTCCGGCGCAACGTCCACAACCGCTCGATGATGAGCGCCAGCGCGACGATTGATACGAGAATGAGCGGCCAGATGGGCCAGCCCGCTGCCTTGATGATGTCCCACATGCAGGAAAGACTCGCGAAGAAGAATTAGAACGCAGTGTAACTCGCGATTTATGAACTGGAAGCGTCACACATCGCGGAACGACTTTTTATTGAAATGACCGCTGCATTGGGGCTACACGGCAATTTTGGTCTGTATCGACTAAAGCCGTTTTACAGCTATACCCCATGTCAAATGGGCATTTCACCGTAAAGCTATAACGCGGCAAAACTTCTACGGCGCGTCAATTAGCCCGCTTTCCAGCCGTCTTTGAGGGTCACGGCACGGTTAAACACCAGCGCGCCGGGTCGGGAATCAACGCGATCCGGCGTGAAGTAGCCGTTGCGCTCGAACTGGTAGCTTTCGTCCGCCTTCGCGTTGGCGAGTGAGGGTTCGAGCCAGGCGGTGACGGATTTGAGCGAATGCGGATTTAAGTAGGTTCGATAATCGCCCTCGCCCGAATCCGGATTTTCGACGTTGAACAGGCGGTCGTACAAACGCACCTCCGCCTGAATGCCGTCGGCTTTGCTGACCCAATGAATCGCACCTTTGACGTTACGACCGCCGGTGCCACTTTTGGTCGCCGGATCGTAGGTGGCGTAGATCGTAGTGACGTTGCCTGTGTCGTCCTTCTCGATGCGCTCGTATTTGATGATGAACGCGTGGCGCAGCCGAACCTCAGTGCCGGGTGCTAAACGGAAGAATCCTTTGACCGGCGTCTCCATAAAGTCTTCGCGCTCGATAAACACTTCGCGCGCAAATTTGAAACTGCGGCGACCCGCATTCTCGTCATGCGGGTTAATCGGGGCCGAGCATTCTTCAGTTTGGCCATCGGGATAATTTTCGATGACCACGCGAACCGGGTCGAGCACGGCCATGGCGCGAAGCGCGGTGGCATCGAGGTCATCCCGCAACGCCCGCTCAAGATCCGCCATGTCGATCCATTGATGCGCCTTCGACACACCGGCACGCTCGGCGAACAGGCGGATCGATCCCGGCGTGAATCCCCGTCGACGCAGGCCCGCAAGCGTCATCATGCGCGGGTCGTCCCAACCGCTCACCAGGCCGGTTTCAACCAGCTCCAGAAGCTTCCGCTTGCTCATCACGGTGTAGCTCAGATTCAGCCGCGAAAATTCGATCTGTTGCGGGCTCGGTGAAGGCAGTTTGCCGGTTTCAACGAGACGCTCAAGCACCCAGTCGTAGAGGGGCCGATGCGCTTCGAATTCGAGTGTGCACAGCGAATGCGTGATCCGCTCAATCGCGTCGCTGATGCAGTGCGTGTAGTCGTACATCGGATAAACGCACCAGGCGTCGCCGGTGCGATGATGCTCCGTATGGCGAATCCGATAAATCGCTGGATCGCGCAGATTGATGTTGGGCGACGCCATGTCGATCTTGAGCCGCAGGATGTGTGCGCCGTCGGCATGCAGCCCGCGCTTCATCTCGTCGAACAGACGCAGGTTTTCCTCTACGCCGCGATCGCGGAATGGGGAATTTGTGCCAGGTTCGACCAGGGTGCCGCGATTGGCCCGAATCTCATCGGCTGACTGGCTGTCGACGTAGGCCAGATCACGCTCGATGAAATGCCGCGCAAAGTCGTACAACTGCCCAAAATAGTCACTCGCGTAGAAAAGATGATCCTCAAACGAGAAGCCGAGCCACTCGACCATTTCCTTGATCGACTCTTCGTATTCGACATCTTCTTTTACCGGATTGGTGTCGTCGAAGCGCAGGTGACACACGCCAGCGTAATCCTTCGCCAGGCCGAAATTCAGGCAAATCGATTTCGCATGACCGATATGCAGGTAGCCATTCGGCTCCGGGGGAAAGCGTGTGATGACTTTGCCGCCGTGTTTGCCGCTCAACTGGTCGGCGTCGATAATCTGTCGAATGAAGTTCGAAGGCGATTTGTGATCACCTTTGCCGTCAACTGCCTTGCTTTTTGCGTCGGATTTAGCGTCGGTGGCTGCGCCCTTGGTCACGGAACTCATTCGGGGTTGGACAATATCTGTTTGTGCGGTTGCACATTGTAACGATGCGCTTTTGAGCCAACAGATGGGCGTGCAGTCGCGCTTTCGCGCGCTCAATGCGTTGCAGCCCAGGCATGACGCGACGCGCCTGAACACGAAAGTTGCCCACATCGCTTGTGGATAACTCACCGGATAACTTCCCCGGCACCGCTTAAACCCGCATGCATTCGCGTTCCGCTCTTTTGCTCGCTGACTGGACGGCAAAAAAGTAAACTCGATCAAGCACTTGCATCATTTCCCGTGCGTTTGCCGCGGATGACAATGGTCTTCGCCCCAGACAACTCCTATCGACATTTTTAGTCTCGTAGAACCTTATGTCCTGGACAGACAACACCGAAAACCTGACTGCAGCACCGGCTGACCCGATTTCGGTGTCCGTCTTGTTGCAGCGCGCAAAGTCAGCGCTCGAACGAGCGTTGCCGCTGTGCTGGGTGAGTGGCGAGATATCGGGATTCAAACGCGCCGCCTCGGGCCATTGCTATTTCGATCTGAAGGACGCTGCGGCGCAAATTGCCTGCGTGTTCTATCGCAATCGGGCGGCGCTTGTGGGATTCGAGCTCAAAGACGGCGCTCAGGTCGAACTCCGCTTGCGTCCCGCGATTTACGAGCCGCGCGGAAGCCTGCAATTTGCGGTCGAACAGGCGCGGCTCGCAGGCGTAGGCCAGTTGTACGAAGCGTTTTTACGATTGAAGGCAAAACTCGTTGCCGAACGCCTCTTCGACGAAGACACAAAGCGGGCCCTTCCCGCTTATCCGCGGCGCATCGGTCTCATTACTTCGACGAAAGCGGCGGCGCTCGCGGACATGCTTCGGATATTGCGGGATCGCTGGCCGCGGGCCATCGTGATTGTCTACCCGGCGAGCGTGCAGGGCGCCAATGCGCCGCGTGAATTGTTGAACGCCCTCACGGTCGCCAACGCGCGTCAGGAGTGCGATGTACTGATCATCGGTCGCGGTGGCGGCAGCATGGAGGACTTGTGGGCGTTCAACGATGAGGCTCTGACCCGGGCAGTGGCGGCGTCGAGGCTTCCGATCGTCTGCGCGGTCGGTCATGAAAGCGACTTCACGTTGTGTGATTTTGCGGCCGACATGCGCGCGCCAACGCCAACGGCGGCCGCTGCACTGGTGACGCCGGAGCGCGAAGCCATGCTTGCGCTGGTCGGCGATTTTGCGGAACGGGCGACGGATGCGCTGCGCAATCGTCTGGATCGGATGGGTGAACGGCTGGATCGAGCGGGTGACCGTCTGCGCAGCTCAAGTGCTGTCGTCGCACCGTGGCGCGAGACCCTGTTGCGGCTTCAGTCGAGACTGCAACGGGCAGTCGCCCTAGCGTCACCACGGTGCCAGGCAAAGCTCGCTTTGTCGCGACAGCGGCTGGCCGTCGCCATTCAACGCAGGCCCGCCCCGGCTCTGCGCGTTGACGCGTTGGACCGACGCCTCGCTGGCGCGATATCGGGCTTGCTGTCGACGCAGCATTTACGCCTTTCGGCAGCGTCACAGGCACTGGATTTGCTTAATCCCGCGCACGTACTTGATCGTGGTTACGCGCTCGTGTTCAACAAGGCCGGCGCTCCGGTGACAGATGCCGCAACCGTCAAACCAGGCGCGTCGCTCCGGATTCGCTTCCAGCGTGGCGGGGCCGAGGCAGTCGTTTCGGCAGTCAGCGACGACGACAGCTGACGCGGGAACGGCCAGTCGGCTTCGGTGCCCGTTGGGTTGACGATTGCAGCGACTTGGGTCGCGGCTTCTGAGCCTGCCTTTCCCCGGATTTGCACAATCGCACAAGAAGTATTGCGGCAATAATGCCATTGACATAAACTCTCAGGCTGGTTTTTATAAGACTTCTCCATGGCGAAGACATTGGTCAAAAAGCTCCTGGTGCCGTTGGCTCCTTTCGCGGTCGCTACAGCAAGCGCGCTGATGTGGGCCTCGCCAGCGCAGGCGGCCTGCCCTTTCAACGTTGCAGGCGCTGCAACCGCTGATGCGCTGCGCGACGGCGTGCTGCTGGTGCGCTATGCCCGGGGCAAGCGCGGACCCGAGCTGGTGGCTGGAATCGGGGCATCAGCGACGACCGTCGAGACGAACATCAGCAACAACATCGACCAGCTCGACGTCAACGGAAACGGCGTCTTTGACATCGATGATGCCGGAATCATTTCGCGCAACGTCTTTGGCTTCACCAGCGCTAGCTGGCTGCCGGACGGCAGGGCGGGAGCGTTCGGTACCCGCAACACGCTGCCCTTACTGAAGTCCTATGTGGACGCTGGTTGCACGCCGCTGGTCGTCACTCCGCCGACCGCCGCGCAGTTCGAAGCTTCGCGCTTTCTGATCCAGTCAACCTTCGGCCCAAGCCGCTCCGACATCGCGGCATTCCTTTCGCTGCCGGGAGCCGACACGACAGCACGCGCGACCCAGTGGATCAACGGGCAAATGGCCCTGGCACGCCCGCAAACTCACTTTCAATATTTGCAAACGCGCAAAGCCGAATACGATGCCGCGGCCAAAACATTTGGCTCCGAATTGAGCCGCGAGGCGTTTTGGGGTCAGGCACTTACCAGCCCAGATCAGCTGCGGCAACGCATGGCATTTGCGCTGTCGGAGATTTTGGTGGTGTCGGATTACGGCAACTCGGACAATCCGTTTGAGCTGGCGGCTTACCTCGATTTACTGGCCGACAATGGCTTCACCAACTACCGCGACATCCTCTACAAAGTGGCGCTGTCTCCAGCCATGGGCCGTTATTTGAGCCACCTGAAGAATGACGGCGGCAACAGCAATCCAAACGAGAACTTCGCCCGAGAAATCCTGCAACTATTCGGTGTTGGCTTGTTCATGTTGGGCCCCGACGGAGAAAAGCTGACCTCTGGCGGACAGCCGATTGCTACTTACGACGAAAACACGGTGAAGGGCTTCGCCAGGGTATTCACCGGTCTGTCGTATGACGACCCTTATTGCACAACGATTCCGCTCACCAATTGCCTTGATTTTTATGGCGATCGGCACCCTTCGTGGAACTGGTCACCCGACCGTACTGATCTTGGTGCGAACTTCCCGCCCGATATCAACGGCTGGAAGCGCCCGATGGTGATGTTCCCCGGGCGCCATAGTGCGTTGTCGAAGCAGCTGCTTGGCTACACCGACCCGAACCCCGTCGGCACGACTTGCCTCAATGCCGCAGCGTTTGCCTCAACGGCACCCGTTGCGCCCGCGACCGGGCCCGTCCTGCCCGCGATTGTGACGACCGGATCCGGGGTGACGACGGGCACCAGGGTGAACGCGACACAAGCCAATCTGACCATCAATCAGGCAATTGACAACATCTTTTGTCATCCAAACGTCGGGCCTTTCATTGGCAAGAGCCTGATCCGGTTCTTTGTCACGTCGACACCGTCACCGGCTTATGTGTCTCGCGTCACTGCTGCCTTCAACAACACCGGCGGCGTTCGCGGCGACATGAAAGCGGTCATGCGCGCGATATTGCTCGACCCGGAGGCTACCCAACCGTCAGCAACCGCACCCATGGCTTTTGGCAAACTCAAAGAGCCGATGCTTCGCCTGAGTGCGATCTTCCGTGGATTCAATACACGCGCAAGCTCCGGGCGCTACATGCTCCATTACAACCTTGACGACGTCGAATTCGGCATCAGTCAGGCGCCGTTGAGTTCGCCCACTGTGTTTAACTATTTCCACCCGGACTTTTCGCCGCCAGGCCCGGTTTCTGCAATGAACGCAATTGGGCCGGAGTTCGAGATCACGACGACGACCGCCATTGCTGCCACGCAAAATTACTTTGGCAATCTCGTGGCCTTTGCCGATACGAGCAACAACAACCTGTTCACCACGAACTTGATCGGCCGCTTCAACTGCAACACCACGACGCTGACTAGCACGGACCCGGCGGCGTCCGTGCGGGGCAATTGCCTCCTGGGTGACATGTCTGAGCTGTACGCCCTCTACGACGATGCCGGCGGGATGGTCGATTACCTCAACCTCGTGTTGATGGGTGGCACGCTAAACGCCACGA
>JAYWHV010000305.1:0-31916 GCA_043777615.1 Burkholderiales bacterium | reverse complement strand
ATCATTTCGTTAGCCGAGCGGTATTCAGCTCGCTCCGCTGATAATGCCGAATATGAAAATCTATCAAGTCGGTGGCAGCGTACGCGACAAGCTTTTGGGCCTTCCCGCTAGTGATCGTGACTACGTGGTCGTAGGTGCGACGGTTGACGAAATGTTGGCCGCGAAATTTCAGCCGGTGGGCAAAGATTTTCCGGTGTTTCTGCATCCAGAAACGAAGGAGGAATATGCCCTCGCGCGCACCGAGCGCAAGAGCGGACGCGGCTACACCGGGTTTGCGTTTCACGCGTCACCGGAGGTCACGCTTGAGGACGATTTGCAGCGACGCGATCTGACGATTAATGCGATGGCGCTGGACGCGAGTGGCTCTGGCTCGTTGATTGATCCCTACGGAGGGGCTGGCGACGTTGAGGCGAAGGTGTTTCGCCATGTCAGCGACGCGTTCGCTGAGGATCCTTTGCGTGTACTGCGCATAGCACGGTTCGCTGCACGATTTACCGATTTCACCGTGGCGCCTGAGACGCTACTTCTGTGCAAAAAACTGGTCGATGACGGTGAGATTGCCGAACTGGTGGCCGAGCGCGTCTGGCAGGAAATTTCGCGCGGATTGATGGAGAAAAAGCCTTCGCGCATGTTCGATGTGCTGCGATCGTGCGGTGCGCTGGCCGTGCTCGCGCCAGAGATTGATCGGCTCTGGGGCGTGCCGCAGAAACCGCAATGGCATCCCGAAATCGATACCGGGGTTCATGTGATGCAGGTCATTGACTATGCCGCAGCCAAAGGCTGGCCGCTGGCGACGCGATTTGCCGCCTTGACGCACGATCTGGGCAAGGGTTTGACGCCCGTGGACATCCTGCCCGCGCATCATGGCCATGAAGCGCGCAGCGTCAAACTCGTTGCTGAATTGTGCGAGCGCTGGCGAGTTCCGCGTGACGGTAATGAGCTGGCTACACACGTCGCGGCCGAGCATGGAAATATTGGCAAGATCGCTGAGCTGCGTCCGGCGACCGTGCATGATTTGCTGATGCGCTGTGACGTGTTGCGCCGGCCTGAGCGGTTCGCGCAAATGCTTGACGCGTGTGAAGCGGACAAATGTTCGCGCGTGGGCGTAGCGGGAGAACTACCGGCGGATGCGAGCCCCGTATTTCAGCCGAGAATCGATGCGATGGCTGCGCTGGCGGCAATGCAATCGGTGGACGCCGGAGCAGTCGCGGCAACGATGATCGCGGCAGGCAAACCGGAGCGGATTCCCGATGCCGTTCGCGAAGCACGAATTGATGCGATCCGAATGGCACATCGTGCACCGCTGTAGGAGCGAATCGGGCAAGCAGCTTATCGCTACAGCGCATACTGAACAAGGGCTACAACCCAATATGACGAATTATCGACTTTTAGTCAATTGATGCTCTAGCCCATATGCAACTTAGGCTCTCCTGAAAAGCTGAACCTCACTCGACTAAGGTTTAAGCCCTACCGTCGCACGCTTGAACAAAGCCGAATCATCACGCGTCAGTTCGTCAATGATCGTGAAGTGATTGAGGCTGGGGATTTCCCATTCCGTGACGTTTTTCCATTGCGCGCCCAGCAACTGGTTCTGACGCAAAAACTCTTCAAGCTCAGCGCCGCCGACGGCTGCCGTGAAATCGCACGTCACGCGCCGCTCTCGATACGCCGGGCTCATGGCGAGCGCTTCGTCATGGGTGAGTTTGAGCGCGTCGTTCAGATAAATTGGCACCAGCGGTTCAAGGTCGAACACGCCGCTGATTGCGGTGGCGGAGACGAACGGCGTCGCAGGCATTCCGTGCGCCGACCAGTCCGTTGTCATGCACCACGCGGTCAAATGCCCCCCCGCCGAATGGCCCGCCAACGCGATGCGATCACGATTGATCGCGAGTTCGGTTGCGTTATTCCAGAGATAAGCAATGGCCGATTCGATCTCGCCCGCGATGCCGCGAATGGTGGTTTGCGGGCACAGTGTGTAGCCCAGAATCGCCGCCGCCATGCCGTTCGCGACAAAGGGCGCGGCGATCACGCTCCAGTCCTCTTTAGACAAGCGTTGCCAATAGCCGCCGTGGATGAAAACAAGGGTCGGCCAGCCGCCCGGCGGCGCCACGCCGACTGGCGTGAACACATCGAAACGATTGCGCGGCAAGGACCCGTACGCGACCTCGCGGGCGCCGGCAGCATCGGCGCGCACGCGCTCGCTCTCGCGCTGCCATCGGGGCAATAAACTGTCGGCCCAATCGGGGACAGCGGCGCCGTTGTTGTAGCGGCGAGCGAGTTCTTCTAGGGAGAGTTCAGGGATCATGTCGGGAAATGTAGCGCGAATGTCCGCGTTCGAGCTAGGAGTTTGACTTGCCCGAAAACACCGCCAGCAAACTCGCCCCGACAATGAACGCGCCGCCGATCAACGTACTTTGCGTGATCACCGCTGCGCCTCCGAGCCATGAGCTGACGGTCGCCACCAGAATCTCCGCGAGCATCAACACCGACAATACGTTTGCTGGCAGCCGCGCTGCGCTGTATTGCAAGGCAAGATTTCCGATCAAAACCGCGACGGCGAAAATCGCCACCACCGCCCATGCGATGGGTTCTGGCGCGAGCACCAGCGGTTTGCCCGCCAGCGCGAGCGCCGCGATGACGATCGGCGAAATAAGCACCGCGCCGATGAAGATCGCGAATGCGCACGCCTCCTGCGGCGCACCAGCATATTTGCGCAAGATCACATTGTTCAAACCAAAGAAAAATCCACCCGCTACGGCGAGCCAGTCGGCGATGGAATTCGGTACGGGCACCTGCAATTTACCTTCGCCCAGCACGAGCGCCGCACCGATGAGCGCGAGCGCTGTGCGCACCAGCGCTGAAGGCGTAATGCGCTCCGCCAGCAGCCAGCGCGCAAGCAGCACAACCCACATCGGCATCAGATAAAAAAGCAAAACGGCGCGCACCACGTCGCCGGTGGCCAGCGCCGAATTGAAGCAAGCGTTGGTCATGCCGGAAGCGATCACCAGTCCACCGAGCGTCGTGCGGTTTTGCCACAGGATTTTTGCGGCGTTTGGACGCGCGACCAGCACAGCCGCCGCGCATGCGGCGAAGATGAACCATGTTGCCCAGAGCGAAGGCAAGCCGTGCGCCTCCAGCCACTTCAACGGAAACCACGACACGCCCCATACGCTGGCGTTGGCCAAAGCGCCTAGCGCCGCCAGAAACGAGATACCCGGCACAGCGGCCGAACGAGAAATTGCTTGCATCAAGCGATTATGCGCAGCGAACAGAAACTGATCGGGCAGCGAAGCGATGTAATGTGTTCACCGTATGATGAACGCCACCGCGATTGATACTGTGAAAAGAAATTGAGCCGCACCGCACCCATCGAATCCATTGCCGAACATCCGGAATTTCGGCGTCTCGACTCGATTTCTGATGTGGCCATCGAATTGCGGTATGCCACGGACAATAATTTTGTCGGGCGCGCCATGTACGCGGGATTCGATTGCGCGTGGTTGCACCGCGACGCCGCTGATGCGTTAGGTAATGTGGCGGCGAACTTGCGCTCGGCGCGGCCTGATTTGCGCTTGCTCGTGCTCGACGCCCTGCGCCCCCAACGGGTGCAGGAGTTGATGTGGGATAGTCTCGAAGGCACTGATTTGCGCAAATACCTGGCGTCGCCAGATCGCGGCTCAATTCACTCGTTCGGAATGGCCGTGGACGTCACGCTTATTGACGCCAACGGCCGCGAACTCGACATGGGCACGCCATTTGACGATTTGACCGAGCGCTCGCATCCGGCGCTCGAGCCAGAACTATTACAACTCGGCGAAATATCCGCATCGCACATTGCAAATCGCCAGATCCTGCGCGACGCGATGACTGTCAACGGCTGGCAAGGTATCTCCACCGAGTGGTGGCATTTCGATTGCGGCGACCGGTTGCAGGTACGCCAGAACTACCTGCGCGTTCTCTAGTTTTTTGTGCCGAAAGTCCGCTGCCACCACGTCAACGGAGCGGGTCCCGCCTGCCGGCTCAACCACTCGATCAGCGCATCAACAACGGGGCGGGCGATTTTGTGGCTCGCCTGCGGATGATTGACCAGACCCACCAGAATGCAGAGCTCGCCGTCGGCGTTGCGCACATAGCCAGCTACGGACACCACATCGCGTAACGTACCCGTTTTCACGCGGGCACGGCCTGTAGCTGTGCTGTCCTTGAGCCGGTTTCGCATCGTGCCGTCAACGCCCACGATGGGCAGACTGGAGAGAAATTCCGGTGCCCACTCGCTCTTGTGCATTACCCGCAAAACATCTGCCAGCAAGCGCGGCGGCAGGCGCTCGGTTCGTGACAAACCGGAGCCGTTGTCCAGTACAAGGCCAGTGTCGGGGATGCCGCGCTCGCGCAGCCATCCGCGCACAACCTGCTCGCCACGCGCCGTGCTCGTGTTGGTCGCATCTCCATTCTTGTCGAGTGTGCCTAGCGTCATGAGCAGGCTACGCGTCAGCGCGTTGTCGGATGGCTTGTTGATATCACGCACAATTTCGGGCAAAGCCCGTGAGCGGTGCTCTGCCAGCAACCGCGAAGCCGCAGGCGTCGGGGCTTCGCGCGTCACGCCGGTAAAACGCCCTCCCATTTCGCGCCACAGTGATCGAAAAAGGCGGTCAATAAAGTCGGATCGATCCAGCACGTTAATGCGCGTCGTGGCCTGGCAGTTCCTGGGGTAGCTGCCGTGCACGACGACGCGTAACGTGCCGTCGGTCAGGCGCTCCACGAGTGGCGTTTTCCAGCCGTCCTCCCAATCCTTGCAAACGCCGTCAATGAGCGTCATCCCGGGTGCAATCACCACGCGATCGAGCGCCGGATTCATGCGCACGCTGAAGCCCTCGCCGTTCGACTCCATCGACAAGTTAATCAAATTGTTGTCGAGCAGCAGCGCGTCGGGAATGACGTTGTACTGAAACTCGGGCGACTCATCGAATGGCGGCACGCCAACGTCCACCCGAGGCGGTGAAAAAAACGTCCGGTCCAGAAGCAAATCGCCCGCAATCTCGGCAACTCCCTGCTGCCGGAGCGTTTGCAGCATGCCGCGAAACGCCGCGGTGTTCAAGTCAGCGTCGGCCAGTCCGCGTAACGCCACGTCGCCCATCAGAACCTCGCCGTTGATCGGTGCCGCTGAGCGCAACTCGGTGCGCCCACGGTAAACCGGTCCGAGCCGTTCCAGTGCGACCGCTGTGGTGAGCAGCTTCATCGTGGAAGCCGTCTGAAAGCTGCGCTCGGCCTGATGCGAAAACAGCAGGCGCTGATCGCTCACTCGCTCAATGACCAAACCGACGGAGTCTTCAGGCAGGCCCGCCTTCGCGAGCGCATCCGACACCATGGCGGGCAGCGCGGCACAGGCGAGATTCAGGCTGTACGCTGCAACGCTGGCAATACACCTCGCCCCGACGGTGATGTCACGCAGCGACGGCAAGGCCACGGCGTGCACCGCTCTCAAGCGCGGTTTTATGGGGTGCCGCACGAACAACAATCTGAAATAGGCCATGCGATCAGCGTAGCATTTTTGTCGTTGTTTTCCGTAAATTCGCGAATTCCGATACGGGCATTTCGCATTCGCAGCCATTCTATCGTAATATTGAAACAGGGGTAGTTTAGTGAGCGCAACGTCACCTGAGTTTCCTGCGTTTTCGGGTTCAGCGGTACGCATCCATACCGACAAAGCCATCGCAATGCGTTAACTGCATCGGCTTTGTTTCATGGCACTCACCAAGCGACGACATCGAACATTCAATCCGGACGGGGAGTACACATCGTGAAACTCAAAAAACTGGCGCAAGTCATCTCACTCTTGTGCGTGGCAAGCCAGGTCACTGCGCAAACGACCGATACACAAAAGCTCGAAAAAGTAGAAATTACTGGATCGAGCATCAAGCGCGTGCAGGACGAGGGCGCAACGCCGATCCAGATCATTGGCCGGGCCGAAATCGAGCGTTTGGGCATTGTGAGCGCCGAACAGCTCGTGATGCGGATCACTGCAAACGGCACTGGTGCCGACAACTTGTCGTCGAACGCCGGGATTCAGTTGGGTACGACGGATCGCAATAACAACGGTAACTCTAGCGCCAATCTACGTGGCCTCGGTGCGTCGAGCACGCTGGTGCTGTTGAATGGACGGCGTGTTTCATTGCACGGCGCAAAAGGCAACGCGGTTGACCTGAACTCAATTCCGCTCGCTGCGATTGAGCGCGTCGAAATTCTGAAAGATGGCGCGTCTGCGATCTACGGCACCGATGCTATTGGTGGCGTGATCAACTTCATTCTGCGCAAGGACTATCAGGGCGCAGAAGTATCCGCGTTCGTCGATGTCACCCAGCAGGGCGGTGGCAATATCGCGCGTGGTTCGATTATCGGCGGCTGGGGTGATCTGGCCAAAGACGGCTTCAATCTCATGGCGAGTCTCACGTTCGACAAGCAGGAAAAATTGAGCGGGCCCGAGCGCTCTTTCGCCAATGGATATCAACCCGCACGCGGGCTGTCGCCGGATACCGCAGGTTCGCCCTTTGCGACGCAAACCGGGCTTGCTGGCACTGCAATCGGCGCGACGTTCCGACTGCCCAGCACTGGCACTCAGTCATACAACCGCGCCAATTTACTGAGTTTTCAGGGTAAATGCGATTCGGTACCGACAATGTCGCAGTATCAATCCGAGCTGTGGGCGAGTCCAGGCGCCCGATTCGCATGTGCATATGACTACGGCGGAGCAGAAGTGCTGATTCAGCCCGTTGAGCGAACAAATTTTGTGGGGCGCGGCTCGATCAAGTTGAGTCCGAATCACACGGCGTTTGTCGAGGCCCTTGCCTCGCGCTCGGTCGCAGAGAAACAGTTTGAGCCATATCAAATCACGACCGCATTCACCGGCACGCTCGCAGGAAGCGTCTACCCGGTCAACGGACCTTACTACCAAAATCTTTCAGCTTTCATTCCGACATTCGACCCCACCAAGCCGATCGCATATCGGTGGCGTTGCACAGACTGCGGACTGCGTACGATTGAAACGACATCCGACAGCTTCCGCCTGCTGGCAGGTCTTGAGGGAACGATTTTCGGTGCGTGGGATTACAAGTTTGGTGTTTCCACCGCGGAAAGCAAGGCCAACTCCATTCTTGGTGAGGGCTACATGTACACGGCACCGCTGATCGCGGCACTCGCGAGCGGCAAGGTGAATCCGTGGTTGCTACCCGGCCAGACACAAACGCCTGAAGCTCTGGCATTGCTGCGCTCAGCAAGCGCAGCCGGCACGCGCCTGTTCGGTGGTAAGGCTGGTTTGGTACAGGTTGATGGCGCAGTCTCACGTGAGCTCTTTGCGCTACCTGCCGGACCTCTTTCGGTCGCGGCGGGCTTCGATGTGCGCCGCGAGAGTTATCAATTCACTGACGGTTCAACGTCCACCCAGCCTGTGTATCTGGCACCGTTCGACGCTGAATTCAAGAAAGTGTCTCGTGACATCACCGCCGTTTACGCCGAAGCCGCTATCCCAATCATCAAGGGGCTTGAAGCCACGCTGGCCGTGCGCCACGATCACTACAGTGACTTTGGTGGCACCACGAATCCGAAAGCTACGCTCCGCTGGACACCCATGAAGGAAGTACTGTTCCGCGGTTCGTACAACACCGGATTCCGTGCACCAAGTTTCTTCCAGTTGTACGGTGCCCAAGGCGATTCACAGGTTCCTGGCAATATTGCCGATCCAGTTCTGTGCCCACAGAATCCGACGGATCTTTCTGTCTGCGCCATTCGTCCGAACGCACGTCAGGGTGGCAACAAGGACCTGACGCCGGAAACTTCGAAGCAGTGGACCATTGGCGCTGTCTTTTCGCCAACCAACTGGCTAACGGCGAATATCGACATGTGGCAGATCACGCGATCAGATCGCATTTATGAGCTCACGCCACAGCAGGTGATTGCAAACTACACGACCTTCCCGGATAACCTCGTGCGCGGCACGAACGGGCGACTGGACGGACCCGGCGGCTACATTCGCGCCGGCTTCGTCAACGCAGACGGTGACGTCACACGCGGAGTCGATGTGGGCTTGCAGGCTCGCGGCAAACTCAGCGGCGCTAGCTGGAGCGCGAGCATCGAAGGCACCTACATCGACAGCTTCCGCTCGCGCATTTTCGTCACCCAGCCTTACGTTGAAACAGCCGGTCAATGGAACTCGCGCGACCTGTTCGTTCGATGGAAGCATCAGGCGCAATTTACGTATACGCGCGGCCCATGGAGCGCGACTCTGGCGCAAAGCTTCACGGCTGGCTACGCGGATCAGGTTCCCGCAGGCGTAGTGCCGGCTGGCTTTGATCCAAACGTAAAGAGCTACACCCTGTATCACGTCTCGGCGACGTATACCGGCTTTAAAAATACAACGATCTCGCTCGGGGTGAAGAACATTTTTAACACCGATCCGCCGTTCACCGCGCACAATCTTGACTTTGCCGCCGGCGCTGGCTGGGACCCTCGCGTTGCCGATCCCCGCGGCCGCTCGTTCACTGCGGGCTTGACGTACAAGTTCAAATAGTTCGGGCGACTGGTTGCCGCGAAAGCGGCGGTCGGAAGTAACACTCAGGGGGCTTGTCCCCCTGTTTTTATTGGTGAGGTCACAATTTCAAACTCTCGAAAATTCGATCCGAAGCGACGACAGATTGGACTGTTGAGTCTGTTGTCAGCCGCGATGGCACTCACGCCCGGACAGGTCGCGGCGAAGCGCGCCACTAATTCTGAGCGGCGCAGAACGATCAAGCCCCCGGCGCTCAAACGTGGCGATCTCGTGGCGCTATTCAATCCAAGCGGATTTGCCGATGATGCGCTCATTCAACGCGCGACGGGCAATCTGGAAAAACTTGGCTTTCGCGTGATGCAGTCGGCGCACATTCGCGCAGCCCGCGGCAACACTGCAGGCACGATTGGGCAGCGATTGACGGATCTGCACACACTGTTTGCCAATCGGGAAGTGCGTGCGTTGTGGGCGGCACGCGGAGGCTCCGGCACAGCGCAACTGCTGCCCTACATTGACTACGGTCTGATCGCGCGAAATCCCAAAGTGGTCATCGGTTATTCGGACGTGACGTCGCTGTTGCTCGCCATTTATGCGAAGACTGGGCTCGTGACGTTTCATGGGCCGGTCGGTTCATCAGGTTTCACGCCGTTCACCGTCGCACATCTGGAAGCGGTGCTGATGGAGGGACGCGCGCCGTACGTGATGACCACGGCCGACGAACATGCGAAACGCGCGGTCACTGAGCCCAATTTTGTGCAGCGAACGCTGCGCGCTGGTGGCGCTGAGGGCGCGCTGATTGGCGGCAACCTGTCGGTGCTGTCGTCGCTTATTGGCACGCCTTACTTACCCGACGTGAAAAAATCCCTGCTCTTTCTGGAGGAAATCAGTGAAGCGCCGTACCGCGTCGAGCGGATGCTGACGCAGCTCGGACAGAGCGGCGTGCTCGACCAGGCGACGGCAACGATGCTGGGCGTATTTGTCAAGGGCGACGCCCCGGCGGGCGAGGAGTCATTAACGCTGACGCAAGCGCTGGATGACCACTTCGCAGCCCGCCCCGCCCCCAGCGCCTATGGACTCTCTTTCGGGCATATTGCGTCGCAATGGGTGCTGCCGGTTGGCGTCCGCGCGAGATTTGATGCGGATTCGAAATCGCTGACTTTGCTGGAATCGGCAGTCAGCGTACGCGCCTAGATTCGGTGCTTCGTGAAGCGTTGGCGAGCGCTACCATCTTCCAAGGAGCTTACCGGGCTGGCAATCAGCTTTTTCATGAAACGTCCGCCCCATTGGGGCTGGAAATCGAAATCATTTATAGTCGACGTATGTGCTATTGCAGCTACAGCCCCAATGCAGCGGCGTGTTCAGCGCAAAGCTGATAAACCCAATCCCTGCCGAATGAGCGCTGAAAGAATTCGTTCTTCGTAGCGATAAAACGCCGAGTAATTGCCGCGCGCGCCTTTGGGATTGGCGCCGACGCCCCCAACCAAAAAGATCACTCCGTTGTTGGTTTTCGGATCGAACACAAACGCGGAGGTGAGACCCCATGCATCACCCAGATGACCCACGCCGGTGTAACCGCCGCCGTCGACCAGCCGGTCGCCACGCTGTGGCCCGCTGACGTCGATGAAATGCTGATTTCCGAGGCCCCACTCGTTGAACAGTTGCCGCGCATCGCCGAATTCGCTGGTGCCGCCATTCGGTCGTCCCGCGTCGAATCGCCATTGGGTGGCGAGCATTTGCGCAACGGTTTCTGGCTTGAGCAAACGAACGCCGTCGACTTCGCCACTCCCCATCAACATGCGCATGAGCTTTGCCAGCCCGAGCGCCGACAGGCGACACGCGCCTTGCGGGCCGAACGCTGTGCCATTGCTGCCGATCACATAGTCTGCTCTGGCACGCGGCACTGGAGGCTCGCCTCGATAGTCGTCCACCTGCACCATCCACGGCCCGGTAGCAGGCGATGGGTCCCAGATTTCACGGCCATCGATTTCTTTGCGCTTACGATAAAGCGTCGCCGTATCCGCCAGATCACGCGGCGAAAAATCGGCCGGGTGAAAACCACCGCGTACATCTAGCGGCGTAAACACCAGCCGCTGCAGCAGGCGGTCAAAGCGCTCGCCCGTCGCCCGCTCCATCACCGTGCCGATCACGCCCCACGGTAAATTTGCGTACTGAAAATACTGCCCTGGCGCGGCGTTTTTTGCCCACATTTCGCCATTGCCATAAAGCTTTCCGCCAGGAACCAGTACGTCGCGAATCGCCGTCGTGTACTCCCAGTAGTAACCGCCATCGTCGCGCAACGACGACGTGTGCGTGAGCATCTGCCGTAGCGTGATCGGGACGTCGGGGAAATGCGGATTACGCAGCGACCAGCCCAGATACTGGCTCACATCAACGTCTAGAGAGAGCATCCCCGCCTCGACCAGCCGCATGACTCCAATCGTTGTCACCAGCTTGGAGATGGAGGCGATGCGATACATCGTGTCGGCGTTGGCCGGCACATTGTTCGCAGGGTTCGCATTGTCGATGTGGCGTTGGCCGAACTGGTTCTGATAGACCACTTCGCCGTGCTTGATGGCGAGCACGGAGAGACTCGCGAGCGGGCGTTCGGGATCGGCAACTACACTGGCCAATTCGGCATTCAGCGCGCTGGCGCGATCAGCGGGGAGTGCCATTTTGCCCGCCGTGGTGTGATTGCATGCGGTCAGTGCGCACGCGGCCAAGAGAGGGAGGAGGAATGATCGCCACACTACTTCACCAACGCCTCGGGCCGCGTCAAGGCATCCAGTATCGCGGCGGTCTCCGCATCCGGCAGTCCGTCGAAATTGCCCGGCCGAAACCGCAACTGAAATGCCTCCAGCACGTCGCGCGTGCCCTTGTCCATCACGCCCGTTTGCGGCGTGCCGTATCCGTAGATCGCCAACTGCTTTTGAAACCACGCGATGTCTGGTAACCGCGCCGTGTACTCCGGCAATTTCCGTGCAACATAAGCAGCGTCCGGCCACGGGATGAGGCCCTCGTCGGCGAAGCGCTTCCACGGAAAGCGCGGACCCGGATCGACCTTGCGGCCCGGCGCGATATCGCTGTGGCCGAGGATTCGATCAGCGCGAATCTGATGGCGCTTGACGATGTCCTTGACCAGCGCGATCACGGCGTCCATCTGTGCGTCCGGGTAATCAAACCAGATCGTGCCCTGCGGCCCTTTCTGGTTGCCCATATTGACGATTTCGATCCCGATTGACGACGCGTTCAGGCCGGCCGATGTGCCCCAGCGGCTCAGGCCTGCGTGATAGGCGCGCCGCGATTCGTCCACCAGTCGATAGATGTCTGGCGGATTGATGTCCACGAGGTAGTGGCTACTGACGGACCCTTCGGTCAGAATTTTCAGTGAGCGCTCAAAGTTCTCGTTGGTGAAGTGCAGGATCAGGAACTGCGCGCGGCTGTCCTGACTTTTCGCCGTAAAGCTCGTGTCAATTTTCACGGCAGGAACGGGCGGCACCGTTGCACATCCGGAATTGAGAAGCGCAAGTGCGAGGCACGCGAAGAATAGGTAACAGCGGTTCATGCATGGCGAGCGCTAGCGACATAGCGCGGAAGTCCGAATGATCGCTGAAGAATAGCGCAGCGCCATCTCACCGTCCCGATGTGCGAGGCATAGCGGCCCCCAACAAAGTTGATCCCATGCGCGCTGCTGCCACACGCGGCGCACTTATCATTGCCGCATGGCACTCACCTACCTCTGGACCGGATTTTTCATCGTTGGCTTTCTGGCGGCGCTCGCGCAGTGGATATTCCTGGGCGACGGCGAAGTGTTCAAACGCATCGTCGACGGCACATTCGATTCAGCGCGTATCGCGGTCATGGAAATTGCGCTGCCGCTTGCGGGTGTGATGACACTGTGGCTAGGCATTCTGGCAATCGGCGAAAAGGCGGGTGCGATTGATTTCATCGCCCGGCTAATCGCGCCATTCTTCTCGCGCATCTTTCCCGAAGTGCCGAAAGATCATCCTGCGACCGGCCACATAGTAATGAATTTTTCCGCCAATTTTCTTGGGCTCGACAACGCTGCAACGCCGTTCGGCCTGAAGGCGATGGCCGCCCTGCAGGAGATCAATCCGAACAAGGACGTGGCGAGTAACGCGCAGCTCATGTTCCTCGTGCTGCAGACGGCGGGGCTGACGCTGATTCCGTTGTCGGTGATGGCGCAACGCGCCGTGCTGGGTGCTGCCGATCCGTCGGACATTTTTATTCCGACACTAATTGCGACTTATGCCGGTACGCTGGTGGCGTTTGTTGCGCTGGCGCTCAAGCAACGCATCAACCTGATGGATCGCGTGATTTTCGGGTGGCTTGGCGGCTTCACTGCTTTCATCGTCGGCCTGGTATGGTGCTTCAGTCAGTACCTGACCAAGGCTGAAATACAGAGCGTGTCGAAGGTCGCGAGCAACCTGATCTTATTCTCGATCATCATCGTGTTCATGGCGGCGGCGCTGCGCAAAAAAGTGAACGTGTTCGAGGCATTTATCGAAGGCGCAAAGGGAGGCATTCAGACCTCAATCACCATCATTCCCTATCTCGTCGGCATGCTGGTTGCAATCAGTGTGTTGCGCAATTCGGGTGTGCTTGGCTTCATTGTGCAGGGCTTTGCATGGTGCTTTGCGCAGCTGGGACTCAACACGGATTTCACGCCCGCGCTACCCACGGCGCTCATGAAATCGGTCAGCGGTAGCGGCGCGCGCGCCATGATGATTGACGCCATGAAAACCTACGGCGTGGATTCGTTTGTCGGCAAGCTTGTGAGCATTCTGCAAGGCTCGTCCGACACCACGTTCTACATCATCGCGCTGTACTTTGGCTCAGTGGGGATCACCAAAACGCGCTATGCGATTGGCTTTGGACTGCTCGCTGATTTTGCCGGGGTGGTGGCGGCGGTGTTCGTCGCCTATATGTTCTTTTACTAAGCCGCAACGGGCGCGCCGGACGACTTGCGTTTCAACCAGACTGCGAGTGGCCACAGCACAGCGGCAATCGTCATAAACGCGAGCACCGCCGCGACGGGACGACTGAAGAACGGCATCACACTGCCGTCGGATTTGATCAGCGACGTCACAAAGTTCTGCTCGACCATCGTTCCCATGACAGCACCCAGAACCAGCGCGGCCACCGGGTAGCCATTCTTGTCCATGAAATAACCGATCAGACCGAACGACGCCACGGTAAACACCAGCGCCAGATTGTTGCCTGTCGCAAACGAGCCCACCGCGCACAAGAGCACAATCACTGGCATGATCAGCGAGCGCGGCACATACAAGACATAGCGCGCGGAACGAATCATCCAGATACCCAGCGGAATCATGATGATGTTGGACAACATGAACACGATGTAGAGCGCGTACATGCTCGACGCTTTCTCTGTGAACAGGGTAGGGCCCGGATTAAGGCCCTTCATATAGAGCACACCGATGGCAATCGCCGTGATGGTGTCGCCAGGGATGCCGAACAGCAACGATGGCACCCAGCCTGAGGCGAGGCTCGCATTGTTGCTCGCACCGGCTTCGATCAGACCTTCGGGATGGCCGGTGCCAAAAAGCTCGGGCGTTTTTGAGAATCGCTTTGACATCGCGTAGCTGATCCATGCCGCCATGTCAGCCCCCGCGCCGGGCAGCACGCCAATGATGATGCCCACGATATTTCCGCGTACCTGCTGTCTTGGGTGCGACTTGGTCAGCGCCCATTGGCCCTTCAGAATACTGCCGAATTTGCGCGGTGCCATCACCGGAATTTCGCTGGCTTTGTAGGCGCGCATGACCTCCGACACGGCGAACACGCCAACGAGAACGGGGATGATTTCTATGCCGCCGAGAAGATCCTCAACGCCAAACGTGAAGCGATGTGCCCCAGCGGGATTTTCGATGCCGACGCACGTAATCAGGAGGCCCAGAAACATCGACGCAATCGCCTTGACGGGCGACGATCGCGCAACCATGGTGGCGCACATCAGTCCCAACAGCGCCAGCCAGAAATATTCAAACGTCGAAAACTGAAAGGCGAACTCGGCCAACATCGGTGCCAGCGCGATCAACGAGATTGTGCCGATAATGCCGCCAATCGCGGAGAACCAGAGGCAAATTCCGAGCGCCAGTTCTGGCTGCCCTTTCATCGTCATGGCGAACGCTTCATCGGTGTACGCCGCCGAGGCTGGGGTGCCCGGTATGCGCAGGAGACAGCCCGGAATATCGCCCGAAAAAATTGCCATCGCCGATGCGGCGATGATGGCCGAAATCGCGGCAATGGGCGACATGTAGAACGTGACAGGCACCAGCAAGGCGGTTGCCATGGTCGCAGAGAGACCGGGCAGCGCGCCGACAATCAAGCCGTAAATTGATGCGAACAAAATGGTCAGCAGGACGTCAACCTGCATGACCATCTGCAAACCTTCGAGCAAATGGTTCATGGTGAATGCTGCTTTCTGTGAATCTGATCTAGGCCCAGGGGAAACTCAAGATTCCAGATGGAAGCGGAACTCGCAGCAATTTGTAGAACACCAGATGCACAAAAATCGGCGCGATGACCGCAAGCGCGGCGGCCCACCTGAGCTTCGCGCCCTGACTCCACGCGAGAACAAAGACCATCAAGCTCGCGGTGATCCAGAAGCCAAGTTTTTCCGACGCAAAGTAGTAAAAGAAAAGAGCGCCTGGCGGAATCAAAACCTTCCAGCCATCGCTCAAAAATCCTTCGACAAAGCCACGATCCGGTTCAAGCTCATCGGCTTTCGCGACATCGCCCGAAGCGGAAGTGATGATCGCTTCCTCTTCTTCGAAAGTACGGCCAACGCCCAGCATGATGAAGACGCCGCAGATCACCAATCCTGCGCCGATCACCATCGGGAAAACATCAGGCCCGACCTGCTGCCCCGGCACCGGCGGCAAGAGTGAGCCGCCCCAGTAGGCAAGCGCGCCGAGCACGACAAGCATCAGGCCAGTGACCCGATCAGAGACTTTCATGAAATGTCCGCGTCCGATGCTACTTGGCCAGACCTGCTGCCTTCATTGCCGTGCCCATGGCAGCGTCTGCGCCTGCCATGAATTTGGTGAACCCCGCCGGATCGGCCCATTTGACGCCGAAGCCGCGATTGCTCATGAAGTCCTTGAACTCTTTTGAGTCGTACGCCTTCTTCAATGAGCCGACGATTTTGGTCTGGATATCAGCTGGTAGCCCTTTCGGTGCCGCGATACCGCGCCAAGCGCCAACCGAGTAATCGATACCGGCAGCCTCTTTGAGCGTTGGAACATTCGGGAACACCGGATTTCGCTCGGTCGCCATGATGGCCAGCGCTTTGGCTTTGCCCGCTTCGATGATCGCGCGCCCCTCAGGCAGCGAGCAGGTCACAATGTCGATGCCGTTCGCAGCCAGATCCTGCATCGCTGGCCCGGCGCCGTTCGACGGCACCCACGCCACATGGTCTGGCTTCAGGCCCATCGCCTGTAACCAGCCGATCAACGCGAGGTGCCAGATGCCGCCCTGGCCAGTGCCCGACGCTTTGAGTTTTCCGGGTGGCGACGCCTTGATTGCGTCGGCCAATGCCTTGATGTTTTGATAAGGCGACGACGCGCTGACGGTGACTCCCGGAGGGTCTTCGTTCATCAGGGCCAGCGGTGTGTAGCTGGTGGGATTCAATTCGGTTAGTTTTTGCCAATGCATCATGGCGATCTCGACCGTAATCATCCCGATCGTGTAGCCGTCAGCGGGCGCAGTTGCAATCGCGGAATGACCTACCACCCCCGAGCCGCCGGTTCGATTCACGACATTAAATGGCTGGCCCAAATCTTTTTCCAGCAGGCTGGCAACGATGCGGGCCGTAGCGTCAGTCCCACCGCCTGCGCCCCACGGGCAGACGACCGTAACAGGACGTGCCGGCCAGGCGGGTTGGGCGCTGGCGAAACGGGGAACGGCGGCAGTCGCGCCGAGCGCGCTCGCAGCGACCAGCAATTGACGGCGCTTATTTGACTCAAGCATAAGATCTCCTCCTCAAAAAATCATGCACAGGGTGTCAATTCATTGTATCCACGGAAACACTCACGCAAGTTAACTGTTTCAATCGGACGTCGATCCGCCTGAAGTCTTCAGCTTTTTTGAAAAGTCGTGTGCGTTAAAGCAACGGAGTCAGCGTGGCTAGAAACAAAGACTGCGACTTACGCCGCGCGCATCTGCTTCTTGTGCGTCTTCGCAAGCGCTTGCAGATATTCCATCTGATCGGCAAGGATGTGGCGGTTGGCAAGAATCATCTTCTCGCTCTTGACCGGGCGATACGGTACATAGAGCAAACGAAGTCCCGCCTGCTCGGGTGTGCGCCCCGCTTTGTTCAGATTGCAATCGCGGCATGCAGTGACGCAGTTCTCCCACGTATCCTGGCCATTTTGCGAGCGCGGAATGATGTGATCGCGCGTCAACACGGATTCCGGGAATTCGTCACCGCAGTAAGCGCACAGCTGGCGGTCCCGCGAAAACAGCAGGCGATTGTCGCGACCCGGTAGCGCCGAAACCGGGCTCCAGGTGCTGTGTTTGTGCTCGCCGTCACAGGCAATGATGGAGGACACCTCGATCACGCTGCGCTCACCGGTACAGCGTTGAATGCCGCCTCGGAACGTAAAAATAACTTGTCCGAGTGACCAGACGACGCCACCTCGGGCATATTGCGACACCGCATTTTCGGGCGTCATCCAACCTTTCGGTTGTCCTCCGGAATCAAGGGCCAAAATCGCTAGGGACATGGTTTCGTTGCTCCTCAAAGCACGCAACTGCCATCGTTGTCGCACCTTGGAGACGTAACTTACCATGAAATGATGATGGGCGTGTGGCGGTACTCGCAGGTGTCGCGTTTGCGGGAGCGGCCCCTTCTACAAATTAGCGACGAATGGACGCCGCCGCAATGTTTTTCGCGACGTACGCCACGCCGGCAAACACCCGCATCAAGCCTTTAGCTGAAGCGACGCAAGTCTGCTGTAGAGCGGTGACGCCACCATCAATTCCGCATGTGTACCCTGTGCCATCACGCGACCTTCGTCGATGACGACAATGCGGTCAGCGCTTTGCACGGTGGAGAGCCGATGCGCGATGATGAGCGTGGTGTGTTTTCTGGCGAGTCGTTCGATTGCGTCGGTGACGAGCACCTCGCTTTCGGCGTCGAGCGAACTGGTTGCCTCGTCAAGTAAAAGCACAGGCCGATCCGCAAGAATTGCTCGTGCAATGGCAACGCGCTGGCGTTGTCCGCCGGACAGTCGCACGCCGCGCTCGCCCAGCTCGGTCTCCAGCCCCTTCGGCAGCGCCGTGGCGAATTCGGTCACATGCGCGGCGTCGCAGGCCGCGCGTACATCGGCGTCGCTTGCGCTCAGGTTACCGTAGCGCACGTTCTCCGCGACGCTGCCGGAGAAAATCACCGGTTCCTGCGATACCAGCGCGAAGCGTTCCCGCAGCACGTTGAGGTCAGCGGATTTCACGTCGACGCCATCGACGCGAATGGCTCCCTGCTTCGGATCATAGAAGCGCAACAGCAGTTGGAACACCGTGCTCTTGCCCGCACCGCTAGGGCCGACTAGCGCGACCACTTCGCCGGGTTTGACTGCGAGCGAAAAATCCTTTAGCGCCTCGGAATCGGGACGTGTCGGATAGCTGAATGTCACGTGATCAAAAGCGATTTCGCCGAGTGCTGCGGGCAGTGGCACAGGGTTAGCGGGCGCAGCAATCTCAGTGTGGGTCGCGAGTAATTCACGTATGCGCTCGCTCGCGCCCGTTGCCCGTTTTAACTGCCCGAACACCTCAGCAATCGCGCCAACCGAACCCGCCACCATCACCGCATAAAACATGAACGCTGACAGCTCGCCTGCCGTCATCTTGCCCGCGAGCACGTCGTGACCACCCGCCCACAGAATGACTGACACGCAAATGAACGCGAGCACGATCACAATCGCCGAGAGCGTGGCGCTGGTGCGCTCGCGCAGGGCGGCGTTGTCGAACAGCGAGTTGATACGATCAGAAAAGCGCGTTTGCTCGAAGCTCTCGCGGGCATAGGCCTGCACCGTGCGCACCGCGTGGATCGTCTCATCTGCGCGCGCCATCGAATCGGCCAGTCGGTCCTGGCTGACCTTGGCGAGTTTTTGTACTTTACGGCCAAGAAAGACCACGGGCGCAATCACAATCGGCACGCCGATCAGCACATACACGAGTAGCTTCGGCGCAGTGATCGCGAGCATCACAAGGCCGCCCAAAACCATCACCAGATTGCGCAGCGCCCACGAAAATGCGTTGGTCACCACGCCTTCGAGCACCTGCGTGTCGTTTGACAACCGAGAGAGCACATCGCCCACGCGTTCGCGCTCAAAAAAGGCCGGAGACAAAGTGAGCAGATGCGCGTAAACACGCTGACGGATGTCGTTAACCACGCGGTTATTGACCCACGAAATATTCGAGAAGCGGATGTACACGCCGATGCCCTGCGCGAGCGCCAGACTCACCATGACCAGCAATATTTTGTCCAGCTCATTAGTGCTGCCCGCTGCAAATCCGCGATCTATTACACGCTTCAGGCCCTCGCCAATCGCGAGCACAGAGGCCGCGGCCAGCGCCAGCCCGAACATCGCAATCGCGATGCGCCGCCAATAAGGGCGAACGAAGGGCCACATGAATTGGATTACGGCAAAGCGAGCGTTCATCGGGTTGATTTAAGGCCGAAACCATGTAATCAAAGGGGGAATTCGAAAATTTGTTTCGTGCAATAACGGGTTGGCGATCAAGCTAATTTGCCCGTGAAAGTGTTGAACTTTTCCAGATTCGCCACATCTTAATAACTGTGGCAAGACGACGCGCGGTTGAACCCTCTACCCTGCGTCGTCATCCTCCCTGGACGGGCTTCCCCCGGTCTGTCTGTGGTGACGTTTAGGGCGACCTCTCCTCCGATGGGTCGCCCTTTTTTCTTTCTGTTGCGCCGCATCTCGAAAACCGGCTTTGCGGCGATACCGTACCGGGTCAAATCGGGGCCTCAGGCATTTGTCGGCCGGGCGCTTCGCGATCATGGTTTCGGCCCGAAACTTGCTGCTTTTGGGGGCAGGCCGGTCAGTGATCGTCTAATATGGCGTCGTCGGTCTGATCCAGTTGTTTTTCAGGTCGTAACAATGCAATTCAAGGAAATACCATGAGCGCAAAGTGGCAAAAAGTAACGTGGGTGGGCGCGGGTGCGACCATCGGTATCGCGCTCTCTCTAGCGCTTAACGTCACTGCCAACCGCGACGCCAAATCCGCGATTCCGGTCGATGAGCTGCGCACTTTCTCGGAAGTGTTTGCGCGCATCAAGAACGATTACGTCGAGCCTGTCAGCGACAAAAAGCTGATTGAGCAGGCCATCGGCGGCATGGTGTCGAGCCTTGACCCACATTCCACGTTCCTTGACGAAAACGCTTTCAAGGATTTGCGCACGACGACCACCGGCAAATTCGGCGGCGTCGGCATCGAAATTGGCACCGAGGACGGTTTCATCAAGGTGATTTCGCCCATTGACGAGACGCCAGCGGCCAAGGCGGGCATTCGCGCGGGCGATCTAATCACCAAAGTGGACGGCGAGTCCACACGCGGCCTGACTACGACGAAAGCGGTCGACATGATGCGCGGCAATCCCGGCACCAAGGTTCGCCTCGAAGTATTCCGCAAGGAAGATCGCAGCACGCAGACGTTCGCGCTCGTGCGTGAGCAGATCAAGATTCAGGGCGTCAAAGCCAAGATGGTCGAGCCGGGTGTCTCGTTCATTCGCGTCCGCACGTTTAACGAAACCACCGTGGCCGATGTCGCCAAAGTGCTGACCGAGCAGAACGCCCAGACGCCGCTGAAAGGTGTGGTGCTTGACCTGCGCAATAACCCCGGCGGATTGCTCGACGCGGCGGTCGGCCTGTCTGCGATGTTCCTGCCGAAAGACGCGCTGGTCGTCTACACCGAAGGCCGCATGGAAGGCAGCAAGACGCGCTACATGGCGAGCAAGGAATACTACTCACGTCGTGGCGGCGATCAGCTGGCCAACGCTCCCGAGATTCTGAAAACTGTGCCGCTCGTCGTGCTGACCAACGGCGCGGCTGCGTCTGCCTCCGAAATCGTGGCCGGCGCGCTGCAGGATCACAAACGCGCCACTGTCATGGGCACAACGACGTTTGGCAAGGGCTCGGTTCAGAACATCATCCCGCTGTCGCAAACCTCAGGCGTCAAGCTAACGACCTCGCGCTATTTCACGCCTAATGGCCGCTCGATTCAGGGCACGGGCATCGAGCCTGATGTGCTCATCGATCAGCTGACCTGGGACGGCGTCATGTCGCCCAAGCTGCAACGCGAAAAAGACTTGTCGCGCCATCTGGTCGGCAAAGACGAAAAAACGGAAGCTTCCGCTGACGAGGATTTGTCGGAAGACGCGCAGGAAGCCAAGCTCCTCAAAGTCCGTGAAGACGGCAAAAAGCTCAAGGGCTTTGACTGGGGCAACGAGAAGGACTTCCTGTACTCGCAAGCCTTGAATAAAGTGAAGGGCCTGCCGGTCGTACGCTCAACCGTTGAGGCTGCGGGTACGACGGCGAAAGCGGCAGTTCCCGCTGTCACGCCGACGAAGTAGTTCGCCTCCTCTTGGTAGCGATTGGCGCTGAGCTTAACGACGAAGCGCTGCTGCGCTACTCACGCCACATCCTGCTCGACGAGTGGGGCGTGGCGGGTCAGGAGCGCCTTGGTCACGCTCATGCGTTGATTATCGGAGCCGGTGGTCTCGGGTGTCCCGCCGCGCTGTTCCTGGCGTCTGCGGGCGTTGGAACACTCACCATCGCCGATCACGACCGCGTTGACCTGACCAATCTGCAACGGCAAATCGCGCATGAAACGGCGAGCGTCGGCGAGTTGAAGGTTGAATCGCTGAAGCAGCGACTCACTGCAATCAATCCTTTGGTCAATGTGGTGACCATCGCGGACAGACTTGAAGGCGATGACTTGCAGCAGGCCGTCGACGCGGCTGATGTGGTGCTCGACTGCACCGACCGCTTCGCCACGCGTCACGCGATCAACCGCGCCTGCGTCAAAGCGAAGAAACTGCTGGTGTCCGGTGCGGCGATTCGTTTTGACGGCCAGGTCAGCGTGTTCGACCCACGCAGGGCAGCCTCACCTTGTTATCACTGTGTCTACCCGGAAACAAAGGATTTCGAAGAAACTGCGTGCGCCGAGATGGGCGTGTTCGCGCCGCTGGTTGGAATCGTTGGCAGCATGCAGGCGGCAGAAGCGCTGAAGCTCCTTGCCAACATTGACGGCACCGAACCGCTATGTGGGCGCTTGCTCACCATCGACGCCAAGACGATGGAAGTGACAAACTTGCGCGTGAAGCGGGATGCTCAATGTGCGGTTTGCGGCGGGTAGTTCGCGCCACCTTTAGGTACAGCTTTTCGCTGTAACCGCTATTCCATTGGGGCTAAACCGCCGAAAGCACTAAAGTCGATAACTTCGCTTTTCTGTCTCCATCCCACATTCAGCGGTTCTGACAGCCTAAAGCTGTAAATCGGAACGAAGTTGTTTTTACGTGCTGACGAGCGCATCGACCGCATTCGTCGGAGCCGCGTTGCGTTGTGACCTTCGCGAAGTCAACCATGTCCCGGGCCCAGGATTTTTTGCCACGATGAAGCAAAGCGCAATCGCGGAAGCGTGATCAACGATCCTCGATTCCGCTGCGCTGCATCGAGGCTACGCTGGTTGATTCGGCTTCACACGCCTCAGACGAACAACGAACCGGATCCCAAAGCACGCCGCCAAACACAACGACAAAACCCATAAGTGACGCATCAGGAAGCCAACCAATTCCATGTCACTCGTAACCAGCGAAGTACCGATAATCAGCGGCACGCTCAGCAAAATCGTAAACACAGCGGTTGGAACTGCGATATCGGACAGCAATCGCGCCACTATTTGGGCAGTCGAATGGTCGCTCATGTTGACCACCGGCTCATCGGTTTAACTATTCACTCGGCAGAAATAGAGTTTGGGACTTTGCATCCCTCATCCCACAACCCCATCCGCCTGCTTATCCGCATGGTACGAGCTGCGCACCATCGCGCCGACTGCGGCATGCTTGAAGCCCATCGCGTAAGCCTCGCGCTCGAACATTGCGAAGGTGTCGGGATGCACGTAGCGCAGCACCGGCAGGTGGCCTTGTGACGGTTGCAGATATTGGCCAATCGTCAGCATGTCGATGTGGTGTGCGCGCATGTCGCGCATGACTTGCAGGATTTCCTCGTCGGTTTCGCCGAGGCCGACCATGAGACCGCTCTTGGTCGGCACTGCGGGAAATTTGGCCTTGAAATCACGCAGCAGCGCCAGCGAATGCGCGTAGTCGGAACCGGGGCGCGCCTGTTTGTAGAGACGCGGCACGGTTTCCATGTTGTGGTTCATGATGTCTGGTGGCGCGGCCTCGAGAATGGCCAGCGCCTTGTCGACGCGTCCCCGGAAATCGGGCACCAGCACTTCGATCTGCGTCTGCGGTGAAAGCTCACGAACCCGCCGGATGCATTCAACAAAATGCCCGGCACCGCCGTCGCGCAGATCGTCGCGATCCACGCTGGTGATCACCACGTATTTCAGGCGCAGCGCGGCGATGGTCTTGGCGAGATTTTTCGGCTCGTCCACGTCCAGCGGATTCGGGCGACCGTGGCCGACATCGCAAAACGGGCAACGCCGCGTGCAGATGTCGCCCATGATCATGAAGGTGGCCGTGCCCTTGCCAAAGCATTCGCCAATGTTCGGGCAGCTCGCCTCCTCGCACACCGAATGCAGATTGTGCTCACGGAGGATCTTCTTGATCTCGGTGAAGCGCGCTGCGGCTTCACCCGTCGGGGCTTTGACACGGATCCAGTCAGGTTTGCGCAGCATTGGGGCCGCAACAACCTTGATCGGGATGCGGGCGGTTTTGCCTTCGCCTTTGTGCTTAACGCCAGCGGCGTTGGAGGCGGTAACAGTTTCTGGGGCGGTGGTGGTGAGCGAGTCCATGCGGCTATTTTCTCACTTGGCGGGTGCGCTTAGCTGTCGACGCAGTTCTTCCGCGAGGCTCATGCCTGCACCCTCCAGCGAGAGATCGACGCCCAGCTCATGTAGATGAGTCACGCGCAGACCTTCGTAACCACAGGGATTGATTGCGAAAAACGGCGTCAAGTCCATGTTCACATTGAACGCCAGGCCGTGGTAGGTGTGGCCGTTGCGAACCTTCAGGCCAAGCGCTGCGATCTTTGCTTCCTGCCGTTCAAATTGGACATAAACCCCCGGCGCATCGCGTTTGCCGTATGCCTCAATGCCGTGACTCGCAAGCAGTGCGATCACCGCATTCTCAATCCGCATCACCATCTCGCGCACGCCATAACCTGCGCGTTTAAGGTTGAACAGCACATAAACCATCGCCTGACCAGGCCCGTGATACGTGATCTGACCTCCGCGGTCTGTTTTGATGACGGGGATATTTGTGGGATTGAAGAGCAGGTGTTCCGCCTTGCCTGCGACGCCTTGCGTGAACACGGGCGCGTGCTCGCAGACCCACAGTTCATCCTCGGTCTCGGGTGTGCGCGCATCGGTGAATGCGCGCATCTTTTCCCAGGTTGCCTGATAGTCGACACGACCCAGCTGGCGGATGATCATCGCGAAATAGTCAGAGACCTACAGCGCCCAGACGATGTCGACGTGATCTGTCAGGTCTTGATACAGCGCGTCGAGTTGCACCTTGGATTGCGCAACGAAACTCACCGATACGGCAAGGTATTTGCCGCCTTTGGACTCGCGTGCGGTGACGGTGGCGTGGTCGAAATCCAGCACATGGCGGCTGACAATCTCGATCACGGTTTTTTCAAATCCCGGGACGTTCTTGCCAGCGACTTTAAGCGGGTATTCCGTCGGAAATTCGAACAGCGTGTCCTTGTACGCCGCGACCTTGGCAGGGGTCTGTGCCGGACGGGTGGGTTCAGTCATGGCCGTACAAGTCCGCTTGAACGAGGGCAAACATTTTCTTGAACATTGGCCCCGGTTTGCCTTTGTGCGCGGCGTTGCCGATAGGTTTGTCATCGAGCGTTGTGATCGCGAGTACGCCTTTGCTCGATGACGAGAGCCACATCTCGTCGGCCGCCCACATTTCCGCTGCGGGCACCGGTCTCACCTCCAGCTTCATGCCTGCCTTTTTCGCGAGATCGGACACCGCATCGAGCGTGATGCCACCCAGAATGTGATTGTCCTTGGGCGCCGAAACAATGGTGTCACCGAATACGCAAAACACATTCGACGCAGCTGCTTCAGTCAGAAATCCGTCGCGCAGCATCACGACTTCTGCACCACCCTGCTCACTCGCATGCTGCTTGGCGAGCACATTGCCAAGCAGCGAAATGCTCTTGATGTGGCAGCGATGCCAGCGGGTGTCCGGGAACGTGTAGCACGGCACGCCGTTTTCGATCTGCTCGGGCGTGAGCTTCGGCAACGGGTTTGACATCATGAACACGGTGGGCGTGACACCCACCGGAAAACTGTGATCGCGCTTGGCCACGCCGCGTGTAATCTGCCAGTAGACGCCCTGATCATGCGCGCCGTTCTTGGCGACGATTTCGTTGACGAGTGCCGTCCATTCGGCGTTTGAGTAGGGATTGGTCAGGCCAATCTCCTTGCACGAATTGTTCAGGCGAACCAGATGCCCTTCGAGCCGGTAAGGCTTACCGTTGATAACCGGTACGTATTCGTAAACGCCGTCGCCATAAATAAAACCGCGGTCCAGCACGCTGACCTTGGCGTCTTCAATCGGCATCCATGCGCCGTTCAAAAAAATCATTTCACCAACCCTTTAAAGAAGAGCACTACGGAATGCCACATCCGCTTCCAGATGGGGGCGCCGGGCGCAGATTCCATGGCGACGATGTCGCGTTCGTAAATCAGATTGCCCGCGCGTTTTGCCTTGAGCAAGCCCACCGTTTCACCGGCCGCAATGGGGCCAAATTTCGGTTCGGCGATGGACAGCTCGGTCGTGATGTCCCAGATCTTTCCTGTGGTGGTGACGGCTGTGACGTCATCGTTGAAACCCACCGGAATGGAATCCACAGTGGACTTCCAGACGGTTAATTGCTGGATGGGCTTCTTCGCTTCGTACAGGCGTTTGCCTTCGAAGGCCGTGAACGCCCAATCGATCAATTTGCGCGACTCGTTGATGCGCGCTGCGTCCGAGGGCGCTCCGAGTACGACCGTCAACAGCTTGCGCGGCGAACGGTTAACGGTCGTGATCAGGCACCAGCCCGCAGCATCGGTGTGACCCGTTTTCAGGCCGTCCACGGTCGGGTCAAGAAACAACAATCGGTTGCGGTTTTCCTGGGTAATTTTGTTGAATGTAAACGACTTTTCGGCATAAAACTTCGTGTATTGCGGAAAATCGCGCATGAGTGCGAGCGACAGCACGGCGAGGTCATGCGCGGTTGAATGATGGCCTTGTTGCGTGAGGCCCGTGGGATTTAAAAACTGGGTGTCGTCCATGCCGAGTTTCTTCGCCTGACGATTCATTTTCGTCACGAAATCGCCCTCGTTTCCGCTCACTGCAATTGCGAGCGCAATCGCTGCGTCATTACCGGACTGAATGATGAGACCACGAATCATGTCTTCGGCCGTCACCGGTGCACCGGGCGCGATAAACATGCGCGAGCCCTCGGCCTTCCACGCACGCTCGGGCACGCGCAAACGCTGGCCCAGGCTGATTTGTTTTTGATGCAATGCGTCGAACACAAGGTACGCTGTCATCAACTTGGTGAGCGACGCGGGGTCGCGTTTTTGCCTCGTGTTTTGTTCGGCGAGAACCTGACCGCTGGTCGCTTCGACCACGAGATACGCCGCTGCGTTGACAGAGGGAACCGGAATCTCCAGGATAGCGGGCGCTGCGGTGGCGGGCGCGGCGGCAGGGGCCGCAGTCTGCGCGAGCGCGAACAGCGAGGCTGTGGCGACAGCGACGGCAGTGGTCGCGGTCAATGAGAGAACGAGGGAGCGTGAATTCACTTGGGCGCGATCAATGGCGGGGGAGTGCCGATTTTACGAGTTGGCTATCAGCCCGGCTGGCCTACTAGGCACGCGGCTGGCCGAGAAATTCATATTCCACTTCGGGCTTCGTGCCGGCGATGATGTCGGCCAGCGCTTTCGCCGATCCGGGGCCTTCGGTCCAGCCGAGGGTTCCGTGTCCGGTGTTGAGATACAGATTCTTCAGTTTTGACTGCCCGATGATGGGTAGATTGGATGGAGTAGCCGGGCGCAAACCAGTCCAGTATTCGACCGCGTCCCAGTCGCAGAGATCGGGGAAGTGATGTTTGGCGCGCTTGGTCAAGGCAGCACAGCGCACCGGGTTTAGCGTCGTGTCGAAACCGTTGAGCTCCGCTGTTCCGGCGATACGCAACCGACTGCCAATCGTGGTGAACACGATCTTCATTTCGTCATCGGTGATGCTGCCAAGCGGCGCGCCGGGCTGGTTCACGATCGGCAGCGTCGCGCTGTAGCCCTTGGCGGGATAGATCAGCGCGTCAACGCCCGCACCCGCGAGCATGGCCGTGGAGTACGAGCCAAGTGCGACGACGTAATCATCTGCCTTCAATGTTTCAGTCTTGCCGTCGCCTGCGCTCACCACAACACCCGATACCGCGCCGCCTTCGCGGTCAATCCGCTTTATCGTTGTGTCATAGCGGAATTCGACGCCCATTTGCGCCGCAAGCTTTGCCAGTGCAATCGTGAACTTGTAGGCGTCGCCGGACTCATCGTTCGGCGCATAAATCGCTCCGGCCAGCGTTGGCGCTGTGTGTGTCAATGCCGGCTCAATCTTCACCGCCTCCACCACCGTCAGCACATCACGCCGCTCACCATTGCGAATCAGGAGTTGCGCCGCCTCGGCCGCATCATCAAAGCTCTGCCGGTTCGAATGAATCATCATGATGCCGGCCTCGGCGTGGTCATACTGAATACCGGTTTCGTGGCGCAGTGCCTGCAACGTCCGGCGGCTGTATTCGGACAGGCGCATCGCCTGCAGCGTGTTGTGCTCGGCGCGACTCGGCAGACATTCGTACAAAAAGCGCAGACCCCAGCGCCACTGGTTCACGTCCATTCGCAGGCGAAACAGCAAGGGCGCATCTTCCTTGCCGAGCCACTTCAAAATCTTGAACGGGGCATGCGGGCTCGCCCACGGGTCGGACTGACTCACCGAAATCTGGCTACCGTTGGCGAAGCTTGTTTCCAGCGCCGGACCGGGTTGACGATCCACGACCGTGACCTCATAGCCACGTTGTCGCAAAAAATAGGCTGTATGAACACCGAGGATTCCGGCACCGAGAACTAAAACGCGCTTCATGAGCTTTCGACCGCAAAATGTGTCGCTTGTGGCGACTGATAGGCTGGATGCTAGAAAGATTCGTGCCGGAAAGCCAGACCGGCCGGGACATCAATGCGAAATGGGCATGAGGTTGCGTGGAAGTCGTGGCTTGCCGATTGAGGACATGCATTTCGTGAATGCCCGACACCGGATCGATGGTCATACGGTCGGCACCGGGCTGTGGCAGCATGCGCATTTAATCGACCCAGTGTACTGACCTGCCCATGAATCTGCTTGTTCGCGCACTGTCGGTCACTGCTACGGCGTTGGCGCTCATATTTGTGGCGCGAGATGCAGACGCCGCCCGACCGCTGATCACTGATGACGCTCGCGTGGTAGACGCAAATTCCTGTCAAGTGGAATCGTGGGTGCGGCGGGACCGCTCTCACACCGAAGTCTGGGCGCTGCCGGGCTGCAACTTTGGCGGAGACATGGAATTCACCCTGGGTGGACAGGCGCGCGAGGACGGCGACAGCTCAAGGCAGCTGGTCGTTCAGGCGAAAGCATTGCTAAAACCGATGGAAACTAACGGCTGGGGCGCGGCAGTGGCGGTGGGACATGTCCGCCATAGCGGCATCAAAGGCGGCAAAGTCGAGCGCGACTTTTATGTGAATGTGCCACTCTCCAAATCGCTTTTTGAAGACAGTCTGGCCCTGCACGCCAACGTCGGGTGGCTACGTGAGGGCGAAACTTCGAAAAATCGGGCAACCTGGGGGCTTGCGGCTGAGATTCAGGTCGATTCGCGTGTTTCCCTGATCGCTGAGGCGTTTGGTCAACTCTCCCGCGAGTCGCAGTATCAGGTCGGGATACGGTTTTGGGCGATTCCGGATCGCATGCAAATCGATACGACGTACGGCAACAGTTTTGGCCGCGCCGGTAGTGGCGATCAGGCGCGCTGGTTTTCGATCGGTCTCAGGCTCTTGTCGCCGGCCTTTTTGCCCTGAGCAATCTTCTCGCGCAGCTTCCAGACGATGCGCGAACCGAGCAACAAAGCGAAGACGCAGGCGTAAATAATCGGCTGCGTCAAATCCTTTTTCACCAGCCACCAGTAGTGCACGACGCCGAGTATGGCGATGACGTACACGAGGTAGTGAATGCGCTGCCAGAGCTTCGCGCCGAGTTTTTTGATGATGGCGTTGTTCGACGTGACAGCGAGCGGTATGAACAACAAAAACGCCGCGAAACCGACTGTGATGAAAGGCCGTTTGATCACGTCCTTGATGATGTCCGGCACATCAAAAAAGCGGTCAAACCAGATGTAGGTCGTGAAGTGCAGGCAGACGTAGAAAAACGCCAGGAGCCCCGCCGTACGGCGCAGACGAACGAGCCAGGGCCAGTTCAGGAGCTTTCGCAACGGCGTGATTGAGAGCGTTACGGCGAGTCCGACTAACGTCCACGTTCCAGTGGAGCGCGTGATCAGTTCGATGGGATTTGCACCGAGCTGGTTGGTGAAATAACCCACCACGAGGCGCGTCAGCGGCAACATACCGAGCAGGATCAACAACCATTTGGTTCGTTGAACGAAGGCCTGCGACGGAGAGCGAAAAGTGTTCAGGTAAATAGCCATGTATGCATGAGTCGGCCGGGCATGAGCGTGAAACCGCCCGCGATGAGTAAGCCACCGACGTAGACGTTGATCATGCTGATGGCGTGGGCACGGCGGTCATGTCGACGTGCCGCAAAGTAAGCCTTGGGCACGGCAAACAGTACGAGGATTGAGAACAGGTGAATGAATCCGAAATGCCCCAGAAACTGCGGCCCTACTTCCGCTTTGATGAAGAGCGCAATCGCCGCCGTTACCATCATCAACACCATATAAATTTTGCCCATCAGGCGATGAACTTTTGAGCCTTTGCGCGAAACCATCATGTAAGTGCCGATCACGAATGCGGGCAGGACGGTGGCTAAATGGGCGTAGACGAGAGGTGTTCCGGTGGTCATGATGTGGGCTCAGCAGGAGTGGGGATGCCTTGATTTCACTGGCTCCCCGCTGTCGCCACAACGGATGTGCGATCAACGGGAGAACCAGGTCGCCAACCGTCAGCGCACGTCGCGAACCGCTATCGATCAAAAGAACTTCTTCAAGTCCATGCCCGCGTACATCGACGCGACCTGATCGCCGTAGCCGTTGAACATGAGCGTCTTGCGTTTGCTGAATTCGCCCAGACGACGCTCGCTTGCCTGACTCCAGCGCGCGTGATCGACCGTCGGGTTCACGTTCGAATAGAAGCCATATTCGCTCGGCCCCGCCTTGACCCAGGCGGTTTTTGGCTCTTTTTCGACGAAGCGAATTTTGACGATGGACTTGCCCCCCTTGAAGCCGTATTTCCACGGAATCGTCATGCGAATCGGCGCACCGTTCTGGTTCGGCAGCATTTCGCCAAACGCGCCCAGCGTTACGAGCGTGAGCGGATGCATCGCCTCATCCATGCGCAGGCCTTCGGTGTAAGGCCAGTCGAGCACGCCCGAGCGCAGGCCCGGCATCTGCGCCTTGTCGGCAAGCGTCACGAACTCAACGTATTTGGCGTTGCCGGTCGGTTGCACCCGTTTGATCAGCTCCGACAGCGGAAAACCCACCCACGGAATGACCATCGACCACGCCTCGACACAGCGGAAACGATAAATGCGCTCTTCCAGCGGCGCGAGCTTGTACAGCGCATCAATATCGAACACCTGTGGTTTCGACACTTCGCCTTCAACCGCCACCGTCCACGGCCGCGTTTTGAGCGATTTCGCCATCGCCGGCGGGTCGGTCTTGTCGGTGCCGAATTCGTAGAAGTTGCAATAACTCTTCAGTTCGTCAAACTTATTGAGCTTTTCATCGGTCGGCAAACCGTAGGCCGGATTAGGCTTTACGCCAGCGATCTTTGCGCCCTGCGCCTGCGCCTCACACGCAGCGAGCGTGGGCAATCCGGCGATCAGCCCGAGACCCGCAGCCTGCTTGAGCCAGTCGCGGCGGGCGTTAAATTCGGACTCCGAATTGATCTCGGAGGGCAAAATATCGGAAGGACGGCGAATCAACATATGGAATTCCTGACTGTGTTGCAGATGTGTCGTTCAATCAAGGAGAAACCTTTCATGCGTCGACTCTGGCGAAGCACAATTTGCGCTATCAACGTAGTAGCGCCTAGTTTAGTTTTTATGGCCCTCGCCAACGTGGCTTATGCTCAAAAAGCCCCGCCGGAGCAGGCCAAACTGTTTGACTACAGCAAATCTGCAACCGTTCCCGCGATGGCGGGCGGAGTGTTGCGGAAAGCCAAATGCTGCGACGTCACCGAGTGGAAGCTGGTGCGCCCGGCCGACGCCGAGGGCGGCGGCGATATCGAGTTGACCGTGGTCGCGCCGATCAGCAAGGGCCGTCACCCGACCGTGCTCTGGCTGCATCGCGAGGGCAACGAGGTGAAGCGCGCGATATTTGTGCAGGAAGCCGAAGCGCTGGCGGCGAGCGGTTTCGCGTCGCTCCTGGTCGAGCTGCCGTTCAAGCAGCCCTATGTTCATCGCGCCAATAACAACGCGGGCGACGCCGACACGATCAGAGCCGCAGTCATCGACGTCCGGCGCGCGATGGACTGGGCGGCGACGCGGCCCGAGTTCAACATTGACAAGCTCGCCATCGTAGGCCATCGTTTCGGCGCGTGGGCGGCGGTGCTGGTCGCGGGCGTTGACAAGCGCGTGGATGCGCTCGTGCTCATGAGCCCGCCGGGCAAGCCGAGCGGCTGGCTGCAGGTCACCGAGCAAGCCAAAGCCAAGAAATTCCGGGAGGCGTTCGACAAAGATGCGTGGATCGGCTATCTCGCCTCCATCGAGCCGCTCGACCCGGAAAAGTGGATCCAGTACGCCGCCCCCGCCAAAGTCTATTTTCAGTTCGCAAGCGGCGACCAATGGGTGCAAACACTGGAGCAGGTGGACCTGTACCGCGCCGCATCGCAGCCCAAAGCGCGACAAATGTTTGATTCCGACGAAATG